>NZ_JBIVGD010000008.1:0-204802 GCF_044748465.1 Paenarthrobacter sp. NPDC089988
CAGCTCCGGCCTCAGCCCCGACGAAGGCCTTTGGCACCGCACCGGATGGGCCGGACGAGCCTGACACACCCGGGATTTACACACGTTTTGTCCTATAACCCGCCAGTAATCCCAGCACGATTCCCGGGCACGCAAAAGGCCCCGGTCCAAAGGGACCGGGGCCAACCGCGGAGAATGGGGGATTTGAACCCCCGAGGGCGTTAACCCAACACGCGTTCCAGGCGTGCGCCATAGGCCGCTAGGCGAATTCTCCTTGCTTCCGAACCGAAAGCAGATACTACTGTACCTGAGAATTTCGGCATCGCCCAATCGGGGGTTGGCACTCGGATCAGGTGGCGCTTTCAACCCACGCTTTAACGGAAAAATGGACGCCCCCAACGCGCCCATTCTTGCGGTATCACCGTTGAGCTGCCGGGTCCGGCCCCTCTTGCCCAGGCCCCGCAGCTCACAATCTGGAAATTGCCCCAATCGGTGTACATACTTATGGTCCGCTGTGACTCGCGGATATGCAATGGTTTCGCCGCCATTTGGAGTTCTTTACTGACAGGATGTGCCCATGACGCAGCTCCATGCCCTGGTTGCCTACGTTCCGGTAGGCCACGTGAACGAGGTTCTACGGACGATCGGGGATGCCGGCGCTGGCCGGATCGGCGACTACTCGCATTGCGCCTTCACCTCCCCGGGGACGGGCCATTTCACGCCCCTCGCGGGAGCCCAACCCTTCATCGGTGAAGTGGGCATGGCGGAGCAGGTGCCTGAAGTGCGGATTGAGTGCGTGGTTGCCGCGGACATGCTCGACGGCGTGGTGCTGGCTTTACGGGCAGCACACCCTTATGAGGAACCGGCTTTCATGACCTGGCCGGTACAGGGGTGGCGGTGAGGGTCTGGGCCCCCACATCCGGGGATTCGCCTGCTTGATTCATTGGGTTCGCTACCCGGCCGCTAGGGCGGGCCACCACCCAACGCCCTTGCAACGGTGGAGATACTGACACCCAGCGTGCTGGCGATTTCGCCGAGGGTCATCTTCTTGAGCCTGAGGTCGCGGGCCGTCTCCAGCTTGTTCTGCGTCATCGCTGGAGGCCTCCCGCCAAGCCGTCCGCGGGCACGCGCCGCATTCAGCCCGGCCCTGGTGCGCTCGGACATCCTGTTGCGCTCGTATCTGCCAATCGCCTCGAAGATCTCAAGGATGAGTTGGCCGCAGGGGCTCCCCGTATCCAGCCACGGTTCAGCGAGGGCGCGGAACCTGACGCCTTTTCCGGCGAGCGCGGCAACAATATCGGCGAGATCCACGGCACTACGGCCCAGGCGGGACATGTCACTGACCATGAGCGTGTCTCCGCTCTTCAGGTCCTCGATGCAAGCCCGCCACTGCTCCCTGATTTCAGTAGCTCCCGAGGCGCGCTCCTCATACACCTTCACTGCTCCCGCCGCCTTGAGGGTAGCGATTTGGAACGAAAGCGATGGACCCACCGTCCCTTCCCTCGCGTAACCAACTGAAATATTTCCTTCCAACAATTTCCCAAAAACCTCCCTTTCTTGGGTTTCTCGCTTTTTGATTCAGAGAACGACTTTTGACATGCAAACCCTTTCGTTCAAGCGCATGAAACCCGGCGGGAAGCTTCGTTTGCAGAAATCGACTTTAGAGGGAACCCTCCGGAGCCAACCACGGAAACCGCTTATGGCCTCCGCACGGCCATTATGACACACAGCGAAGAATGGGAGCCGGAAATGCCAAATCGCGGGCCGGGAGGATTTTGTCCTGTTCCCATGGATGGCAATACTCAATTCACGTCAGGCAATCCGCCTGAACAACGTTTCCTTCAAAAGGATGGATCACGATGGAAAACAGCTATTCAGCTCCCCGCATTGCCCACGCCGGCTCGTTCCGCAAGGTAACGAACGGAATCTGGTGCGGCCGGTACCGCGACCTCTTCTGCGGCCGCTCCATTTTCAAGCCCTGGTTCTGCTAGGACCTTGAGCCAGCCCACGACGGGTTCCGCCTCTTTGCGGTAACCCGTGTTGATTTCGGCAACGGGTTTTGGCAAAGGATCATCCCTTGCATGAGGTGGTCCACCCGGCACGGACCCAACTTTCCCGGAATTGACTTTAGGGAATCAGCTGGAGGAACAATGAATTTCAAACCCAGTGAATCCCGGGTTTGTTAGTTAACCAGCAAACATGTCCAGGAAACCAGACTCTCCAAGGGAAGGAGGAAATCGATGGAAAACACCTATTCTGCTCCGCGCATCGCACGGGTTGGTTCGTTCCGCAAGGTGACGAATGGTTATTGGATCGGCCGTTGGCGTGACATCTTCGGCGGTCGCGCCTTGTTCAAGATCATCATCATTGGCTAACCCGCATCACGCCGTTCAGGCGGGAGCCCTACCCTCGGGACGGGGCTCCCGCTCTGCGCAACTCTCCACCCTCCGACGAATACCGCAGGTGCCATCGATTCCATGCATGAATACTTCCTTCCCCACCATGCTTCCGCCGCTGGCCAGACAGGGTTGATTCCTGCCGGTGCCCAGACCACCTTCCTCGATCCGGACTACGACTCCGTTACCCGGCCCAGCCGCGACCAGGCCCCGGCTGAAGGTCCGGAGCCGCGCTACGCCCCTTTCGCGTACGGCTCGCTTTCCACGGCACGGACGCTGTACTGGACCGACATCGAGGGAAACCACGTCGGATCAACATCCCAGGGCGCCCTGCGTCGTATCGCCAAGAGGAAGTTGGACCAAAACCGTGTCCGATTGGCACTGTGCTCCAACCTGCCTGGCTTCCTTCGCCACTTGCCCTTTTGGGAAGGTGTTCACGCCGTACAGCCCGGCTTCGCCCTGACCTTCAGCAATGGCCGCGCCAAGTCGGTGGACCTTGCACCCGTGGCGGGTGAACCTTTCGCCGATCTGTCGGACGCGGCACATGCCATGTCCGGTGCACTCAAGGAATCCATCGCAGGACGGCTGGCCAGCTACGGAACGGTGAGCGCCGATGTGTCAGGCGGAATGGACTCCACAAGCCTGGCCTTCTTCCTGGACTCGCTGCAGGAAGGAAGCATCTTCTATCACGCGGGCACCGACGATCCGCAGAACCGCGATTCCGAGTTCGCCCGGAGGGCAGCCGACGTCTTGCGGGGCCAACTCATTGAACTGGAATCGCTGACGTCCACCTCTGCCGCCTTTGGCGAACCAGACCCCGCCATTGGCGCGCTCGACGACGGCCCTCCCGGTTGGGCTGCGAACTCGCACCACCTGGGCTCGTTGTTCGCAGATGCCGCCCGACGCGGTGTGCGCGCCCATTTGACCGGGATTGGCGGAGACGAATTGTTCGATCCTCTTCCCGCCATGGCCCTCGGGCTCCTCTCCACGTCCTCCTGGAAAGCCGGCGTCCGCGTCCTGCGGCGGCTCGGCAAAATGCAGCGCTGGCCGGCCCTGTCGCTCGGCCGGGCCGTCGCCTCAAAAGTCGGATTCGACACGGAGGTGCTGCGGCGCGCCGGGAATGTTGGCAATCCGGTTGATGGACCCGGCGAAGCCTTCTCGTGGACTCCGGGGTTCGGCCTGTCACGGTTCGCCACCAAGGAAGCCCGCGAGGCGGTGGCGTACAAAGTGCGCGAAGGCCTGGAACGGGGAGCAAGACCCCACCACGCCGAGCGCTTCAAGCACCAAATGACCGAATCCCTGATGTTCCAAGGCGAGATCGCCCGGCAAGTCAACCAGGCGTACAGCCAGCTGGGCGTCGCATGGGAAGCGCCTTTCCTGGACGACCACGTCATTCGGCTCGTCCAGAACCTGCCTGTCGAAGCGATCCTGGGCGTGGTGGAAAGCAAACCGCTCCTGGCCCGCGCCACCAACGGAGTGGTACCCCGCTGGATCTTCACCCGCGAAGACAAAGGGGAATACAGCTCGGACCTCTTCCAGGAGTTCAAGGCAAGGCGCCGCGAACTGTCCCGGCTGTTCGATGACAGCTGCCTGGTGGACCTGGGACACGTTGACCCGACTGCCGTACGGACGGCGCTCAGCATGCCGGTCATCGGCACGGACGAACTGTATGAACTGGAGCACCTGGCTGGTGTGGAGCGATGGATAAGGAGACTCATATGAGGAAAGCCACCAAGGTGATCGCTGATACGGACGTTTTTAAACCCGCGCCCAAGCTGACGTTCAACCTCGACGACGACGGCCTGACGGTTTTCGACGCACGAGGCGGCTCGTACTGGCGCGGGAACGCAACGGCGGGAGAAGTGATGGAAGGCATCCGGCTGGGTCGGCCGGTCAACAGCCTCATCACCTCCATCGCAGAGGCCTACGAGGTGGACCGGGAACGCGTGCGCGAGGATGTTCAGGCACTCCTGGCAGAGCTGCAGCAGCATGGAATCATCCAGCGGGTGCGGCAATGAGCCTGCCCATCGTTCCCCAGCGCGCCATCATGCCCCGGGGACTGGCATTGCTGAGAACGCGGACCGTGGTTGCTTTGGCGTGGCCCATGACCCTTCTTCCCCCGGCTCTGCTTGAGTCAGTCTTCCGGGCCATGGTGCACCGCTCCCGTCCAAGCAGCCATGCCCAAGCGCGCCGCATCCGGGCTGCCGTGTGCGCGGTCAGCTCCCGGTGTGCGGGCGAGGGCTGTTTGCAGCGTTCCATCGCCGTGTTCCTCCTCTGCCGCCTGGAGGGCCACTCCCCTGCCTGGAAGACCGGCTACCGGCTTGAACCATTCACCGCACACGCGTGGGTAGAGGTGGACGGTGAGCCCGTGGACGAGCCGTCGGCCATCAGCAGCTACGTCCCGGTGCTCTCCGTCAGCCAACCAGGAACCGCCTCATGACCATCGAAACCCAGGCTGTGGGTTCCCGGCGGGCAGGGCTGGCCGAACTGTTCCGCCACGTCGCCGTCCAGCGCCGGTTACTAGTGGTGATCATTGTCCTGAGCCTCGCCGGGTCCGGTCTTTCCCTGGCACAACCGTTGCTGGTGCGCGAGGTAATCGACCGTGTTACCGGCTCAAGGCCCCTTGAACTGCTGCCGTGGCTGGTAGGCGGGCTCGTCGTCGTCGGCGGAATCCTGGGCGGGGTCAACCAATACCTGATCCAGCGCACCGCGGAGACGGCCATCAGGAGATCAAGGCACGGCCTGATCCACCACATCCTCCACTTGCCTGTGGCCACGCTTGACCAACGCCGCGTGGGAGACCTCGTGGCTCGGGTCACTACGGACACCACCGTGGTCCGCAATATGCTCAGCCAAGGTTTCGTCGAGTCCTTCGCCGGCATCTTCACTGTCATTGGCGCGCTCGTTTCCATGTTCTTCCTGGACCCGATCCTGCTGCTCATTGCCGTTGGTGCCGCCGTGGCCGCGGTCATTGCCGTGGCCTGGGTGACATCTCATATTGAACGTGCCAGCCTCGGTGTGCAGAACTCCCTGGGCAAGCTGGCCGCCTCGATGGATCGCGCCATCAGGGCCACCCGGACGGTCCGCGCCGCCAATGCCACGGCGCACGAAGCGAGCCGCGTGGAGGACGACGCTACAGGCGTGTGGAAGGTGGGGCTCAAGGTGGCCGCCACAACCGCAGTTGTTTCGCCCATCTCGTCCATCTCCACGCAGGCCACCTTCCTCGCCGTCATCGGCGTCGGCGGCTGGAGGGTGGCGTCCGGAGCTCTGACGGTGGCCGACCTTGTCTCCTTTATCCTCTTCCTGTTCCTCCTGATCGTGCCGCTCGGTCAGCTCTTCGGTACCGTCACCGCCATTGGCGAGGCCCTGGGCGGAGTGGCCCGGATCAACGAGATCCTCCAGCTTCCAGTGGAGAACGACGAGCCAAAGCGTGCACCTACCGGCAACATTGGCGATTCGAGCCTGGTGTTTGAGGGCGTGGGTTTTCAGTACACCGACCACGACGGCGGGGAGCCGGGCCGGCAGGGGACGCTCAGCGATGTCTCTTTCCGCGTGGAATCCGGGCAAACAGTGGCCATCGTCGGTCCGTCCGGAGCCGGTAAGAGCACCATCCTGAACCTCATCGCCCGCTTCTACGACGCTTCGGAGGGCCGCATCCTCTTCGGGGGTGCCGACGTCGAAACCGTCACCAGGTCAGCAGTCCGCTCGCGGATAGCCTACGTCGAACAGGACGCACCGGCGCTTGCGGGAACGCTGCGTGACAACCTCAGCATCGGAAAGCCACACGCCACTGACGAGGACATGGTGTCCATCCTGGAGCACTTGAACCTGGGGTCCGTGCTCCGGCGCTCGGAGCACGGACTCGACGCCGGGATCGGCGAGGGAGCCGTCCTGCTGTCCGGCGGCGAGCGCCAGAGGATCGCGGTGGCCCGGGCACTCCTGGGAAACCCGGCGATGCTGATCCTGGACGAATCAACCTCCAACCTTGACGGCGTCAGCGAGGACCGGGTCCAGGAGCTCATTGCCGAGCGCGCGTCGGGGTGCACCCTGGTGATCGTTGCCCACCGGTTGGCCACCGTGCAGGGCGCTGACATGATCCTGGTCCTGGACCGGGGCAGGGTGGCCGCCTCGGGTACGCACGCTGAGCTGGTCCGGAAGTCGCCCTTGTACCGGGAGCTGGCCGCCAAGCAGTTCCTCAACAGGGAGTCCGACGGCGGGGCGCTGCCTTACGCGCACGACGCCGTTGGTTGAGGCAGCAACGGGCATGCCCGTCCGTGACCAAACGTGGACCGTGACTCTTTTCCGCGCTGCCAGGGCGGAAAGCACCAAGCTCTTGACGCTGCCGTTGTTCCTTTACACGGCAGCCGGAACCATCCTCCTGGGCATCGGCTTCTCGTGGATCACCACCGCATTGGTTGCCTCGGCACTCGCGGCGGGAAAACCCGAGGAAACCGGCGGTTTGGACGCGGGCAGCGCTTTCCTCACGATCCTTCATTTCGGCCAGATAGGCGCCATCCTGTTGGGCGCCTGGGCAGTGCACCAGGAGGTTGACTCCGGCTCGCTCCGCAGCACCCTCATTGCCGTTCCGCAACGCTCCGCGGTTTTCGCCGCCAAGGCACTGGTGGTTTCCGGGGGCGTGCTGCTGACGGCAATCCCGAGCGTGGTGGGAGCAACAGCGGTCCGGTGCCTTGCCGTGGAGTGTTCCGCAGAGGGTGCCCGGATAACGCCCGACGTACTCCTGGGTGTGGTCCTCTACTGGATCCTCATTGCCCTCTTCACTTATGCCCTGTCCGTCATCCTCCGCAGCGGCCTGGCAGCGATGAGCGCGGTCCTGGCCTTGGCCCTGGTTGTGTCCACGTATTTGCTTCCGATCACACCCGCAGCGAAGTTTCTTCCGGACCAAGCCGGCGCGCAACTCTACCAACAGCCTCCACTCCCCGTTGATGCCCTGGGGCCGGTGGGAGGTGGGCTGGTCCTCCTTGCCTGGGTGACGGCGGCAATGGGTGGTGCTTTGGTGCTGTTCATCCGCCAGCCGGTCCGAAGTTGAGAACCAAAGGGAGAAGAATCCAGTGATCGAAATCAAGAAACTGTGCAAGCGTTACGGGAAATCGGCCGGCGTAGAAGATGTCACGCTGACGGCCGAGCCGGGAAAAGTGACGGCCTTCCTTGGACCCAACGGCGCGGGAAAGTCCACCACGTTCCGGTTGCTCCTGGGGCTGGACCGCGAGGACAGCGGATCGGCGCTGATCGAAGGAAAGCCCTACCGGGACTTCGCCTCGCCCTTGTGGACCATTGGTGCACAGTTCGATGGCTCCGGCGCGCACAAGGGCCGCACCGCACGCGCCCATCTCACGTGGATGGCCCAGTCCAACGGCATCCCCACCTCACGTATCCCTGAGGTCCTTGAGTTGGTGGGCCTTCGGGATGCGGCCGGAAAACGCGTTGGCAAGTTCTCCCTGGGGATGGGCCAACGGCTTGGAATAGCGGCGGCACTTCTGGGCGATCCCCGGATCGTGGTCCTCGACGAGCCAACCAATGGACTGGATCCTGACGGCATCCGCTGGATCCGCATGCTCCTGCGCAGCCTCGCCGAGGCCGGCAAGACCGTCCTGCTCTCAAGCCACCTCATCAACGAGGTGGAGCACATGGCAGATCACGTAGTGGTCATTTCCCAAGGCCGTATTGTCCGTTCGGGCAGTGTTCCAGACCTGGTTGCAGGCTATCCGGACCTCGAGACGGCGTACTTCGGGCTGACCGGCAACCCGGCGTTGGGAAGTGCATCGTGAGTGCGCCCGACATCGCCAGGAGCCGGCCCCGGCTGCTGGTCTCGGAACTGACCAAACTCACCACGCTGCGGGCGGTGTGGATCAGCGCCCTGGCGACTTTCGCCGTCGTCGTCCTCATGGGGTGGTCACAAGCGGGGCCGGTGGGGGAAGGGCTCCGGCGCCATGATCCGGACCTGGCACCTGGCGCAAGTCCGGCGACCGTAGGCTTCGACTGGGTGGCGCTTGGCCTCATCGGGATCATCGTCATCGGAGTCATCTCAGCCAGCAGCGAGTTCGTCTCAGGGCAGTTGCGTTCCAGCATGGTGGCAGTCCCCCAACGCTGGCGCCTCTACGGAGCGAAGTGTGCGGCTTTGATGCTGTTCGTCACTGCGCTCGGTTTGGTCACTATCCCCTTGTTGAGCTTGTTGTCGCAGGCGGCCATCGGCGAATTGTCCGTCTTGGGCGGCGGCCTTCCGGCAGAGCTGGTTTTCCGTTGGCTGGGTGCCATCGCCTTCTGGGACGCGTCTGCGTTGATCGGCTTCTCGCTGGGCATCCTTCTTAGGCAGGGTTTGATCCCCCTGTTCCTGCTGATCGTCCTGTCCCAGCTCTCGATGATGCTGCTCCTTCTGGGACCCGCCCTTGTCTACCTGCCAACCATCGCCGGAGTCCAGCTGTTCGACGCCGGTTTGGTCACCGGTTCGTTCCCGAACGCTGGCCTCGGAGTCCCCGTGGCGGCCACTGCCACGGCTGCCTGGACGGCTGGCTTGCTGCTGCTGGCCGGCTGGAAGTTCGTGGCGCGGGACGTCCGGAACTAGCCGGTTCAGCGGCACGCCGCCACCCGCCGTCGGGCGTTTTCCACACCCCTCACCAGCCGATTCGAACCCCGAAGTAAGTTCGGGTAAGCTTGTCGACGGCCCCTCATGTGGCGTCATCCTGTTGAACTCCCCCAGGACCGGAAGGTAGCAAGGGTAGATGGGCTCTGGCGGGTGCATGAGGGGTCTCTTATTTAAATGTCAGTCCCTATAGGTAGGTTTCCCCTGTGACTGTTACAACTGCCCTGTACCGACGCTACCGTCCGGACTCTTTCGCGGACGTTATAGGGCAGGAACACGTCACGGAGCCGTTGATGACGGCGCTTCGCAAGAACCGCGTCAACCACGCCTACCTCTTCTCCGGTCCCCGCGGCTGCGGCAAGACCACCTCCGCGCGCATCCTGGCCCGTTGCCTGAACTGCGCCGAGGGTCCCACGGATACCCCCTGCGGTACGTGCCCCAGCTGCGTCGAGCTGGCCCGCGGCGGTTCTGGTTCCCTGGACGTGATCGAGATCGACGCTGCCAGCCACGGTGGCGTGGACGACGCCCGGGACCTCCGCGAGCGCGCTACGTTCGCCCCGGTCCGCGACCGCTACAAGATCTTCATCATCGACGAGGCCCACATGGTCACGTCCGCCGGCTTCAACGCTTTGCTCAAGATCGTCGAAGAGCCGCCGGAACACATCAAGTTCATCTTCGCCACCACGGAACCTGACAAGGTCATCGGGACCATCCGCTCCCGCACGCACCACTACCCGTTCCGTTTGGTGCCGCCCGAGCCGCTCATGAAGTACCTGGAACTGTTGTGCCACCAGGAGAACGTTCCGGTGGCCCCAGGTGTCCTCTCGCTCGTGATCCGGGCCGGCGGCGGTTCCGTCCGTGACTCGTTGTCCGTCCTGGACCAGCTCATGGCCGGCGCCGGACCCAACGGCCTGGACTACGAGCTCGCCGTGGCCCTCCTGGGCTACACCCACGCTTCGCTGCTGGACGACGTCGTTGATGCCGTGGCCGCCGCAGACGCGGCAACAGTGTTCCGCGCCGTGGACCGCGTGATCCAAACCGGCCATGATCCCCGGCGCTTCGTCGAGGACCTGCTGGAGCGGTTCCGCGACCTCATCATCGTCCAGGCCATGCCGGAGAGCGCCCAGGCAATCCTCCGTGGCATGCCCGAGGACCAGATCGCACGCATGCGCAACCAGGCCACCAACCTGGGCGCCGCCGAGCTCTCCCGGGCTGCGGACGTCACCAACACCGCCCTCACCGAGATGACGGGCGCCACCTCCCCGCGCCTGCACCTGGAGCTGCTCTGCGCCCGCATCCTTTTGCCCAGCTCTGAGCAGACGGAGCGGGGAATTGCCGCGCGCATCGACCGCGTGGAACGTCGCCTTAATTACGCGGGCGACGCCGGGATCCCGGCTTCCGCCGCCACGGCACCGTCGGTTGGGGCTGCTTCCGCCGCGCCAGCAAGCAACGCCGGGTCCGGCGTCCGGCCAGCGGCACCCGAACCACAGCAGGCAGCGCCTGCGCCGTCAGCGCGCCCGGCCTCTCAGGCCGAGGCTGCCCAACAGCCGAGCCCGTCCACTCACGCCCCATCGGCCCCGGCGGAGCAGCCGGCCCCGGCACAGCAATCCGCAGCGCCGTCGGCCCCGGCACAGCCAGACCCCACGGAATCCCGCTCCCCACTCACGGCACCCCGGGTATCCACCAACGACTGGCCGGTGGAAGATCGGACGTCACCAGCTGATCAGTCCCACACCGCCACCCCACCGACGGCACAAACACCGCCACCCGCAACCGCGCCCACCCGCACCCCGGCACCGTCCAACACCGTCCCGTCCAACCCGGCACCGTCCAACCCAGCACCGTCCAACCCGGCGCAATCCAACCCGGCACCGTCGAACGCACCGTCAAACGCACCGGCCGGTGCCGGGGACGTCGAGGCTCTTCGTCGTGCGTGGCCTGAAGTCCTGCAAACCTTGACCAAGATCAAGCGCAGCACGTGGGCGCTGGTTGAACCGAATGCCCAGGTTGCCCAATTCGACGGCCAGGTCCTGACGCTTGCCTTCACCACAGGTGGCCTCGCGGGAGCCTTCGGGCGCGGCGACCACTCGGAGAACCTTCGGCAGGCGATCCACAAAACCATCGGCATCGACTGCCAGATCGTGGCAGTCGCTGGCGGCAACAGCTCAGCGAGCTCTGAGCCAAACCCAAAAGCGCCTACTAGCCGGGAGACCCCGGCTCCGCCTGTTCCGGAACCGGCACAGGCGCCTGCGCCACCACAACCATCTGCGCCGGCAACGGCCGCTGCACCGTCGACGCCCAGCGCCGTCTCGGCCGTAGATACGGCCTGGGGACTGGCGCCCACAGGAGCAGGCGCAACCACAAGCAGCACCCCACCCTCAAGCGCCAGCAGCACATTCAACACGGGCCCGGCTGCTCGGAGCGCCACGCAAGCCTCCGTCACCGGGCCGAACGCCCCCGGTCCGGAGGAAACCACACAGGCACCCAAGGCAATGCCTTCCATCCCGGAGTCGGCGGGCGATTACTCGTACCCCGACGACGATTGGGGTCCCCCGCTGGACGAGGATGCCCCGCCCCTGGACGAGGAACCCCCAATGGATTGGGAGCCCACCACCCAGGCAAGCCCTGCCCCGTCACCGTCCCGGGCAAGCACCCCGGCCTCCGGCACCACCAACCACAACGCCCCCGAAACCACCACCCAGCCGGACAGCACCCAGGATCCGTGGTCCCGGGCCGTCGAGCACGCCCCGGGCACGTGGGTGGTCGGAACGGAATCCAACGTGGGCGCCAAGTCCACCCAGCCGGCCGAGGAAGCAGCATCGGCCAGCGTCCCGGATTACGAACCGGCAGCGGCGCAGATCCCGCAGACCGCGGAGTACGGCCGCCCAACCAGTGGCGAACAGACCGGACCGTCGGGCTGGGACGTCGCACCGGCGTCGGACTGGCCCGGAACTGCGGGCGCACAAGCCCAAGCCCCCGCCGCATGGCCCTCAACAGCAGCATCAGCTGAGCCCCTGGAAGCGCGCGGCTCCGTCGCGACGCTCGAGGAGGGTGCGCCGTCGGGAAGGCCGGTCAAGCAGAGCCTGTACCAGCGGCTGACCAACAGCCCGGAAGCCCAGATGGGTCGTGTCCAGGCGCCCACCCGCACCCATGTCCAGCAAGAAGCCACAGCTGAGGACATCCCGAGCCCGGAAGACGAAACCATCGAGGAATCGCGGGTGTTTGGGCGTGCCGCCGTGGAGCGTATTCTGGGCGGAAAGCTGATCGAGGAACGGGCGTTGGACGGCTCGCCCCTCCACCTGCGCTGACGTGGCGCTACAGCCCACGAGCAACTAAACGAACGAGGAAATTGTGTACGAAGGTGCAGTTCAAGAGCTGATTGACGAGCTCGGCCGGCTCCCCGGCGTGGGCCCTAAATCGGCTCAGCGCCTGGCTTTTCACATCCTCGAGGCAGACCCCGAGGACATGAAGCGGCTGGTTGCTGCCATCACAACCGTCAAGGAGAGAGTGAAGTTCTGCTCCGTCTGCTTCAACGTCACGGAGCAGGAGACGTGCAATATTTGCCGCGACCCGCGGCGGGACCCCTCCGTGATCTGTGTGGTGGAGGAGTCCAAGGACGTCCTGGCCGTTGAACGTACCAGGACCTTCCGTGGCCGGTACCACGTGCTGGGCGGTGCCATCAATCCGATCGCGGGCGTGGGACCGGAACAGCTCAGGATCCGCGAACTCCTGACCCGCCTTAACGATGGCGCCATCCAGGAGATCATCATCGCTACGGACCCCAACCTTGAAGGCGAAGCAACGGCGACCTACCTCGCACGCATGCTGAAGACGATCGGGATTGCCGTGACCAGGCTGGCGTCCGGTTTGCCTGTGGGCGGCGACCTCGAATACGCCGACGAAGTGACGCTCGGTCGCGCCTTCGAGGGCCGCCGCAACGCGTTGGCCTAGCCGGAGGCACCAACCGGGCGCCGCGACCGGGCATACCGCCCCGGCACGAAAACCAGGGCAGCCACCGCACCTTGCAGTGCCAGGCCCGTCAGCGCCACCGGTATGGTCGGCGGCAGGCCGTCGCTGGATTCCCCGCCAAGGCAGGGCACATAGCGTTGCGGCCCATCGGCGGCCCATTGCAGGCCAAACAGCACCCAGGCAAGTTCGTTGTCCTGGGACATGGTCTCGGCGGCAACACTGCCGAAAACCATGGCCGGATTACTTGCCGCTATCCAGGCCACCCGGTCGGTGTGGGCAACGTCCACCGGATGCAGCTGCCCGACGCATTCGAACGCAGTAATCCGTCCGGCATCATCCCGCTCCACATTGATGGGGACGGACGCCTGTTCCACTGACATGGTGGATGGCAGCAGCATGATGGTCGCGACGATGTTCCCGAACCCCAGGAAAACAAGCAGCAACGTCAGCAGGACCGCGCCCGCTGCTGGGTGCGCGAAGCACGCCCGCAGTCCCGCGCCGATCAGGCCGAACAGTGCCACTTCCACCACAGCGAGGACGACGGCGGCGGCCGCCATCCCGAACGGCCCACCGCTGCGGGCACCCACCACAGCGAGGACGGTTCCGGCCGGTAGGCCATACGCGGCACCGCGCAGAATGCCGGACAGCAGGGCAACTCCCAGGCTGGACCAAGGCCTCTGAAAGCCCCATAGCGCACCAAGGACGGCAGCTGTGATCGCGAGCAAGGCTCCCATGAGCAGGTAGTCGGCTCCGGCCACCGGAGTCGAGAACCAACCGTTTGCCTCTCCGAAAGCAACGACGCCTTCGGCCAGTCCCCACGAGGCCAGGATTCCGGCTGCGCAGGCCACCCAAAACCACAGGGATGCAAAGGCAGCCCGGGCATCCCTCCACGAAAGCCATGCAGCACCCCGGATTACTTCCCAGGCACCGGGCCTCGGCGGTCCAGGCTCGTTCTCTGCCACCGCATCACGGTACGTGAAGTGGTCGTCGATGACGCCGCTGCCACCGATGAGCTCGTAGTCCGAATCACGGCCTTGGGCAGAGTCGTTCCCGGCCCTGGCGGCACGTTCTTCAGGAACCTTGCCCACGGGTCCTCGCTTGAGTCATAAATGGGATGGTACTCCGGACAGGGGTGGGCCGAAACGGCCAGGGCAACCGCCATTTGGTCACAATTCCTGCCCGGGGAGTCAGCGGCGATAAACTGGCCAAATAAGCTACGCCGGCGTGCTCCAATTGGAAGTCAGTACGCAGGATTCGAACCCTATTGATGCAGTGAGGGTGCGCGCATGACTATGCCCACTACCGAAGTGAAAACCGAAGAGCTCCCTGACGGGGCTGCCATTACCAAGCAGCTGATCGTCCAGAAGTTCGGCGGTTCCTCGGTTGCCGATGCTGATGGCATCAAACGGGTGGCCCAGCGCGTCGTGGATGCGCAAAAGGCCGGCAACGAGGTTGTGGTTGTTGTATCCGCCATGGGCGACACCACCGATGAACTCCTTGATCTGGCAGGACAGGTTACCGATTCCGCTCCCGCCCGTGAGATGGACATGCTGTTGTCCGCCGGTGAGCGCATCTCCATGGCCCTCCTCGCCATGGCCATTAACAAGTTCGGCGCCTCGGCCCAGTCGTTCACCGGTTCCCAGGCCGGCATGATCACCGACGGTATCCACGGCAAGGCGCGGATTATCGACGTCGATCCTCACCGCATCCGTACCGCCCTGGACAAGGGCCACATCGCCATCGTGGCCGGTTTCCAGGGCATGAGCCGTAGCACCAATGAGATCACCACGCTTGGCCGCGGCGGCTCGGATACCACCGCCGTCGCCCTTGCCGCAGCGCTCGAAGCGGATGTGTGCGAGATCTACACGGACGTGGACGGCGTCTACACGGCCGACCCCCGGGTGGTTTCCTCCGCCCAGAAGATTGACCGCATCTCCAGCGAGGAAATGCTGGAACTTGCCGCTTCCGGCGCCAAGATCCTGCATCTCCGCTGTGTGGAGTACGCGCGGCGTTTTGGTGTGCCGTTGCACGTCCGTTCCTCATTCAGCCACCACGAAGGCACCTGGGTCATCCCGGGCGCCAACGAAAAGTTCAACATTCAAGAGGGAGTTGCCTTGGAGCAGCCAATCATCTCCGGCGTTGCACACGACCGGTCCGAAGCCAAGGTCACCGTAGTCGGCGTTCCGGACATCCCCGGCAAGGCCGCAGCCATCTTCCAGGTCATTGCCGATGCCCACTCGAACATCGACATGATCGTCCAGAACGTCTCCACCCACGGCACGGGCCGCACGGATATTTCGTTCACCCTGCCGATCGTCGAAGGCGCCGACGCCCTGACCGCACTGCGCGCTGCCGAGGGCCAGATCGGTTTCGAAAGCATCGAGTACAACGAGAACGTTGGCAAGCTCTCCCTGATCGGCGCCGGCATGCGTTCGCACCCGGGCGTTTCGGCCACCTTCTTCAAGGCCCTGTCCGACGCCGGGATCAACATCGACATGATTTCCACCTCGGAAATCCGCATCTCCGTAGTCACCAGCGCCGACAAGCTGGACGCGGCCGTCATCGCCATCCACAACGCCTTTGAGCTCGACGGCGAAGCGGAAGCTACCGTCTACGGCGGCACCGGCCGCTGACCCCAGCGAAAGCAACGCAAACCCACGACGGCGACTGCCGCCGTCGTGCGTTCGAAGGACCGGAGCACGCGCTCCGGTCCTTCGGCGTTTGTATCAGGATTGCCACCCCAGGGGTGTACCACCACGACCCACTTTGGGACCGGCCCCGCCGAACACGCCGCGTTTTCAGGCATCTCCTGGTTTGTCCCGGTTCAAAGTCGGTGGTGGCGGCACGGCCAGGAGGAGTCCTAGGTGGACCCATCAGGGGCCAGCAGCACGTCCACCAGTTTCCGGAGCCCCTCCGCCATGTCCACGTCCTTGTCGTAGAGCCACTGGAGTTGCAGCCCGTCGAAGGCGGCGATGACCAGCCGGGCAAGCGTCAGGGAATCCACGTCCGCCCTGACCTCGCCGTCCCGCTGGCGGCGGGCAATGTCCTCGCTGACCTCGCGGACCACGTTCTGGTAGCGCTTTTTGAAGTAGCCGTGGGAGTCGTGCCCGGGATCGTTGGCGGTTGCGGACGCGACCGCGTAGAGCGTGGTTAGCCCGGGCTCCCGCCGGTTGCGTTCAGCGATGGGCGCCATGAGACGGACCCCCACTTCGGATTCTCCGCTCACAGCAACGGAGCGGCGGTCCCTCTCGGCCAGGACCGCGGTGAGCAGTTCCTGTTTGCCCTTGAAGTAGTGGAACAGCGTGGCTTCCCGGACTCCGACCAGCTCGGCGACGCGTTTGAGCGCGGTCCCTTCGAACCCTTCGGTGGCGAAAACATCGGTGGCGGTCTGGATGATCTGTTCCCGACGCTCCGCACCTTTTGCGTACTGGCCGCGCGCCTTCGAAGTTGACATTGGTTCAGTGTATTTCACCCTCACACCATAAAAACCTAGTCAGACTCGGTTTTGACGAGTACAGTGAAAGCTGAGGTCCACGAAGCACAAAGGAGTCACGCCATGAACCCCGCACTCTCCCCCGCGGTGACCACCCCCACCGCCGGTTCACCCGATGCCGAGGCACGAATCCGCGAATTGGCGCAGAGCCTGTCCCTTGAGCAGCAGGTCCAGTTGCTGACCGGTGCCGATGTCTGGTCAACGCATGCCATCCCGGAGATCGGCTTGAGCCGCATCGTGATGTCCGATGGCCCCGCAGGCGTCCGCGGCGAGGACTTCGATGAGCGCCACGATTCCATTTCCCTGCCCTCATCCTCGGCATTGTCCGCCACGTGGAGCGTCGAAACCGCCCGCCGGTACGGCCAGGTCCTGGGCCAGGAGGCCCGCCGCAAGGGTGTGCACGCCGTCCTGGGCCCCACCATCAACCTGCACCGCTCCCCGCTGGGCGGACGCCACTTTGAATGCATGAGCGAGGACCCCCGGCTCACGGCCACCATCGCCGCCGGGTATGTGGAGGGCGTGCAGTCCATGGGCGTCGGCGCCACGCCAAAGCACTACATTGCCAACGAGGCCGAAACAGACCGCTTCACGGCCGATTCCGTGGTGGATGAGCGTCCCCTGCGCGAGCTGTACCTCGCGGCGTTCGAGGACGCCATCACCGAGGCCCGTTCGTGGCTGGTGATGAGCTCCTACAACTCCATC
Source organism: Paenarthrobacter sp. NPDC089988 (assembly GCF_044748465.1). NCBI lineage: Bacteria > Bacillati > Actinomycetota > Actinomycetes > Micrococcales > Micrococcaceae > Paenarthrobacter > Paenarthrobacter sp. NPDC089988. The sequence continues at coordinate 17,138 of NZ_JBIVGD010000008.1, forward strand.
AACGGCACCACCGCCAGCGAGAACAAGCTCCTGGAGACCCCGCTCTCCACGGAATGGGGTTTTGACGGCGTAGTGGTCTCCGACTGGACCGGCGTCCGCTCGGTTGAGGCCGCGAACGCCCACCAGGATCTGGAAATGCCCGGCCCCGTAGGCCATTGGGGCCCCAAGCTCCTGGCCGCCATCAACGAGGGAAAGGTCAGCCGGGAAGCCATCCTGGAGAAGGTCACCCGCATCCTGCGCCTGGCGGCAAGGGTGGGCTCCCTCGAAGGCTTCACACCCGCTGTCACCGCGCCGCCCGCCGAACTGAACGGTGCCGCCGTCGCACGTGAAGTAGCGACGCGCGGCGCAGTGCTGGTCCGCAATCAAGGCACCCTCCCGCTGGATGCCACGCAGCTCAAGAGCGTCGCTATCATTGGCCACAACGCCGACGAGGCCCGCACCCAGGGCGGCGGCAGCGCCACCGTCATGCCGAAGCACACCGCCTCGCCACTGGAAGGGCTCAGGAAAGGACTGCCCGACGGCGTCCAGGTCACCTTCGCGCGTGGCGCCAAGGTAGCCGAGGGCCTCCAGGCCTTCCCCCGCACGGCAATCGACAACCCGGTTTCCAACGTTCCGGGCATCCGGGTCACCTTCCTGGACACGGATGGCGCGGTGATCTCGGGCGAGGACCGGCTGGCCACGCACCTCATCTGGTTCGGCATCGGCATCCCCGAAGGTGCAGCAACCATCCGCATGGAGACCGACTGGACCGCAGAAACCGCGGGCATCCACCACTTGGGAATCGGGACGGTGGGCCAGATCAGCTTTGCCTTGAACGGCGAGGAAGTGTTCAACGGTGAGCTCGAGGACGATACCGATGTCCTCGGAGCCGCCCTGTTCGATCCGCCCAAGACGGTCCACGCCATCGAGGCCACTGCCGGTGAGGTGGTCCGGATCGAGGCCGAGTACCAATTGCCGAAGCAGCAGGTCATCCCGTTCACGGCCATCCTCCTGGGTGAGGAAACCGTGGTGGAGGACCCGCAGGCCGAGATCGACGCCGCCGTGGACATCGCCCGCGCATCGGACGTGGCCGTGGTGGTGGTCGGCACCAACGCCGCCATCGAATCCGAGGGCTTCGACCGTAAGAACCTTGACCTCCCCGGACATCAGAATGAGCTCGTGGCAGCCGTTGCCGCCGCCAACCCGTGCACCGTGGTGGTGGTGAACTCGGGTTCACCGGTCCTCATGCCGTGGCTCGACGATGTGAGCGCCGTGCTCCTGGGCTGGTTCGGCGGGCAGGAATTCGGCCACGCGATCACGGACATCCTGCTGGGCAACGAGGAACCCGGAGGCCGTCTCCCCACTACCTGGCCCGCCGCACTGGAAGACGTGCCCGTCCTCAACACCACCCCTCTGGACGGAAAGGTGGTCTACTCCGAGGGCATCCACGTGGGCTACCGCGCCTGGCTCAAGCAGCAGGCAGAGGGCGGCGCCGCTCCTGCCTTGCCGTTCGGTTTCGGCCTGGGCCACACCACCATCGAACTCGGCAAGGCCCACGCTCCGCAGTGCGTCCCCGCGGGCAAGGAAGTGGTGGTGCACGTCCCGGTCAGGAACACGGGCACCCGCACCGGCCGCGAAGTGGTCCAGGTGTACCTGGCCCGCACGGATTCCTCCGTGGAACGCCCCGTCCGTTGGCTGGCCGGCTACGCCGGAACGCACCTCGCGCCATCCGGCACGGACAGCGTCGAAGTGCGGATTCCCGCCAAGGCTTTCGGCCATTACGACGGCGGCTGGCAGCTTGAGCCCGGGACGTTCACCCTGCTGGTGGGCCGCCACTCGGCGGACACGTTCCAGGAGTTGGAGATCGAACTGCGCTGAATTAGCCGTGACGGCTGCCACTTTGGAGACCTTCATTACCGTGGTTTTCCCCACATGTTGCTTCTTTACGGTATGGTGTGGAATTTTCATGGCATGCTGTACGTTGCATAGCCGTAACTCCCCTATCTGAAGAGGCAAGAAAACAAGTGGCAGCCGATTACGACGAACTCCGCACAGACGTCAAAGAAAACCAGGAGCAGTCCCTCCAGGCGCTCCAGTCCGCCAGCGCCCCTACAGCCAAGAGCGTTGTGCTGGAACTCGACGAGACCGATGGCCTTGACGCCAACGGCCCTGGCGGCGAAATCGTCGCCGAGGAACTCGTCATCCAGGTCATCCCGCAGGCAAGCGACGAATTCACCTGTAACTCGTGTTTCCTGGTCCGCCACCGTTCGCAGATTGCCCGCGAAAAGGATGGCGTCGCCTACTGCACTGACTGCGAAGGCTAAGACGACCCACCACCCGGGCGGTCTGATCGTCGTCAGGGAGTGCCGCCGTCGGGATTTAACTGCGGAAGGACCGGAGCACCTGCTCCGGTCCTTCCGCAGTTAACTAGCCAGCCCGCTTGCGGCGGTGGTTTGTGATCCGCAACTGCAGGATGCGGGCACCGCCAGCGAGGGCCACCAGTACTCCGCCTCCGACGGCCGCAATGAACAGCGTGGTTCCCAGCGCCAGCGACCCCTCAAGCCCGAAGAACCTCACAGTGACCATGTCCTGGTTCTGGACAAAGAAGACGATCAGCAGCACCAGGACCACAAGTCCGACGGCCACAGCCACCCACACAGCGGCCGTGCGCGTGGGTCGGCTGCTCTCAGGATGCACTGTTGGCTGCGCGACCCCCGTTGGATCCACGCTGCGCGGGCTCGCGGGTTGAACCGGCGTTCCGGCTCCCCCTGGCGGCGGTCCGGCGTTTGGGTTTGATCCCGTAGTCGCCGGAATCCTCGCGGCGTCATCCTGGAAACTCATGCTTGGCCCCCTTCGTTCCGGACAGCATCCAACCCTGCCATCTAATAATAAGCATGCTTACTGATGGATGGAAGGAGAGGGGCCGGTCCATGTGGACCGGCCCCTCTGCGTCATTTCATTTCATGCTGTAATCCGTGCTGGTGGGCCCGGGGTCATCGTTCCGGACTGCGTAGTGGTGCCCTTCGGAATCCGTTTCGACATCGAAGTGCTTGAGGTCTTCCTCCGAGGCGGTCTCAAAATCATCGTGCTTGTGCACTACAGGAGAGTCCGTGTCCCCACGCGTTGCGGGGCCGAAAACGAACTGCAGCCTCTCGGTCACGTGCTGGAAGCCTTCCAACTTACGTCCCATTTCTTCCACCTCCCCTCCACAGGAAAATGAAAAACGGCAGGTCCGGTGAGCGCCGTACCAGTGAGCCAATTTTACGCCCGGAGGCAGGAAAAGGCGCTAGAACGCCTGCCCTGTGGCCCTCACCATCACCTCCGAAACGTCGACGCCGGGTGGCTGGGAAAGTGCCCACAGCATGGTTCCAGCCACGGACTCGGGAGGAATCGAAGCGTCCGGCGCTTCACGCCACAGCGGCGTGTCCACATGGCCGGGAGCAATGTGCAGGACCCGCACTCCGGTCCCCACCAATTGCTGCCGGAGGGACTCGGCATAACCAGTGACGGCCCACTTGGTGGCCGTGTACAGGTTGCCAGGGTAGACCTTCCGGCCGGCGGTGCTACCGATCAGCACCATATGCCCCCGGTTCTCCATCAACTGGGGCAGGGCGGCTTTGGCCAGGATTGCCGGACCGTAGACGTTGGTCAGCACCATGTCCCGCCACAGCAGGGGATCACCGTCGGCGAGGTCCCCCGGCGAAGAAAATCCGGCGTTGGCCACGGCGACGTCGATCCCGCCCATAAAGCCGCGGGCGGCAGCAACGGCGTCGCGCGTTTGCTCCCAGTCGCCCGCATCCGCCACGACTCCCCCAAGCCGTCCGGTTGCTGGCGAGGACGCCAGCAGGGCATCAAGCTTGACCGGGTCGCGCCCAGTAGTAAACACGGAATGCCCTGCACGCAGGGACTCCCGCACCAGGGCGGCACCAATCCCGCTGGTGCCGCCCGTAACCAGGATGCGGAGCATCAGGAAGGATCCGCGATGCCGATGTAGCGCGTTTCCAGGAATTCCTCGATGCCCTCAAAGCCGCCTTCCCGCCCGAGCCCGGATTGCTTCACCCCGCCGAAAGGTGCAGCGGGGTTGGATACGATCCCCGTGTTCAGCCCGAACATCCCCACATCGATCTTTTCGGAAAGCCTGATGCCCCGGTTGAGATCGCGCGTGTAGGCGTAGGCAACGAGTCCGTATTCAGTGTCATTGGCCAAAGCGATGGCTTCCGCTTCCGAGGCAAAGCTGACGATGGGCGCAACGGGACCGAAGACCTCCTCACGGAGGATCCTCGCATCGGTGGGGACATTAGCCAAGACAGTGGCCGGGTAGAAGTAGCCGGGCCCATCGGCGGGCGAACCACCCGTCAGCACCGAGGCACCAAGCGCAACGGCGTCCGACACAAGCTCATCCACCTTGGTACGGCTCTTCGCGTCAATGAGCGGCCCGATGTTGGTCCCCTCAGCCGATCCCCGGCCGAGCCGCAGTCCGGACATACGATCCGCCAGTCGGCGGGCAAACTCGCCCGCCAGCGATTCATGGACAATGAACCGGTTGGCGGCCGTGCAGGCTTCCCCCATGTTCCTTAGCTTCGCGAGCATCGCACCGTCCAGGGCGGCGTCCAGGTCAGCATCCTCGAACACCAGGAACGGCGCGTTTCCGCCGAGTTCCATGGACGTGCGGAGCACTTGGTGGGCCGAGTCCGCAATGAGCTGCTGGCCCACACCCGTGGAACCGGTGAACGACAGCTTGCGCAGGCGGCTGTCCCGGATGAGTGGTCCTGTGACATCTCCTGGCCGTGTGGTGGGGATGAGGTTCAGGACGCCGGCCGGAAGGCCCGCCTCCTGCAGGACCTGCGTCAACAGGAGCGCCGTGAGCGGAGTGAGGTTCGCCGGTTTGAGCACCATGGTGCAACCCGCTGCGATGGCGGGTGCGATCTTCCTTGTGGCCATGGCCAAAGGGAAGTTCCAGGGGGTGATGAACAGGCAGGGACCTACGGGGCGCTTGGTGACCAGCAGCCGGGATTTGCCGTCCGGGGCGGTGGAGTAGCGTCCCGAGATCCGGACTGCCTCTTCCGAGAACCACCGCAGGAACTCGGCCCCGTAGGCAACTTCACCACGGGATTCAGCCAAGGGCTTGCCCATTTCCAGGGTCATCACCAAGGCGAACTCCTCGGCCCGTTCGGTGACCATATCAAACGCTCGCCGCAGGATCTCGCCACGTTCCCGCGGCGGAGTTGCCGCCCACGAGTCCTGGGCGCGGGCGGCAGCAGCCAAGGCCCGCTGTCCGTCCTCGGGTGAAGCGTCAGCAATCCTGGCGAGCACAGCGCCGGTGGACGGATCCTCCACAACGGAGGTTCCGCCGTCGGACGCGTCCGTCCACTGGCCGTCAATGAAAAGCTGCACCGGCAGCGAGGCAAGCAGCTGCTGCTCGGCATCAGTCAGGGCATCAAGCTCAATGGTCTTCTCCACTTAGAGCGCTTTCTCGAGGATGGTACGGATTTCGACGGCGGTGGGTGGCACCGGCGTGTTGTTGATGACGGCATCGGCCAGGGTGTCTTCGACCAACGAGTCGAGGTCGGCCTCAGTGACGCCGAAGTCGGCCAAGCGGGCTGTCATGCCCACCTCGCGGGCCAGCGACGCAACGGCGTCGACGGCGGCAGCAGCGTTCTGGTCGATGCCCGCCGAGGTGTCCCCGACGCCTAAGGCGAAGGCCAGCCGGGCGGTCCTGTCCAGGCGGTTCCGGAGGTTCAGCCGCAGGACATCCTCGATGACCAGGCACAGCGCCAGGCCGTGGGGAATGTTGAAGCGGCCCCCGAGCGGGTGGGCAATCGCGTGGACCAGGCCCAGTCCCGTATGGGAGAAGCCCACGCCGGCAATATGGGAGGCGAGGAGCAGCTGGGACCGGGCCTCAAGATCTGTTCCGTCAGCAACTGCCCGCGGCAGGAACTCGGCCACAGTGGAGACCACCTGGAGGGCGATGCCATCGGAGTAGGGGTTGGGCCGGATGGACGAGTAGGACTCGATCGCGTGGGTCAGCGCGTCCATGCCCGTCGCGGCTGTCGCCTTGGGCGGCAGGCCTACCGTCAGTTCGGGGTCCAGCACCGCAGCCTTGGGCAACGCGGAGGCGTGTCCCACGTAGAACTTGCGGTGGGCGTCTACGTCGGTGACCACACCGAAGGCGTTCACCTCGGCACCGGTACCGGCGGTGGTGGGCACGGCAACAATCGGCAACGCCGGGTTCGGGAAGTGGTTGCTGTAGTCCAGCCCCGCTCCCCTGGCCGGATTCACGGCACCCAACGAGATGCCTTTTGCGGCATCCATGGACGATCCTCCGCCAACGGGAACCAGGACGTCCACACCGGAGGCTGCTGCCTGGTCCGAGCCGGCGTCCACGCACGTGGTGGTGGGGTTGGGGGTCACGCCATCGAAAACGCTGACGGAGAGCCCGGCCGCTTCCAAGGACGCCCGCACGGCAGACACAACGTCCGTGGTGGCAAGGAAGGGGTCCGTGACGATCAAGGCTGACTTCGCGCCGAGGGAGGCAACAATCCCGCCAATCTCAGCCACGCGGCCCCGACCAAAATAAGCCGTCGGCTTCGGATCGAGCGTCAGCTCGGTGGAGGCCAGTTCGGCGTGGATCTGCATGCGCGTCTGCATGATGGTCAAACTCCTTCCGCGGCAACAGACGGTGCGGTCCGCAGTTGCACGCCAATAGCGTCTTCATAAAGTTTCACCGGGGTCATTTCGCCGGCGTTGTCGCCATAGAGAGCCTTTGCCCTGCGGTAGAGCTGCTCCACCAGGCCGGACAACTCCATGGGCACACCCACCGAGCGGGCCAGGTCCACGGAGAGGCCAAGGTCCTTGCAGGCGAGCGCAATCGCGAAGCCTTCGTCGTAGTCGCCGTGGTTGAGGATGGACAGAACATCGTTTTCAACAAAGTTGGAGTTCGCCGGGCTGGCGATGATTGCCTGCCGCAGCACTTCCAGGTCCACGCCGGCTCTGACTCCGGTGCTGAGGACTTCGGCAGTTGCCACGAGGTGCGAGAACCACAGTTGGTTGATCATGAGCTTCACTGCGTAGCCCGCCCCGTGGCCGCCCACGTGGAGGATGCGTTCCGGGTCACCCATCGCTTCGAACACCGGGCGCAAACGCTCGACGTCGGCCTCCTCGCCACCGATGAAGATCTGCAGCATTCCCTTGGCCGCACCCACGGACATGCCGCTCACGGGTGCATCCACCACCCGCACACCGCGGGCGGCGCCCGCTTCACGGACCCTGTTGGCCACCTCCGGAACGGACGTAGACATGTCCACCCAGGTGCCGCCGTCGGGCATTCCGGCGAGGATGCCGTGGGGCCCGAACGCCACCATGTCCACGTGCTTCGGCGTGGGAAGCATGGTGATAACGACGTCGGAGCCGGCAGCGACTGCCGCTGCGTCGTCGGCCCATTCAGCGCCGTTGGCCAGAAGTTCAGCCGCGGATTCCTTGCGGACGTCGTTGACGACCAGTTGGAATCCGGCGGCCTGGAGGTTCCGGGTCATTCCGGAGCCCATGTTGCCCAGGCCGATGAAGCCGATCCGGGCGGTGCCGGGAGTGAGGAGCAGCGCCTCACGAACGGAAGATTGCGTTGTTGCAGTCATTTCGGGTCTCAATTCACGATGTGTGGTTCAGTCATCCAGGGCGGCGTCGCCCAGGTTGATCCAGGTTGTTTTCAGCGCGGAGTAGGCATCCAGCGCGTGCAGGGAACGGTCCCGTCCGAAACCGGATTCCTTGAAACCGCCGAAGGGAGTGATGATGTCCGCGACGTCGAAGGTGTTGACCCATACCGTCCCGGCACGCAGTTCACGGGCAGCGGTGTGCGCCTTGGTGATGTCCTGGGTCCACACGCTCGCGGCCAGGCCGTACTTGGTGTCATTGGCCATCCGGATTCCTTCCGCCGCACCGCGGAAGGTGGAAACCGCCAGCACGGGTCCGAAGATTTCCTCCTGGCCGATGCGCCCGGAGTTGTCCACCCGGTCCAGGACCGTCGGCTCAAGGTAGAAGCCATTTTCGACGCCGGCAGGCCTCACCTGCGCACCGCCGGACGCCACCGTGATGCCTTCCTTCTCGGCGATCGCGTAGTACCCGAGGATGCTGTCCAGCTGCTTGTCATCGATGATCGTGCCGATTTGGGTGGCTGGATCCAGCGGGTCACCGAGTTGCAGCGACCGGCCCACTTTGATGACCTCTTCGAGGAGTTCGTCGTGGACGCGCTCGTCCACCAGGAGCCGCGAACCACCGTGGCAGGTCTGGCCCGCGTTGTAGAAGATTCCCCACGCAACCGCGGACGCACAGGCGGCGATGTCTCCCACATCGTGGAGGACCACCTGCGGGGACTTGCCACCCAATTCCAATGCCACCTGCTTTCCGTTGGACTCGGAAGCGTAGCGCTGGAAGTACTTTCCAACCTCGGGTGAGCCCGTGAACGTAATCTTGTCTACCAGTTCGTGACGGCCCAGGGCCGCACCCGCAATGTGGCCGAGCCCCGGAACCACGTTGAACACCCCGTCGGGGATGCCTGCCTCGGTGGCAAGTTCGGCCAACCGCAACGCGGTGAGACTGGTCTGCTCCGAGGGCTTGAGGACCACGGAGTTTCCTGCGGCCAGCGCGGGGGCAACCTTCCATGCCGAGATAATCAGCGGGTAGTTCCAGGGAACCACCGCGCCGATCACCCCAAGAGGCTCCCGGGAGATGACAGCGAGGGCGTTCCGTGGGGTGGGTGCGACGTCGTCGTAGACCTTGTCCAAAGCCTCCGCGTACCAACGGAAGGTCCGGGCACAGCTGGGGACATCCACGGCGAGTGCATCGCCGATCGGGTGGCCGGCGTCCGTGGATTCCAGGAGCGCCAGCTCTTCCAGGTTCTCAAGTATCAGGTCGGAGAGTTTGGTAAGGACAGCCTGGCGGTGGCGGCGGTCCGTCCGTGACCACGCACCGGACTCGAAGGCACGGTGTGCCGCCTTCACGGCGTCGTCCACGTCCTGCTCCCCGGCGGACGCCACGTGGGCGGTAACGGATCCGTCCCTCGGGGAGACCGTTGGGAAGGTTCCGGCGTCGCGGGCAGGGCGGAAGCCGCCGTCGATAAACAGCCCTGTGCTTGGCTGCTGGGCGGCCGCCCGCTCGATCCATTCGTTCTTGCTCAATGCCATGGCGGGTTCCTTAGACCGAGTACTTCTTGACGGCGTCGTAGTCGATCACGGCGCCCAGGCCCGGCAGGTCCGGCACCCGGAGCATGCCGTCGTCGTCGATGTCGAGCGGCTCCATGAAGAAGTCGCGGCGCTCGGGGGTCCAGCCCGGTGGGTCGTAGGGGAATTCCAAGTATGGACCTGCGTCCACGCCCGCGGCTACGTGCAGGTTGGCCAGGAGTCCCAGCCCGTTGCTCCAGGTATGCGGCGTGAAGAAACGGTGCTTGAGGTTTGCCGTCTCAGCCACCTGGCGGGCGCGGTACATGCCTACGGCCAGGGCCACGTCAGGCTGGTAGATGTCATAGGCGTCGGCTTCCACCAACGCCATCATTTCCGGCATGCTCCGGACCATTTCGCCGCCGGAAACCTGGATGCCCGTCTGGGCACGCACCCGCTGTGCACCGACGATGTCCGCCTGGGGCAGGGGTTCCTCAAGCCAGCGGACGTCGAGGTCCGCGAGCTGGGCAGCCAGGCGTTGGACCTTGGCGAGTTCCAGTGCGGGTTCGATGTCCCCGCTCATGCGCCACATCTGGTTCAGGTCCACCATGAGGTCGAAGTCGCTGCCGACGGCTTCGCGGGCGGCCCGGACAGACGCGATCCCTTCCTCAAGGCGGTCGCGGGCGATGCGGATCTTCATCGCTTTGAACCCGCGGGCCTTTGCTGCGAGCGCGGACTCGGCCCGCGCTTCCGGTGCCTTCAGTTCGCCGGAGGAGGCGTAGGCCACCAGCCGGTCCTTGGCTCCGCCGAACAGGGTGGCCACGGGAAGGCCGGCCACCTGACCGATGATGTCCCAAAGAGCGGCTTCGAGGGGCCAGTAGCGTCCCCCGTGGAAGTTGATGGTTTCGATGCGCCGGACTTGGTTCAGGATGGCCAGCGGATCGGTGCCGATGAACAGGTGTTCGTAGGCTTCGAAACCATCCATGGTGTCGCCGGAGCCGACGCCGGTGATGCCCTCGTCGGTTTCCACTTCCACCAAGGTGGCGGGGAACGCGGTACGCGGCTCGGGGTCCCAGGCGGCGTTGAACGGCGGGTCCAGGGGTAGGACCATGCGGGTCAGCCGGATAGCAGTGATCTTCATGGTGGGTCAGCCTCGCGGGGTGAAGAAGGGGTTGGACGGGGTGTGGCGTGCATCGATGACTTCTGCCGTGGACGGGAGGCTCTTGGCCCCGTTCTCCAAGGCAGTCCGGACCGACTCCCGGTTGTTGCGGTAGACAGCGTCATCGTCGTCCGCTTGCGGATTCACCCACACTGCGGCGATCAACGCGTGCGAATCGGCCTCTTCCTCGGAGAGGATGCCGTCCGCCACGGCGTCAGCTACGCCTGCGGCGATCCCGGCCTGCGCGGCGCCCCAGGTGAGGTTGCCGTGCTGGTCGTTCGCAGGGGCGGCCTTGGTCACGAAGAGGGTGAGTGGTTTGACGGGAAGCGATGGGCGGAGGACGGCGACGAAGGGCACGTGGCCTGCGCTCGGGGAGGCCAACGCCGTGGCCCAAGCAGTTCCGGCAGGACCATTCCTGTGGCCAAGAACCGTATTGACGTGCGCCGCGTTGACGCCGGCTCCAACGAAGGACTCGCCGATCTGGATTTCCTGGGTCATTAGAGGAGACCCTCCGATTCGAGCCATTCCTTCGCGATGTCATCCGGGTCTTCACCGTCGACGTCAGCTTTGGCGTTCAATTGCTGCATGACTTCCGTGGTCAGCTTGGGAGAGACCTTGGCCATAATGTCCGTGATCGCCGGGTATTTCTGCAGCATGTCCGACTTGATGGTCAAGGCACCCTGGTAGATGGGGAAGAACTGCTTGTCGTCCTTCATGACCTTGAGCTTCAACGCCGGGATGCGGCCATCAGTCTCGAAGACTTCACCGAAGTTGCAGTCCTGGCCCTTTTCCGTGGCCGTGTAGATGACGCCGGTATCCAGCATGGAAACCTTGGCGTCCGGGCTGATGCCGTATTCCTTGCGCAGGCCCGGCATGCCGTCGTCCCGGGTGGAGAATTCGCTTTCGACGCAGAACGTCTGTTCGCTGGCCGGAAGCTTGGCGACGTCGGAGAGGGTCTCTATTCCCAGTTCCTTGGCCTTGTCCTCCCTGATGGCGAACGCGTAGGTGTTGTTCAAAGGTGCCGGATCCAGCCAGGCGATGCCCTTCTTGGCGTCGGCTGCCTTGACGGCGTCGAACATCGCCTTCTTGTCCTTCAGGGGAGTTGTCTGCTTGTTGTAGGTGATCCAGGAGGTTCCGGTGTATTCCCAATATCCGGCGAACTGGCCGGTTTCGAAGGCGGTGCGGACGTTCGCGGAACCCACCACGCTGGTGTTGGTGGAGGTATCCGCACCGTGTGCGTTCAGCACCTGGCTGGTGATGTGGGCCAGGATGAATTGCTCGGAGAAGTCCTTGGCGCCGATGACGCCGGTGAGGCCCTTCAATTCGTCGCCCTTGGCATCGGCGCTGCTGGAGGAGGCCGACCCTCCGCAGGCGCTCAGGCTCAGGGTGGCGGCAAGTCCGGTGGCCAGGATGGCCAGGAGTGGTTTCTTCATAATGTGTGTCCTTGGGAAGTGTTGGTTGTCTTAGGTGCCCTTGGGCTTAAGGAAGTCCTCTGCCAGCCCGGCGAGCCAATCGATGGTGAGCGCAATGCAGGAAACCACCACGGCCCCTGTAATCAGCACTGGCCAGCGCTGGAGCTTGAGGCCGTTGACGATCATGTCGCCCAGCCCTCCGGCGTTGATGAAGGTGGCAACGGTGGCGACGCCGACGCAGAACACCAGGGCCGTGCGCAGACCGGCAACGATCACCGGAATGGCCAGTGGAAGCTCGATCTTGGCCAGGACCTGGGCCGGGCGCATTCCCATGCCCCGGGCGGCCTCCACCAAATTGCGGTCCACCTGTTCGAGGCCCACCAAAGTGTTGCGGAGTACCGGGAGGATGGAGTAGGCAACCAGCCCCACCAGCGCCACTTCGAAGCCAAGCTTCCACACGATCGCAAGCAGGATCACCAGTCCAATGGCAGGGGTGGCCTGCCCGATGTTTGCGATGGCGAAGACTATGCCGTGGACTGCCTTCGAGTGCACCCGGCTGAGGCCGATACCGGCGGGGATGGCGATCGCCGCAACGATCGCCGAGGCCGTGACAGTCAGCTGCAGGTGCTCCCGGGTCCGGTCCCACAAGTAGTTCCAATTCAGTGTCCGGACCTCGATGGAATCCAGGCTGAGCGAGGAGATCCACAGGCCCAGGGCCAGCAGGGCCGCGGCGATGACCAGAGGGGTCCCGAAGCGCTTGAAGGAGAAGTACTTGCCCTTGCGGTTGGACGCCGTCCCAAAGGAGGTGGCCAGGTCCCTCGTTGCCTGGGCGGTCATGGCCGGACTCCCCCGGCAAGTGCTGCCGGATGAACACCGGTGCCCAGTACCGCGGAGATCCGTTCGATGTCGATCGACCCCCTGGCGCGGCCGTCTGCGTCGGTCACTGCCACGGGTGCTCCACCGGACAGCACCAGGGCATCCAGGGCATCCCTGAGGGAATCGTTGAGCCCTACGCTCAAGGCGCTGCCCGCAACAGCAGGACCCAAGCCGGCTTGGTTCACAGGGATGAGGCTGAGGCGCTTGAGCGCCGCGCCGTGGCCCACGAACTGGGATACGTAGTCGTTGGCCGGATTGGCCAGGATGTTGGCCGGTGTATCGAACTGTTCAATCTGGGAGCGTTCGGACAGGACAGCGATCCGGTCACCCAAACGGACGGCCTCTTCGAAATCGTGGGTGACGAACACGATCGTCTTGCTGAGCTTTTCCTGCAGCCGCAGGAACTCGGTCTGGAGCTTTTCCCGGGTGATCGGATCGGTGGCGCCGAAGGGCTCGTCCATGAGCATGACCGGCGGGTCGGCAGCCAAGGCCCGTGCCACGCCGACGCGTTGCTGCTGGCCACCGGACAGCTGCCGCGGGTACCGGTTCGCGAACACCTTGGGATCGAGTTCGACGACGGACAGCAGCTCCTCCACGCGGTCACGGGTCCGTTTCTTGTCCCATCCGAGGAGTTTGGGAACCACCGAGATGTTCTCGGCAATGGTCATGTGCGGAAAGAGTCCGATCTGCTGGATGACGTATCCAATGCGGCGGCGGAGCTCGTTGGGGTTGAGGGAAAGGACGTCTTCCCCGTCAATGGTGATGGAGCCGGATGTGGGTTCGATGATCCTGTTGATCATCTTCATGGTGGTGGTCTTGCCGCAGCCGGAGGGTCCCACGAACATGATCAGCTCGCCCGGGGCGATGTCCATGGTGAAGGACTCGACGGCGGGAATCACCTGTCCCGGGTACGTTTTGGTGACGTCTTTGAGGACGATCCGGGCGCCTGCGGCCGGACGGGTAGTTGTTTCAGACACGAAGTCCCCTTGAGGTAGTGACGCGGCGGGCGAGCACGAAAGCACCGTCCAGCAGCAGGGCAAGGACAATGACGCCGACGGTTCCCACCACGGCGAAGTTGAGGGCGTTCTTCGATCCCAGGCTGGAAAGACCCTTGAAGATCATTTCGCCGAGGCCCGGCCCGCCCACGTAGGCGGCAATGGCCGCGATGCCCATGGACAGCTGGGCGGAAACCCGGACGCCAGTCAGTACCACCGGCCAGGCCATGGGCAGCTGGACGCGGAACAGCGTCTTGACCGGCCCCATCCCCATGCCACGGGCGGATTCGGAAACGGCTGCGGGGACTTCCCGCAGGCCTACAACGGTGTTTCGGATGATGGGCAGCAGAGCGTAGAAGGCCAGTCCCACCACGGTGGGGGTCCAGCCCAGCCCGAGGAGCGGGATGAGGAGCGCCAGGAGGGCCATGGACGGGATGGTCAGCCCGACGCCGGCACCGGCGATCGCCATGGACCGGCTGACGGGCCGGTTCCAGACGAGAACACCGATCCCCACACCAATGACCGTTGCGATCAGCAGGGAAACCAAGACAACCAGCACGTGCTGGGTGGCGGATTCGGCGATGTCTGCCGATCTCTTGATGAGGAACTGTCCGAGGTCGGACAGAAACGAGTCGTTCAACGTGATCCTCCTTTTCACTTCATTGGGGGAAAGGATCGGCGCTCACTTCTCCGTGAGGCATGACACAACCGTAGAAGCCCGGTTCCCTTTTGCGCAATGCATGTTGTTGAAATGTCAACACGCTCCGGTTAGGATCAAGACGTGACCGGATCGACGAAGGAGTACCCGTGAACGAGACAGCCACACCCAGACGCAATTCCTCAGGGCTGCGAAGGGACCTGGAACTCCTGGAAATCCTGGGCTCGCCAGAGGCCGTTGCAGGCAATGGATTGGGCGTCAGCAAGGTGGCGGAGATTACCGGGCGGGACAAGGCCCAGGTTTCCAGGACCCTGGCCACTCTGGCGGAGGCGGGCCTTGTGAGCCGCGACCCGGAAAGCCTGCTCTACACCCTGGGGCACAGCCTCTACGCACTGGCCGCCAGGACCACGGAGGCCAGGATGGTCAGCGCATCGGCCCCCTACCTCAAGCGCGTATCCGCCGCGACGCACGAGACCACCCACCTGTGCGTCCTGCGCGGCGGAACGGTCCTGACCCTGAAGAGCGAAATGTCCAACCACACCTACCGGGCCCTCGGCTGGGAAGGAGTGAGTGTTGATGCTTGGAGCACGTCAGCAGGCCGGGTACTGGTCAGCGACTGGGACGAAACGGCACTCAAGGATTGGTATGACACGCACGCGGCCGCCTCATCTCCGGCCGCACGCCCGGACAGGCAGGATATCTCTCCCCTCGCCCTGGAGGCAGGACAAAGCCCTGCCGCGGGCGAACTGAAATCCAAGATCCAAACGTTCGCGGACCTCAAGGCGGAGATCACGCAGATTCGCCGGCAGGGATACGCCGTAGTGGACGAAGAATTCGAGATTGGCGTAGTGGGGGTGTCCGCCCCGGTTTACGACTTCAAGCAGCGCATCGTCGCCGTCTTCAACGTCAGCGCACCCAAGCAACGGCTCGGCAGGCACTTGGACCAGGCCGGTGTACTCGCGGCGAAAGTGGCCCGGGATTTCTCGATAGCCCTGGGCGCTTCACCCAACGCCTAGCGCAGCGACTTGTCTTCCGGATTCCGGGGCACCACATACGTGCTGCCGTCGGGCCGTCGAATGGTTTCCCACTGCTGCGTCTCGGCTTGCCGTTGAGCCAGGAGGCGCCGGTTCTCCTCTGTCATTTCGTGGTCGAGGGAGCTGCTGTGCGCCGGACCGAAGATTACCCGCAGCTTGCCCGTTGCGCGCATGAACTTCCGGGCGAAGGTTTCCTGGGCCACTGGCGATCGACTCCTTCAGCTAGACATTTCGACCGTTCAACACCTTAATAGTACGCTAATAATTAGTACACTAACTAATCAAGAGAACCGGCCCTGGGAGGGAAGCCATGACAGCACTCACGGACGCAGCCGAGGAGACCGACGACCTCCTCCTGGAACGCCAACTCTGCTTCGCCCTCACGGTGGCATCGCGGAGCGTAGTGGGCATCTACAAGCCGGTCCTGGAGCGGATGGGGCTGACCCACCCCCAATACCTCGTGATGCTTGCCCTCTGGGAGCGGAGTCCCCGGACCCTCAAGGACATCAGCGACGCCCTCCTGCACGAGCCCGCCACGCTCTCCCCTCTCCTTCGCAGGCTGGAAGAAGCCGAACTGGTCACCCGTGAGCGTGTTCCCGGCAACGAACGCGCCCTGGCCATCAAGCTCACGGAGAAGGGCGCTGCCCTCCGGGCACAGGCCACGGCCGTGCCCGGCACCATCCGCGAGCGCTTGAACCTCAGCCGCGAGGAAGTGGCCGAGCTTCACCAGGCCATGACCGGACTCATCAGGGCAACCCAGCAGGACCCGGCCAAGCCGTCAGCGTAAAATGGGATCATGCGCTTGCGATTCGCCCGGCCCGCACTGGCCATTCCCGCACTGGCAGTCCTCGCCATAGCCGGACTGGCGGCCTGCACGGGCACGCCCGCCCCCGGCAACAGCACCAGCACCAGCACCCCAACATCAAGTGCCACTACCAGCGCCACGCAAGCACCGTCGTCGTCCGCCACTCCCAGCCGCACCCCCACACAGGTACCCACGAGCGTCGGTCCCAGCGATCCCGCTCCCACCCTGCCAGGAAGCACCGCCGGCCAAGGCAACGCCGAACTCTCCATCACCTTCCTGGCGTCCCCCGAGGCCACACCGCAGAATTACACGCTGGTCTGCGCGGGTGGCGTACCGGCGGCAGAGAGCAAGCACCCCACCGCGTCGGCAGCCTGCGAAGCGCTGAAGAACTACCCCACCCTCCTGACCGCACCGGTTCCCGCTGACCAAAACTGCACCATGCAGTTCGGCGGCCCGGAAACAGCCACGGTGACCGGCTCGGTGGACGGCACGGAAGTCAACAGGAAGTTCAGCCGGACCGACGGCTGCCAGATTGCACAGTGGGATGGGGCCAGCGTCCTCCTTGGTGCCAGTGGTGGTGCAGCCTAGCCCGCAGCACCTCCCGCAGGAGCAATGGCTCGGGCTGGAGGCTGCCCATCATGCCCGGGTGGCACAGTATGCGGACCCCTACCTGGCGCGGCGTTCGGCCGGGCGGAAGCACCCAGTGGAGGACTTCCTTTTCACGTATTACACCCAGAAGCCCGGCCAATTGCTGCGCTGGCATCCCGGCGACGGCGTAATCCTCACGGGCGAGCGAGCCCTGGAACGGGCCGACTGGAAGTTCTATCACCGGCTCGACGACGGCCAGCTCGCCGCCGCCGGGCTGGCCCCCGGAACGCCCGCGGTCGCTTTTGATCGCGACGGCTTTGCGTCCCAGCGCGCCGAAGCAGTCCGCTTCGCGGGAATCATCCTGCGGGGCACTGCCATGCGCCCGGCCCAGTTCGGCTGCTTCGGGCTGCACGAGTGGGCCATGGTGTACCGGCAGGAAAAGTTCGAACTGCGGCACGAGTACCTGCAGCTGCGGCTCGGCGGCGCCGGCACGGATACCGTGGTGGAGCAGAACCGCATCCGGTGCACGCACTTCGACGCTTTCCGGTTCTACACGCCGGACGCCGTTCCGCTCAATGAGCTCTCACCAACACGGGAGAACCAGCGCGCCACGGAACAGCCCGGCTGCCTGCACGCCAACATGGACCTGTACAAGTGGGCCTACAAGCTGACGCCTGCACTGCCCAGCGAATTGGTGATGGATTGCTTTGAGTTGTCATGGCGGATCCGTGCCATGGACATGCAGGCGTCCCCCTACGACCTTGAGGAATGGGGCTACCCGCCCATCAGGATCGAGACACCGGCGGGCAAGGCCGAGTACGTTGAGTACCAGCGGGCTTTCGCAGCCGAATCCCAAATGCTGCGGGCCCGCGTGCTTGAGGCTGTTGGGCCGCTCCTGGACGCACTGCCCGCCTGAAGCACCCGCCGCCACCAGCGAAAGGCAAGCATGGTTCCCACCGATAAGACCGAGTACGACGTCGACCTGACAGTCACTCTGACAGAGGCACCAGGCGCTGAGCCACGGGAGTTCCGGTTGCGGTCCGTGGACGGCGTCCTGTCCCCGGACGAAGGTTCGCTCGATTCGAACCTGCCGGACGCGCACGCGGCGCTTGCCGCCGTCGAGCAATTCGGCGAGGAAATCTTCTTTCCCGTACCCCGCCCGGACCGGTTCTGCACGCAACAGTACGGCGGCCCGCAGACTGCGCTGGTGACGGGCTCATTCCGTGGCCGGGTAGTCAACAGTTCCTTCAGCCGGACCGACGGCTGCGAGATCGCCCGCTGGAAAACCATGGCACCACTGCTGGGCAACACCGGAGGCTCTGCAGGCAACGTGTGACGCGCCTGCAGAGCCCCTGCGGTGTGGGAGGACCAGCGTCAGTTGGTGGCCTGGGCGGGCTTCCGGAGGAACACTGCCACTACTACGGCCGTGGCCACGCACAGACCCGCATTCACCCAAATCGCCGTGGTGACACCGCTGAGCACGGCAGGGGCGGCATTGTTGCCGATCGCAAGGATCTGTGCCGTGAAGATGGCGCTCATGATCGGAATACCCATGGTGATGCCGATCTGCTGGCTCATGGTTGCCAGCCCGGTGGCAAGGCCTTGCTCTGCATCAGGCAGGCCGGAGGTTGCGGTGACCATGAAACCGACGATGACCACGAGGTTGGCCACGCCACCCACGAACGTGGCGACCAGCAGCAGGGCAATCGACGCGGGGTGTGCGCTGAGCAGGACAAGGGCACCGGTGGCGATGGCCTGGACGATGAATCCGTACACGATGGCCTTCTTGTTGCCGATCCGGCCAATGACCTTTGGACCAAGGACACCACCCAGTACCGTTCCGAGGCCGAGAACTGCGAAGGCCAGGCCTGCACCCAGCGGCGTGTAGCCGAGAACCTGCTGCAGGTACAGCGTGAGCAGGAAGACCAGGGATGTCTCCGTGACGAACGCGAGGATGCCCGCGATGTTTCCCCACGCGACCGTGGAGCGCTTCAGGATCTCCAGCGGTACCAACGGTGACGCTGCCCGGCGTTCAACTGCAACGAAGGCCACGAACAGCACCACGGCTGCGGCCAGCGAAGCCAACGTCAGGGGATCGGCCCAGGAATGTTCAGCGGCGTTCGTGAGGCCGAAAACAAGTGCCAGAAGGCCCAGGGTCACCGTGACCGCGCCCGGAACATCGAGCTTGAGCTTCGTGGCCGGTTTGCCCTCGCCGAGGACGATCGGGGCGATGATAAGAACCGCGACGGCGACGGGAACGTTGATGAAGAAGGCCCAGCGCCAGCTGAGCAGGTCCGTCAGGAGCCCGCCCAGGATGGCCCCGGTAGTGAATCCAGCGGCCATCAGGGAACCATTCAGCCCCAGGGCCTTGTCACGCAGCGGACCCTCCGGGAAGGAAGCAAGCAGCAGGGACAGCGCCGCCGGAACCACAATGGCTGTCGCAATGCCTTGGCCAACGCGGGCGATGAGCAGCAGTGCGGGATCCGCGGCCAGGCCACCGGCCAGCGAGGCTACACCCAGCAACGCCATACCGATGATGAACATCCTTCGACGGCCGGCAATGTCAGCGACGCGGCCAAACAGGAGCGTCAAACCCGCGGCGCACAGCGCGAACGCCGTCGCGATCCACTGCAGGTTCTCGAGGCTGAAGCCGACGTCGGCACCGATGGCCGGGAGGGCAACGTTGAGGATGGAGAAGTCGACTGCAAGGGTGAAGCTCGCCGCGAGCAGGACAATGAGCGCCAGCCTTTGACGCCCGTTCATTCGTTCAGGAGCACGGGCCGGCGCCTGGGCTCCCTCACTCAAGGGCGGAACACCGGGTTCCGTGCTGACATCCGGTTGAGTTGTCATGGAGAGTTCCTTCTCTTGGAGTTACTGCCGCCCGCTGGCGGCATCTTCACAACTCCACGTTCATCCAAGCTGACAGGATCAACCACACCCCCTTCTGCCTACCCCTGGCAGGGACAGGCAGGGCGCCCAGTACTTTAATTTCCGGGCTTTGTCTTGTCACAAGAACCTGCGGGACGCCGCATGAGGGTGTTACTGACAGGGACAGGACATGGCTGCAGAAGACCGGCAGAATGGGGCCCATGAGTAATCTAAGTGAACTTGGGGAGTTCCTTCGCGTCCGAAGAGCTGCCTTACAGCCAGAGGACGTTGGACTGCTGAACTACGGCATCCGCCGTGTTCCGGGACTGCGCAGGGAAGAGCTGGCCATGCTGGCCGGCGTCAGCAACACCTACTACACGCGGCTGGAGCAGGGACTCAGCAACAATGCATCCGAGGCCGTGATCGACGCCATTGCCCGGGCACTGAACCTGAACACCGACGAGCGTGCACACCTTTTCAACCTTGCACGTCCGGGAACAACCAAAAGGCGGACCCTGACCAAGCCGGATAAGGTCCGGCCTGGCACACTCCGCCTCATCCAGTCGATGGCTACGACGCCCGCCGTCGTCCTTGGACGCCGCAGCGAGGTCCTGGCTTGGAACCGGATCGGCCACAGGCTCGTGGCCGGCCACCTGGATTTCGCCTCGCCGGAAACGCCGTCCACGCGGCCCAACATGACGCGGTTATTGTTCCTCGACCGCCACACCCGGGAGCTGTACACGCGGTGGCAGGAAGAGGCCACCCGCGCCGTATCATCGCTCCGACTGGTGGCCGGTCGCGCGACCGACGATCCGGAGCTCGCTTCATTGGTTGGCGAATTGACCATGAACAGTGAAGAGTTCGCCAATCTGTGGGCGCGGCATCCCGTGGAAAACTGCATGTCCGGGCTGAAATACATGCACCACCCCGAGGTGGGCGATATCGAGCTCAACTTCGAGGTGCTGACCCCGCCTGATGAATCGGGACACCGCCTCCTCATGTACACCGCGGATCCCGGCACGCCTGCTGCGGAGGCCCTGCAGCTGCTGACCTCATGCGAGGCCGCTGCGGCCAATGAGGCCAAGCGCATTCCGGCCAAGTGATGCCGCCGACCTGACACGCAACAGAAGGCCCGATCCCTCAAAACCACCGAGGGATCGGGCCTTCTTATCGTTCCGGGGTTGTCCGCCGCCCCTAAGCGACGGGAGCCGGAGCCTGGGATCGCTCAGGCGCCACCTGCTTTGGCCGAGGGCGCGCCCACCGGTCCATGACCGGCTTCTCCACGAGGGCGTACAGTGCCCAGCCAGCGAGGAGCGTGGCCAGGAAGAATCCCGCCACCACCAGCAATGCGACCGGCGTCGGGTACAGTTGGTCGCCCAGAAGTATCCGACCGTAGAAGATCACCACGCCCTGGCACAGGTAGAAACCGAAGGACACATTGCCCAACCAGACCATGGGTTTTGAACCGAGGAAGCCGGTGCGGCCCTCAATGTCGCGGGTTGCTACCGTGCAGATGATCGCTGCCACCGGAACGATGGTGGCCACGTTGAAGGAATAGACAAACGGAACCATCATCGCAACGACGTAGCCGGCCAGGCAGAGAACCAGGGCGTGCCACACCTTCAACGGAATCCAGCGGCCGGAAAGGACTATCCGGGCAAGGATGGACCCCAGGATGAACTCGAACAGCCTCGCGGGCGGGAAGATGTACCCGAACCAGAACTGTGCCTCTGACACCGGAGTCAGTGCCGATACCGGCGTAGCGGGAATCAGATACGTGGTGACCAGCTGCACGGCGATCATCGCGGCCACGCTTGCCCACGCCCAGGCCCACAGGCGGTTCCCGGGAATCTTCCGGATGGGGACCATCAGGACAGGGAACAGCATGTAAAACAGCAACTCGCTGTTCAGGGTCCAAGACGGCGGGTTCACCGCCACGTACACGGAGGCATCAGGAATGAACGAATTCACCAGGAAGAGGTTGCTGAGCCATCCGAGGGGAGGGTTGATCGCGGCTGCGAACAGGACCATCGACAACACCCACATCACAAGGTGATTGGGGAAGATCTTCAGCAAACGGCGCCGCCAGAATTGCCGCTTTGGCTCGCCCGGCTTTGACGCCCAGGCCAACAGGAAACCGCTGAGGACAAAGAAAAACGAAACCCCCACGTATCCGGCTTTGCTGACGAGCCATTCCAGGGTTGATCCGAGATCGCTGTCCGCGAACGGGTTGATGGGATCGTTGGGCGGTATGGGTGAGTTGGACAGGGTGATGTGGAAGAAGAACACCAACAGGGCGGCAAAAAACCGCAACCCGGTCAGGGACGGCAGTTTGCTAAGCCGCGGGCGTGCGGTGGTCGCTTCGGGTACGGTTGCGGTCATGATGCCCGTCCTGCGGGAAGCTCAATGCCCAGGCTGTGGGTGAAATAGTTGGTTGGATCCCAGCTGGCCTTTGCCCGCTGGAGCCGGGGGTAATTGCCCTTGAAGTACAGCGTCTGCCAACCAACGCCGGAGCTGTTGTGGCCAGTGGAGGCAACATCGACGTCAGGATAGTTGATATAGCAGCCATCCAGCTGATCGCCGGGAACTGGTACGCCGCCCGTAGCCTGGAACATGCCCTCGTACGTTTCGCGTTCCCAGCCCAGATAGAAGTCATCGTCTCCCGCCTCCGACCAGAACGTCTGCAGGCAGAATTTGAACGCCGACTGGCGTTGGGCGTTCGCCGTGGCATCGGAGGCGACGGCGTTGACCTGGCCGCCGAAAGAGAACAGCACCAGCATGGTGTTCGGGTTGGTGAAGTCCGGCCTGCTCATCTGCCGGTAGAGCACTGCAATCTGGTCATCGGTGAACTTTCGGTTCAGGTATGCCGATTTGTGTGCCCCACGGCTCGTGGGATTGGTAATCA
Organism: Paenarthrobacter sp. NPDC089988; assembly: GCF_044748465.1. Classification (NCBI taxonomy): domain Bacteria; kingdom Bacillati; phylum Actinomycetota; class Actinomycetes; order Micrococcales; family Micrococcaceae; genus Paenarthrobacter; species Paenarthrobacter sp. NPDC089988. The sequence continues at coordinate 39,566 of NZ_JBIVGD010000008.1, forward strand.
CCGGGTTGTCGGTACCCACCAGGCGGGTAGCCTGCAGCCAGGGGATTTCCCGGGTCTTGAAGAAGCCCGGCATTGCCGGGATTTCGCCGTTGGGCTTCTCCAACGGCTCCGGAGTCACCGATACGCCCTCAAGGATCGCCTTCACGTAGCGTTCCATTACACCCTTGGCATCCGGAGCAGCTGCATCGATTTGCGTGAACATGCCCAGGCTTCCGTGTGCCTTGGAGCTGACATTGAAGAGGCTGCTGAGGTGTGACTCCGGGGTTCCGGGCTGGCGGTACGTCTCGTGCCAAGTGCCGAAATTGGTAATCAACCGGCGGAAAGAGGTTTCATCCAGCTGATCCCAGGGAATGGAGATTGCGCTGACCAGAACCGTCGAAGGCGCCTTGACCAGCTGCCCCGACGGGGTCTTGTCACGGGTGCCCGGAGACCGGAACCAGTACTTGGTAACAACTCCCCAGTTGCCGCCGCCACCGCCGGTGTGCGCCCACCACAGATCACCCAGCTCCCCCTTGTCGTCGCGGGTTGCGGTGACGGTCCGTACCTTGCGGCGGGCATCGACTGTCACCACCTCAACGGCATAAAGGTGGTCCACCACCAAGCCGTGGGAGCGTGACAAGAGACCGTAACCGCCGCCGGCTATATGTCCTCCGGCACCGACGCTGTAGCAGATCCCGCCGGGAACGGTGACTCCCCAATTCTTGTACAGCGTTTCATAGACGTTCATGAGACGGGCACCGGGTTCCACCGCAAAAGCGCCCATCTTCTTGTCGTAGTACACCGCGTTCATCGGCGACACATCAAGGATTACCTGGATGGAGGGATTGCAAACGAAATCAGCGAAGCAGTGCCCGCCGCTCCTTACCGAGACCTTCTTGCCCGTGCGGACTGCTTCGCGTACCGCGTCCTCGGCGTCCTTGGTGCTGGTGATCAGCCTGACATAATCGGGGTTGGAGACAAATCGCTGGTTGTTGCCGGTCATGAGGTCCGCATAGCGGGAGTCCCCGGACTTGATGACGGAACCATCCGGCACTCCCGCGGGACCGGCATCGGCATGGGCTTGCGGGGCTGTGGCAGTCCCGAGTGCTGCCAGGGAGGCTGCCGCGATGGTCCCGGCAGACCCGGTCATGAAGAACCGCCTGCCCATCCCCTTCTTTTCGGTGGTGGTCATTGCCGGGTTCCTCCCCGTTGAACTGTGTTGTTGGGGTGCAGCGTAATTTCGGCCTTCGGGGCGACGAAGTAGTGCTGTACCGAATAGGAGATGGTGGCGAAGTCTTCGGCGCCGTTGCCGTCAAAGTCCCCGGCAACAATCCGGGCGATTGACTCTCCGGAGACTTTCCACTTCAGGAACAGGCCTTTGGCCAGGTCTACGGTTTTGTAGTAGTACGCGCCCTGCCAAGGGTTGGGGCCGCGGAGCCCGATCAGGAATTCGTCGTCACCGTCGCCGTCGAAATCGCGGCACATGACGGTGTGGCCGGGGCCCTCGCCGTTCTCGTTCGGGTCCCCGTAGATGTCCAGCAGGTGCCGGGTCCAGCCAGCCGCCTCCGCGTCGCCCCCACTCCGCACGTAGACGGCGACTGTGTTGCCGTGGAAAGGTTCGATTGCGGCGACGTAGGCGAGGGGATCGTCGCCGATCCGTCCGCCATCCACATCACCGCTGCCCTTGAAGGTGGTCTGCTCAAACTGGTTTTCCTCGCCGTCGCCGATGTGCTCCCAGGACCATGCACCCTTGTCCTGTTCGTAGTAGAGCCACGTGACACCTTCATCGGAGGCCATGAGGATCGAGTCCAGCGGTGAGCCGGGAATCAAGCCACCCTTCTTGGCAACCCCGTGGATCATCCGGAAGTCCGAGTCGCTGATGATCTCTTTGTCCCATTCAGCGCGGGGGTCATCGGTGGGCGTGAAAAGCACGACGGGCAGGACCGCGTGGACGTCCTCGACTGCGACGATCGGGAAGCCGATGATCTGGATCTTGTCCGTCCGGGTGAAGTGCCCTACCCGAAGCCGGTGCATGCCGATGGCACGGCCGACGTAATGGCGCTTCCAGTTCTCCTTCGCCTCAGAAGGATTACCGGGGTTCTCCAGCCAGTCGATCTTTCCGCCCTCGGGGTCGGCGTGGTGAATAGTCCCCCCCGGGCCATAAAGCTGGTAGCAAACCACGAGGTCGGTCGTCCCGTCACCGGTGATGTCGCCAAAGTCCATGCCGACTGGTTCTTTGATCTTGTCCAGCACGAGCTTCTTTTCCCAGGTGGGGTTCTTGTACCAGTAGATTTCGCCGACTTTGAGGCCGTAGCCCACCAAGTCGGGTTTCCCGTCGCCGTCGATATCAGCCGCTTCCAGCCAGTATCCGTCGCGAAGGAAATCCGTCACTGTCTGCGTTCCGAATGCAGGTTCGCTGACGTCCAGAGCGGGTGTGGTCTTTGGCAGTGCCGTTGAAGTCATGAGGCTACCTTTCGTGTGAGTGTGCGGGGTGCTGGAGGAAGGCCCAAAGGCATCCTCGTCATGCCGCAGTTCGTGTCGGTGCCGGCACAAAATCCGCGCCGGGAACGAACGGCATGGCCGCCGGACCCAACTTGAAATAATGCGCGACGGCGGCAATGGTCCGTTCGGTGGCTCTGCCGTCCCCATAGGGATTGATGGCGGTCGCCATCTCCATGTAGGCATTGGGATCATCGAGCAGGCGTTCCACTTCCTGGACGATCTGGCCTCGGTTCCGGCTGACCAGTCGCGAGCTTCCCGTGAGGATGGATTCGCTGCGCTCGGTGATTTCGCGCAGGACAAGCGTTGGCTTGCCAAGGGCAGGGCCTTCTTCTTCGGCTCCCGAGCTGTCCGAAAGGATCAGGTCGCTGCGCTGCAGCAGCCTGCAGAAGCTCAGGTACGGAAGCGGATCCACCATGTCCACATTGGAAATCCCACTCAGGACGGGAACCATGGTTTCCCGGACTTTCGGATTCAAATGCAGCGGAACCACGATCCGCACATCCCGACGACGCCGGGCAATGTCCGCCAAGGCAGCTGCGATCTCCCGCATTGGCCTGCCGTGGCTTTCGCGCCGGTGGGTGGTGGAAAGAATCACCTTGCGGGGGTCGTCGTCGAGGTCGGTCAAGGACGGTTCTCCGTACCCGCGAAGGTTGTTCATCCCCCATTGCAGGGAATCAACAATGGTGTTCCCCGTGATGACGATCGAGTGTTCGCGAACGCCTTCACGGATCAGGTTGGCACTGTTGCCCGGCGTAGGCGCCAGATGCAACGCCGCGATCTGCGCTACAAGCTTCCGGTTTACTTCTTCGGGGAACGGCGAGTAATTGTTACCACTCCTGAGCCCTGCCTCCACGTGAATGATGGGCACTGAGCGATGCAGCGCGGCCAAGGCACCGGCAAGGGTGGTCGCGGTGTCGCCATGGACCATCACTGCGTCGAGGCCGTCCACGTGGTCTCCCGAGCAGAGACCTTCAAGGATCCGGTGGGTTACCTGGGACAGGGTCTGCTGGTCCTTCATAATGCGCAGTTCAACATCGGGAGTGATGCCGAATTCCTCCAGCGTGCTGTCCAGCATTTCGCGGTGCTGGCCCGTGGAGATCAGGACCGGCCGAAACCGTGAATCCTTGATCAGGGCGTGGATGATAGGCGCGAATTTCACTGCTTCGGGTCGGGTACCGAAGATAATTCCAATGGTTTTCATAGCTGCTCTCCTGAAATGGGCATGGCGGACCTGCCGGTTGTCGCCGGCACACCGGTCTTTGCCGGTGGATGGAACGGAGCGTTAGCTGGGGTGGTACTCCAGCGCGAGCCAGATACAGTCGGTGTCGGCCCTGTACTGGTGCCATGGATACGAGAAGGCACCGTCTTGTTCCAGACAAAACGGAACAGGGTTGGTGTTGCCCGGGCTCAACAGCTGGTCCTCATAAAGGGAGCCGTGGTCCAGCGAGCTGAATTTCTGCATGCGGCCAAAGCCGAAAATCTGCGTGTGGATCTCAATGAAGTCGTGCTGGTTGTGGATACCGCAGTCTGTACCGGCGGGGCTGAACCATAGATTGGCCTTTACGGTAAAGACTCTCTCCCCCGGCGGCAACCCGGGCTGGTGGAGGACGGTCGACGGTTCAAGCTGCACGGTACCCAGGGTGTCCTGCGCCGAGCGCAGCAGGACCGGCCGGCCGGGTCCGGCGCCATAGAAGTCGTCCCACCCGAGGTTCCGGGCGATCTGTTCCCCCTCCTGGAACAATTCCACGGAAAGCAGGGCCAGAAGGGCCCCTGTTACGGAGCCGCCGTGGAGGATCGTAGAGCTAAAGGCCGGCAGTGCCGATGGCTGTCCTTGACCAACGAACGCGTCGCTCCCAGCCAGGTTCACCACGACGACAGGTCCCGTAACGTCGTGCTGCTGCACATCACGCAGCACGACGGCTTTAGCCAAGCCGCTGCTGAAAGACAATTCTTCCAATGGGACAGTTCCCACAATTACCCCCAAGGTCATCGTTCAATCTCTGCGCGCTTACGGATCGGCACAAAGAAGTGGAACGCTGCGAAACCTCCGCAAGGCCACAACACTGTTCCACTGGAGCAAGTATTGGCAGTGCAACGCAAAGTTATCCACCCCCTGTCAGTGATAGGCAAAGCAGGGACAGGCGCGAATCCTTCCCGGCATGAAGGATGAAAGCATGACTTCAGATACTTCTGCGCTGCCCGGGACCCCGCGTTTCCGCGAAAAACGGCCCCTGGCGCCGCGGTCGGACATGGTTGGGCAGTGGTCGGACATCTTCGTGCAGGGGGCGGACGGTGCAGACATCCGATTGCGTGTTTATGAACCCGCGGACCAGCCGTCCGTAACACTTGTCTGGGCGCACGGGGGCAGTTGGACCCGCGGATCTATCGAAGGTTGGCATCCAGCGTGCACCTCTTTGGCTTCCCTGGGCACTACACGGATCATCAGCGTGGGCTACCGGCTGGCACCTCGCTGGCTGCACCCCACGGCAGTAATGGACATCGCAGCAGCCACTCTGTGGGCGCAACAGACGTACCATCATCCGGTCCTGGTGGGCGGGGACAGTGCCGGCGGTACGTTGGCGGCGGGTGTTGCCCTTTGGTTTCGCGACAACGGACTGCCACTGCACGGCCAGATCCTGGCCTATCCACCGCTGGACCCCGAATGCAGTGCGCCTTCCTATCGGCACAGCAGGTCCTTCCCGCCCCGAACGCTGCTGCTTGACGCATGGGAAGAGTATGCCGGTTCCCCAACTGACCTGCGCGAACGGCTGTACCTTTCGCCGCTCCATGCTCCCAACCTCACCGGCCTCTGTCCGGTCTCACTCATAGTCGGTGCCGCCGACCCGGTGCGGGACGACGTCGAGCAGTTCGCAGAAAGGCTGGCCCAAAGTTCGGTGACCGTCGATCTGGAAGTCAGTCCCGGCGTCGCCCACGGACACTTCCTGGACAACTCACCGGAAAACCCGCTCCACCGCTGGATACAAGAGCGCTTAGGTCCCTACAGCAGCCAAACCCCTACAACACAAGGAGCATGAATTGAGCACCTCCACCAGCCCGGACACCGCCTACACCGAAGCCCTGCTGCGGCACTTCGCCGACCTCCGTGACGGAACCCACGGAGAGGCCGTGAGCCGCCACGACAAGGAGGCACTTTTCCGCTCCGCTGTCGACCTACTGGACCCCTACGCACGCCAAGCCCTCAATGAGGTCAATGACGTACTTATGTTGGGGCAGGGAATGGTGGAATCGTCGGGCATCGGCAGAGCACCGGACACCGGCCTGATCTGCTCCTGGACGCTGGGATGGGCGGAACAACGGGCTGCCGGCATACCCCCCATCACCATCCATGCCTACTACGGACGAGGTTTCCACCACCCCCATCTGCGAGGTGGAACAGTGAAGGAATGGCCACTTAACGTCTTTACCCCTGAACAGGCCGCACAGCAGCTGCCAATCCTCCGAGCCATAGCCTCGGCCGAGATCCACAACCTCGTCTTCCTGGCCGATTTCACCATCGTTCCGTCCTCCAAGCCCGGCACCACCACCTCGACGCGATGAAGATATCCGTCCTGGACCAGTCACCGGTCGCCCAAGGCAAAACCAAGGCCGAGGCTCTCCGTGAAACCCTCGCCTTGGCCCGCGCAGCCGAGGAAGACGGCTATCACCGCTTCTGGCTCGCAGAACACCATGAGTCTCCCGGTTTCGCCGGCACCACACCATCCCTCATGGCCATGGCGGTTCTTGAAGCCACAGCAGGGATCACTGTCGGCTCAGGCGGGGTCCTGCTGGGCCTGCACGAGCCCTGGCAAGTCGCAGAGGCCTTCGAAATCCTTGCAGCCCTCCACCCAGGCCGGGTGAACCTCGGTGTCGGCCGGGCAGGCAGTGGCGGTACGGGCTCCTTCAACGAGAAAATCATCGAACTGCATGCGCGGCTCGGCCTGATGCCCGGAAGCAGCGGACGGGACGACCTCGACATCTGGCTGCTGGGAGCAGGCACAGGTTCAGCCCCCTTGGCAGCCGTTACCGGGGCCGGGTACGCCCATGCCCATTTCCTCAACAGCACAAGCGGCCGGACGGCGTTCATGCATTACCGGGAGAATTTCCAGCCCGGGGCCACCCGGAAGCAACCGGAGGCCATCCTCGCGGTGAGGGTGATTGCAGCTGAAAGCGAAGCCGAGGCACAGGAGTTGGCAGACGCGGTACGGTTGTGGCGGGCGCGGAAGGATCTGGGGATGGACGCGCCCTTCCCGTTGGGCACCGCTCGCCTGGACTGGTCCGCCGAAGAACTCCGCCGAGCTGAAAACAATGAGAATCGGCTCATTGTCGGTGCCGCTGAACACGTGGCCCGCCAGCTCACAACCTTGGCCGATGAACTGGGCGTCGGCGAACTGATGATCAGCACGCCCGCGCCCCGGCTCGAGGACCGGATCAACTCAAACCGGCTTATCGCCCATGCCTTAGCGCGGTCATCCTCTGGCGGCCGCAAGGCCGTAGCTGCACAGGAAGGGGCCGGGAGTGCATCCCCTCGTTTCAGCCATTCATGAGACGGCCCGGAACAACCCCGGCAAGGTTGCACTCCGGTGGAAGTGCCACGACTTCCCGTATGCGGCCGTGGACCGACAGATCAACACACGCGCCTTGGCCATGCAGCTCAAAGGTGTACGGGCCGGTGATCTCGTGGCTTTTGAAGCGGTCCCGGGTCCGGAAACCATAGTGGAATCCGCGGCGCTTTGGACCCTCGGAGCTGGTGGGTTTCCGCTCCAGCCAAACACAAGGGAGCCACTGCCTGCCCGCACAATACTTGGCCAGGCAACCGGCTTCATGCACCCGGACGGGGACTACCTCAAGGCTGCCGGAGTCTCTGGACAGGCATTGCCTTTTTCATCCGCCGTATGGCTGTTCGGCGGCACCGGCCCCGGCCGCACCACCATGGACCTACGGGAGTTCAGCGACGTCCTTGAAAGTGTTGGAAAGAGGTTTAATCTCTCAACCCGGACAGTGCTTGGTACCACCAGCCTGGTGCAGCCAGGGTCCATGATCGATGTCTGGGCGGTTCTGGCCGCGGGCGGGACGGTCGACCTGATTGACCACCTCGAATCACTGTCAGGAAACTGTCTGAGGCAGCATCTTCGCGAGACCGAAGCAGATCTGCTGGTTGTTCCGTCGGCACTTCCGCAGCGCCTCGGCAGCCTCGCCGGGGCCGTGTTCGCGCAGTTCCGCGACGTCGTAGTCGTGGACTCCGTAGGCCGGGTATCCCGCAATGCCCTGGCAGATGCGTTTCCGTGCGCAATTTTCCACCACTGGAACCCCTCAAGGGGAATTGAGGACATGCCTGATTACTCCCCGGCGGACTTCGTCGACGGAATCGACCACAAAGCAAAGGACTCCCATGCGTAAAGCAGTCATCCCCGCGGCCGGACTCGGAACCCGCTTCCTGCCAGCCACCAAAGCGATGCCCAAGGAAATGCTTCCCGTCGTGGACAAGCCCGCCATCCAGTACGTCGTGGAAGAAGCTGTGCGGGCAGGCTTGACCGACGTCGTGATGGTCACCGGCCGCAACAAGAGGGCCTTGGAGGATCATTTCGACCGGGAGCCCTTCCTTGAGCAAACCCTTATGGCAAAGGGAGACGACGCAAAACTGGCAGCCGTCCAGGGACCGTCGTCGCTGGCGGACCTGCACTACCTGCGCCAAGGTGATCCGAAAGGTCTTGGACATGCCGTCCTGCGCGCCCGAGCACACGTCGGAAATGAACCATTCGCTGTGCTGCTCGGGGATGACCTCATCGACGAACGCGACGGCATCCTCGAAGAGATGGCACGCGTCCAGGAACGTACCGGCAGCTCGGTGGTGGCATTGATGGAGGTGGAACCGCAGCTCATCAGCTCCTATGGGTGCGCCGATGTCGCCTCTGTCGAAGAGGACGGAGCAGTTCGGATCCGTGGTCTTGTCGAAAAACCTGACCCCAGGTCCGCGCCGTCCAACCTTGCCATCATCGGACGCTACGTCCTGCACCCCAGGGTGTTTGGCGTCCTTGAGCAGACCCCTCCCGGCCGGGGCGGAGAAATCCAGTTGACGGATGCCCTGCAGGCGCTGGCCGTGTCCGAAGGCCCGGGCTCCGGCGTTTACGGCGTCGTCTTCCGGGGGCGGCGCTTCGATACGGGCGACAAACTGAGCTATCTCAAGGCCGTGATGACTGTCGCCTTGGAACGGGAAGACACTGCTCCCGGATTGCGCGAGTGGCTCTCCGGACATCTTGGCAGCCCCAGCGATGTTGTCCGACCCGACAGCCTTGCCACAGAAAATCCGCTATCGGTTCAAGAACCAGCAGATGCTTAGACAGAACAGCAGTGGCCGGTGGGATTTCCCACCGGCCACTGCTGTTCGTCAGGAGTCCGGAGTTAGCCGGCGTTGTTCTCCTGGGTCTGTTCGTCACCACGGATCTTGCCGCGGTTCTTCTTGTCCTTCTTCGGATCCTCGTTGTCCGGAACAACAGCGGTTCCGCCCGGGCTCACCACTACCGTGACGAAGCTCGGCTCGCTGGTTCCCGCGAACGTCAGCCGGCCGATGTACGAGCCCGGCGCCAGGTTCTTCCAGTTCAGGGAGATGGTGCCCTTCTTGCCGTTGGCCAGCTTGATGGGATTCGGCGTCACCGAGGCGTTGCCTTCGTTGGCCCCCAGGACCGCGGCATCGACGGAGGCCTTGGTTGGCTGGTTGTTGGGGCTCGCGTAGAGGTTGGCGAAGACGTAGTAGTCGCCCGGGGCCGGGTTCGGCACCGACAGCGACTCGCTGGCCGAGGCCGTTGCGGCCGGCAGCTGCTGGCCGGAGGGCGTGAGGACCAGCATGTCGAAGTCAGCAGCCTGGTCGGAGGAGATCACCGAGAACTTGGCAAGGGCACTGCCCGCACCCACGGTCACCTTCTTCACGAAGTTGGAGGCGTTGGTTTCGCCGGCGAAGGGGCCGGGAACCAGTTCAACAGCGGAGGAATCGGCCTTGGACAGTCCGTCAACGGTGACGCCCACCGGAAGGTTGGTTCCGGAAGTGATGTTGATGGTTCCCGAACCGTTGCGGCCGGTTCCCGTGAAGGTCAGTGCCTTATCCGCGATCACGGACTGCGGACGGACAGCGATCGGCGAAGTGACGGTCTTGTTGGCACCTTGCCAGCTCAGCGATCCCATGGCGAACTTGCCCAGTGCGGCGTTCTTGTTCTCGAACTGCACCTTGAACGTCCGTTTCTCACCGGCACGGCTGAAGTTGAGCACGGACGGGGTGACCTTGACGTCCACACCGGGAACGTTGACTGACGCGCGGTAGAGGCCCGGCGTCAGGGCCGTCAACGTTCGGGTGACCTCGATCTTGCCTGCGAGGTTGCCCAGCGCGAACGATGGCACGTTGACGTCGCGGGCGGCCGTGGTGCCCAGGCCCGGGATGCCCAGGTCCATGCCGGTGCCCTGGACGAACTTGAGGTAGTCCTCGGTGGTGTTGTCGTACACCAGTCCCGGGGACAGCACCTTGGCGGGATCAACCTGCCCGGCACCGGTGGCGAAGACGTCCTTGTTCGGGGCGCCATTGGCGAGCTTGACCTGGCCGGCCGTGGTCATCATGGCCGACTTCACCGTGGCGGGCGACCAGGTGGGGTTCTTGGACAGGATCAACGCGCCGAAGCCTGCCACGTGCGGCGAAGCCATGGACGTTCCGGACAGGAAGCCGAAGTTGTCGCCGCCGGTTCCGATCGGTGAAACACCCGCGAGGATGGCAACGCCGGGCGCGGAAACGTCCGGCTTCAGGAGGTCGGAGTCGGTGGCAAGCAGCGGTCCGCGCGAGGAGAATCCGGCGATCTGCGGCTGGGCTTCGAGCGGCAGGCCGGTGGTGTCGCGGTTGCGCAGGGAGACGGTAATGGCCGGGTTGGCCGTGACCTTGTCCTTGATGGCCTGGGTTGCCGGCGGGTTCACGTGGACGGTGGGAATAACGTGCTTGTCCGTGTCCAGCGAGGAGTCGGTCAGGTTCACCAGGATCATGCCCACGCCACCGGCGCGCTGTACTTCCGCGCTCTTGGCGGTGCGGTCAACAACGCCGCGGTCGCAAACAACCACCTTGCCGGTCACCTTGGCCGGATCAAGCGAATCCGGAGCGCAGAGGGCCGCGTTGCCGTTGCCGCTTGCGGCGTTGGTGGAAAGCACGACGCCGGCCCCGCTCACCTCTTTGTTCATGATGCTCGCTCCGCGGAACTTGCTGCCATCGGAGAATTCGACCGTTCCCTGCAATTCCTGGGAGAACGAGGTTGCGGCAACAGTGGTCAGCCATGGAGCTCCGTGGTTCACGGTGCTGGCGGTGGGACCGGAGTTACCGGCGGAGGTTGCCACAAAGATGCCGGCGGAAGCCGCGGACAGGAAGGCCAGGGAAACCGGGTCCGTGGTGGAGGTGGTGGAACCGGAGATGGAGTAGTTCAGCACGTCCACACCGTCCAGGATGGCCTGCTCGATCGCGTCAATGGACGCCGATCCATAGCAGCCGCCGGTAGCGGGATCCGTGTCTTCCCAGCAGACCTTGTAGATGGAGAGCTTCGCGGCCGGTGCAATGCCGCTGGTGGTGCCGAAGCTGCGGCCGTCCACGGTTGCTTCCACGTTGGCATTGCCCGCCGCGGTGCTTGCGGTGTGGGTGCCGTGGCTGTCGACGTCCACGGGCGAGATGACTTCTTCGGGAGCACGGTTTTCCGGCGGAACGGTCTCAAGGAAGGCGTCCGCGAAGTAGTGGGTGCTGAGGACCTTGGAGTTGCAGGCGCTTCCGTCGTAGTCGGCGCCGGTGCCTGTTCCTGCCTGGCATTCGCCAACGAAGGTGTCGCCGTCGGCCTTCAGCATGGCGATCTTACCGTCACCGGTGCGGTACGGAACGCCTACCTGGGGGTTGCCCACCAGCGGGCCCACGGGTTCACCAGCGAAGAACGGGTTGGACGGGGTGTAGCCGGTATCGATGACCCCAACAACGGTGCCCTTGCCTGCGTTGTCCACGCCGCCGTATTGGGTCTTCCAGGTTCCGTTGGCGCCGCTGAGCTTCAGGAAATCAGTGGTCGAGTAGTCCGGCGCGTACTGCGTGTCCGGGGAGACCAGCAGCACTTTGGGGTCCTTCGCCAGGTTGATGGCCTGGTCCGCCGTCAGGTTGGCGCTGAAGCCGTTGACAGCGGTGGTGAATTCACGCTGGATGGTGACGTTTTCCTGCTGCGCCACTTCCTTTTGCTTCTGCTGAAGGTGTGATTGGTACTGCTTGACCGGGGCGCTGTCCGCGTCGAGCTTCTTGCCCTCCTCCGGCTTGGTTGGCGCAAGCCCCGCAGTGCCGCCGTCGTAAGTGGCTGCCGGCTTCTCTGCCAGGACCACCATGTAGCGGCCGTCCTTATAAGCGCTGGGGTCAAGGTTCTTCTTGGCTACCGACGCAACATTCCCTGGCGCGTTCTCCGCTGATAGAGCCGCCTGGGCCGGCAACGCCACTGAAGAGAGCAGCAACGGAACGCCCACGGCCAAGGCCGCTGCCTTCCGAAGCCCCCCGCTTCTGACGAAGCTCTTTCCTTGTGATTTCACGAGTGACTGCACCTTTCACTGGGGAGGACCCGGCGCCTTCGCCCGGACCTGTCAACTGGAGATGGTTGCGTTTTTGACAGGTCCTGTCAAAAATACGCAACCAGCCGAGTCACAGAGTACATAGCGACGGGGAATTATGACATACAGCACATTTCGGGAAATTTGTCTTGTCACACGCCGAGCAGCAAGCCATGTGACGAACAAAGTTCAACCACAAGGCGGCTGAGATTGACCAGCAGGTTCAGGCGTCCCCAAGGCTCGCGGCGTTTCCGCTGTCGAGTCATTGCGGCACCCCCTCCCAGGGAAAAGGGTGCGGCAGCGGGGAGTGCTTGCACCCCCATCGCCAAGGGACATACACTCAATTCGTAGGGATTGAGGTGTATGCCCTCATACCGCACCAATTGAGCGCATCGCTCTGAACGAAGATCCGACTGCCATCGGATCTTTAGTTCTTTAACGATGCAGCAGGCTCTTGCCCGCTACCCCGAGTCTATGTGAGCGTGCGACAGTTTTCGGGCAGCGTAAAGGGAGGCCGCCGGTGCAGACACCGACGACCCCCTTCACAGCGGGTTCAGCCCTTCGGCGTTACGTGCAGCCGATCAAAGGAGACCTGCTTACCGTCCCTGTCCAGCACCACAACATCGTCCCGCCCGTTCTTCACATCCGAAGGAAGAATGAATTCCACGGTGTTATCCGTTGTTGGGAAAATCCAGCCCAGACGGTAGCTGTTCTTATTGAGATACACGTAGTACCACTGCCCGTATTCCAAGCCCTTCAAAACCACCTTCTGGCCTGTGCGGTACTTGAACTCCGTACCGAGATCGAACGGCGGCGTTTGGCCATCGAAGTCCTGGACGGTCAGTCGCGGTTCCACCGACGGCTGCTCAGGCTGGACCTTCAAGGCCAAGGTGTCGCCTTCCGCAGTCACAGCAACGCCCTTGGCACCGTTGTGTGCCGTCGCCTCGAACGACACTGCAGCAAGCGATCCGGCGGCCACGTCGGCAGCCGTCAGCACATGCTCACGGGTTTCCGTCACCGTCTCACCTGCCGCCAACGAAGCAACCGAAATCCCGGCCGCCGAAGCTTCCACCCCGGTCACGGCCACGTTCCCGGCGTTGCCCACCGTGTAGGTGTAGGTCACGGGGTCGCCTGCGCTGGCAAAGCGGTCCCCGTCCGAGTCAGACCACTCCGCTGCGACGGTCGCCGAAAGCGCAGCGTCGCGGACCTTCAGGTCAACTTCGCCACCGTTGATCTGGTAGGTCTTGGTGGACTGCCCGGCAGCGCTGACCTCCCACGACGTAACGGGGACAAAGAACCCCTGCCCGGCCTCCGCCGCCGTCACTGTGTGGCGTGGAGTAGCGCACTGGTAGCTCTGCCCCGCAGGCAACGACGAGTACCGGCAGTTGCCCGCCCCCTCCGGCAGGAATGGACTGAAGTTACCGGCGGTGGGCACCACCTTCTCCCCGAGCGCACTCGTGTTCTTCACGGTGAACGTGTAAGGGACCAGGTCGCCTGCCGCGTACGGCTGGGTGGCGAGGTCACGCCCGACGTCGGCACGCGCCCCGCTGATGTCGGCTGCCAGCAGCCCGTCGCGCAAGGCCACCGCGGCGCCGGTGAACGGCACGGTCTTGGTGAGTGACGGCGTCGTGCTTGAGGTGATGCTGAAGCTGGCTTCGGGAACGAAGTAGCCCCGCTCGATATCGGCCGCAGTAATGACGTGCTTGGCCGTGGTGCAGGTGTAGCTGGCTCCGGCGGCGAGGTTGTTGTACCGGCAGTTGGGAGCTGTTGGCGGCAGGAAGCCGGAGTCAAAAGTCCCGGACACAGGCACCGCGTTGGCGGTGACATTGGCCGTGCTCTTGACCGTCAACGTGTATGCCAAGGTCTCGCCGGCCTGGTACGGGCTGGCCACGACGTCGCGGGAAGGGGCGGACCCCGTGATGGTGAGTCCCACCTGCGGGGCCACGGGCACCGTGGCGGTGAAGGTGTACTGCGAAACCCGGCCATCCGCCGTCGTGAATGCCGCGTTCAGGCTCTGCGGCCCACTGGCGTTGGCCGGCGCGGTGAGGGCGACATTCACGGTTAACGACGCTCCGGGAGCAACCGCGGGCACGGAAACGGTGGTGGCCGACCATCCCGACGGCGTGTAAACAGTGACAGTGCCACCGGACAGGGTGGTGGCTTCCTGGTTGGTCACGGTCACGGGAACCTGCTGGGTGGCGCTTGGAGCAGTGGTGACGGCGGGAACAGAAAGCGGTGCGCAGGCGTAGTTCAACCACGCGTCATCGAACGTGGCGAAAGGCATGTTGTCCGTGTAATTGCCCTCGTAGAGCACGCCGAACTTTCCGTCGGCCAGGCGGCTCACCGTGGAGTAGGCCGAGAAACCTGAACGGATGGTGCGTACGCCAGGCCATGTGGCGCCGTCGTCGCAGGAGACCCGGGCCGAGACGTTCTCGCGGCCGGTCTTGGAGTTGGCGTTGGTGAAGATGAGCTTCTTCGCGTCAGCCGAGCCCTGGGCGGCGTTGGGGAACATCCGTGAGATGGAGCCGTTGTTGGCAGGGTCGGGCAGCTCCGTGTCCTGGGTGACGGGACCGTATGTAGCCCCGCCATCCATCGAGATGGCCACCTTCCGGTAGCCCTGGTTGGCGTTGTCGCGCGAGTTCAGCAGGACACGGCCGTCGGAGAGCTCCACGGTCTTGTTCTCGTCCATCCGGTCGCCAACGTTGCTGCCCTTCTTCCAGGTCACCCCGTGATCGTCGGAGTAGACGCTGTAGGCCTGGATCTTGTTGGTCCCATCCGCCTGGCGTACGTCACCCGCGAATTGCTGGATGAGCCGGCCTTTGTACTGCCCGTACTTGAGTTGGATGCCCTCGCCTGAGGAAGCGAAATTGGAACGGACATCCCCGGCCACGGGGCTGGTCTTGCTGGAGCCGGGCTTGGCGACGTTGGTGATGAGCCTCGGCTGGCTCCACGTAACGCCTCCGTCCGAGGACTCAATGACGGCGGAGGAGATGACATTCCTGTCAGCATCGTCGTTGCCGAACTGGCTTCCGCCGAATCCCTGGTCCTTCGAGTACACGAAGAAGGCGAAGACTTTGTTGGCCTCGGCGTCGTAGACGTAGGACGGGTCGCTGTAGCCGTACTTCGGACCGCTGGCATCGCCAACATGTCCGGCGGCAATGACCTGAACGGGGCCCCACGTTACACCGCCGTCGGTGCTGCGGCGCTGCACGATCGAGTTGGGGTTGGGGGCGTCCGCTGCCGAACCGGGCCGGCCGTCCCACGCAGCGAGGACCACATTGTTGGCCAGGTAGGTGAGTGCGGGGATGCGGTAGAAGAAGTTGGCCGCCGTGCGATCGGCGGCGAGGTTGGTTTCGCTGAAGCTGCCCGGGGCGAAGGTGGGGTCGTTGGCCGGGATGGGGGCGGCATTGGCGGGCAAGCCCAAACCGGCCACCAGGCCCACGGCCAAGGCACTTACGACGGATAAACGTGCAAACGGGAGTGCGGGGGATCTCAAATCCAGTGTCCTTTCGAAACGGCGGGATCGATCCAACATGACGATTGGTGTTACGTGCCACGTCGAACGTCCTACAACCATAGAGTGTCGATCGTCACATTGCCAGAGATCAATCAGCGGAATGCGCTGGCGAGCGTCCAAGCACTAACGTCGAGTACATACCGGCAAACCCTCAGTAACGGAGCTGCGCAGTGAAAATCCTCATCCCCCACACCATCGCCCTGGACCTGAGCGCATCTGGGGATACCGTCGCCACCTACCGGGTTGACCAGACGATTCCTGACGAACACACGGACGCCGAGGTCCTGGTGGCCTGGCAGAACACCGCCGCGAACCTCAGCGACGCGGCGCAGCGGCTCGGAAACCTCAAGCTCGTCCAAACACTCGCCGCGGGACCCGACTCCGTCCTCGCCGCAGGCTTCGCAGAGAACGTTGCGATTACCTCCGGCCGCTCGCTCCACGACGGCCCCGTGGCCGAGCACGCCCTGGCCTTGATCCTGGCAGCCGTCCGGCGCCTGGACATGCTGGCCGAGTCCCAAAAAGCTTCCACCTGGAACCGCGACTACAACGTGGCCCAGTCGTCGCCGGATACCGGGCAGCTCTACACGCTCGACGGCGCCAAGGTCACCATTTGGGGGTTCGGCTCCATCGCAGGCCGGCTCGCACCCCTGCTGGCCGCGCTGGGCGCCAAGGTCACCGGCGTCGCGAATTCCGCCGGCGAGCGGTACGGGTTCCCGGTGGTCGCCACCTCCGAGCTAGCCGAGGCGCTGAAGACCACCGACGTGCTGGTCTCCATCCTGCCGGCGACTCCGGAGACCGAAAGCTCCCTCAATGCCGAGGTGCTCGCGGCCCTTCCGGATACAGCCATATTCGTCAACGTAGGCCGCGGCGCGACCGTGGACGAGGACGCCCTGCTGGCGGCCCTTCGTGACGGCAGCCTTCGCGCCGCAGCGCTGGACGTCACCAAGGTTGAGCCCCTGCCTGCGGATTCGGAGCTATGGTCGGCGCCCAACCTGATCATCACCCCGCACGTTGCAGGAAACCGGCCCAAGGGCTCCTCCGCATTGGTGCTGTCCAACCTGGCCGCCCTCAGGGAAGGCCGGGAACTGACCAACCAAGTAGCGGGCTAAGCCACAAGGGGATGCAGTACCCCTTGCCCACGATTAGTAAGCATGCTTATGGTTAGCGGACCCGGGGTGGCCAGCAGAGGGTTTCCACTCCAAAGCATGTATCAACGTGAGGAATCGCAATGTACCTGCATACCCAGCTTCTCATCAACGAAATCGCAGCGGACGAGCCGGATCCCGCCGCAGCAAACGCCCTGCAGGAAGGGCTCGGTGGGCAATTCGGTGAAATGCGCACCATGATGCAGTACCTGTTCCAGAGCATGAACTTCCGCGGCGACGCCGCATCGAAGCCGTACAAGGACCTCCTCCAGGGCATCGGCACAGAGGAGATCAGCCATGTGGAGTTGATCGGGACCACCATCTCCCAACTCCTGGATGGGTCACCGCGCTATCAAGGCAAGAAAAACGATCCGGTAGACGAGCCCGGAGCAGGCGGGGCCACTCCCCTTAATATCGCCTTGGACACCAGCAACATCCACCACTACCTCGTGGGCGCCCAAGGCGCACTCCCCGTAGACGCCGCCGGCAATCCTTGGAGCGGCTCCTATGTCTACAACAGTGGCAACCTCGTCCTGGACCTCCTCTACAACCTGATGCTCGAATCGACCGGCAGGCTGCAGAAGTGCCGCATCTATGAAATGACAGACAACAAAACAGCCCGATCCACCATCGCGTACCTGATCGTCCGCGACCAAGCCCACGAAAATGCTTACGCGAAGGCTTTGGAAAGCCTGGGCGTCAATTGGGGCAAGGTCCTGCCGATCCCCAAAACCAACGCCGAGCAGTTCCCGGAGGTGAAAAAGCTCCTGGACAAGGGCCTGCAGAGCATTCAGTACACCTTCAGCGCCGACAACCTCAGCGAGGCGGGCAAGCTCTTCCGCGGAGCCTCACCCTCCAACGACGGAACGGAATTGTCCACGGACACTATGCCCAAGGGGAGCCCCATCACCATCTCACCGGAACGCAAGGAAGAATTCGCACCCGGACTGGATCCCGAACTCCTCGCCCTGATCCAAGCCACTGCGGAGCAGGAACTCAAGGACGCGAACAGCCCCAAGGAAGCCAAGTAGGAGCACGCAAAAAGCGGGCACGTCCGGCAAGGACGTGCCCGCTTTCGCTGATAGGTATCAGGCGTGCTCGTAGGTGAGGCAGTCGGCGGAATCGGCGCCGGGGCCAACCTTCACATCGTGGGCTTCGCACATCAAGTTGTTGTTGTGGACGCACTCCGAACGCTGGCAGGCACCAACGTGCGCAAGGACCTTGGGCAGTCCGCCCATGGTGGTGGTGTCGATGAACGTGGCGCAGGATGCGTGGTCCTGGGTACCGCCGATGGTGATTCCAAACGCGGTACAACCGTTGTGGTTGAACCCGCACGTTCCAACGCTGCAGGCGGATACTTCGGCAACATGTTCGGTCATTGTTCCTCCTGGTTTGGGCCAAGGGGCTGAACCCCGGGTGTACTACCCAAACTACGCCGGATTTCCGAGGTTTAACCCGGTTGATTAGCGCATTTGTACGTTCCCTAATCCGTTCATTTGCCCGGAGTCCGCAGGAACTGGCCAGGAGTCCTGACCGCGCGGCTGATCTTCTCCAACGTTTCCTTGTCCAGGGGAGCCACCAACCGCTGCTCGCGGGCAGCCCTGTCTGCCCGGATTTTCTGGACGACCATGCGCCCCAGCCCGGCAAAAACAGCTACGGCCATCACGCCCAGCACCATCGACTTCGGTTTCTCAGCCATGCCGCAATCCTAGTGACGCCACGCACCTGCTGCCATACCGCCGTCGGGCCCTGATCGCAGGGAATTTCCCCCGAAACGGCGGGGGCTCCTCGCGCAAACGCGCTGAATAGGGTATGTGCGCTCCTCCCGGTAGGATAGACGTGCAAGCTCGCGGAGCGCCCCCACACCGTTTCAGGACACCGTTTTCGGGACATAGTTCGAACGCGGCTGAACGGCGTGAGACGGCATCCTCCGCGGCAGCCTTATTTAAAGGTTCACCCAACTCACGCACAGGAGTTACCGGATGCCCCGGATCGTCGTTGACGTCATGCCCAAGCCCGAGATTCTGGACCCCCAGGGGAAGGCCATCGTGGGTGCACTGCCCCGCCTCGGCTTCAACAGCTTCAGCGCAGTCCGCCAGGGCAAGCGCTTCGAACTGACGGTTGACGGCGAGGTTACCGACGCCATCCTGGCACAGGCCCGCGAGGCTGCTGAGACGCTGCTCTCCAACCCCGTGATCGAAGATGTTGTCAACGTCGAGGTCGTCGAGGCCTGAGATGACGTCACTCCCCCTGATTGGCGAGGCTGTGGCCGTCGCCGCAGAGCCCCGCTTGGCCGGTGCCAAGATCGGCGTCGTTACCTTTCCCGGCACCCTGGACGACCGCGACGCCGCCCGCGCAGTGCGTCTTGCCGGCGCAACGGCGGTGCCGCTCTGGCACGCAGACTCCGAACTTGGCGACGTTGACGCTGTCATTATCCCCGGCGGTTTCTCCTACGGCGACTACCTGCGCGCCGGCGCCATCTCGCGCTTCGCGCCGCTGATGTCCAAGATCATCGATGCCGCCAACTCCGACGCCAAGCTGCCTGTCCTGGGCATTTGCAACGGTTTCCAGATCCTGACCGAGTCGCACCTGCTGCCCGGTTCCATGATCAAGAACGACCACCTGAAGTTCATCTGCCGCGACCAGGTGCTGCGCGTGGAGAACGCCGACACCGCATGGACCGTGGACTACCAGGCCGGCCAGGAAATCACTGTGCCCCTGAAGAACCAGGACGGCCAGTACATCGCCGACGAGAAGACCCTCGATGCCCTTGAGGCCGAGGGCCGCGTGGTGTTCCGCTACGTGGGCTTCAACCCGAACGGCTCCCGCCGCGACATCGCCGGCATCTCCAACGCCGCGGGCAACGTTGTGGGCCTCATGCCGCACCCCGAGCACGCCGTTGAGGCAGGCTTCGGTCCGGAAGCGCTTGATGGCGCAGCCCGCGACACCGACGGCCTCGGTTTCTTCACCTCCGTTTTGACCAAGATTGTGGGAGGCGACAAGTGACCACGGAAACCACCAAGAAGTTCAACATCGATACCGTTGAGCACGCTGCCAAGACCCCGGACACGGAACTTCCGTGGGCCGAACTGGGCCTGAAGCAGAACGAATTCGACGAGATCGTCAAGGTCCTGGGCCGCCGCCCCACCGGCGCCGAGCTGGCCATGTACTCCGTGATGTGGAGCGAGCACTGCTCCTACAAGTCCTCCAAGAACCACCTGCGCCAGTTCGGCGACAAGGTCACCGAGGAGATGAAGAAGGACATGCTGGTGGGCATCGGCGAAAACGCCGGCGTCACCAACCTGGGCGACGGCTGGGCCGTCACCTTCAAGATCGAGTCCCACAACTCGCCGTCGTTCGTTGAGCCGTACCAGGGTGCCGCTACCGGTATCGGCGGCATTGTCCGCGACATCATTTCCATGGGCGCACGCCCGGTTGCCGTGATGGACCCGCTGCGTTTCGGAGCGATCGACCACCCGGATACCGCCCGCGTCATGCACGGCGCCGTCGCCGGTATCGGCGGCTACGGCAACTGCCTCGGCCTGCCGAACATCGGCGGCGAAATGGTATTCGACTCCGTCTACCAGGGCAACCCGCTGGTGAACGCACTGGCCGTAGGCGTCATGCGCCACGAGGACATCCGCCTGGCCAACGCCTCCGGCAAGGGCAACAAGGTTGTCCTGTTCGGTGCCCGCACGGGTGGCGACGGCATCGGCGGCGCTTCGGTGCTGGCCTCGGAGTCCTTCGACGACACCAAGCCCTCCAAGCGCCCCGCCGTACAGGTGGGCGACCCCTTCGCTGAGAAGGTGCTCATCGAGTGCTGCCTCGAGCTCTTCAAGGGCTCCTTGGTTGAAGGTATCCAGGACCTCGGCGCCGCGGGCATTTCCTGTGCGACGTCCGAGCTCGCTTCCAACGGCGACGGCGGCATGCAGGTTGAGCTGACCTCGGTGCTGCTGCGCGACCCCACGCTGACCCCGGGCGAGATCCTCATGTCCGAATCGCAGGAACGCATGATGGCAATTGTTACTCCGGAGAACGTGGAAGCGTTCGAGGCCGTGATGGACAAGTGGGCCGTCGAGTACTCCTGGCTGGGTGAAGTGACCGATACCGGCCGCCTCATCATCACCTGGGAGGGCGAGGTAATCGTCGACGTCGATCCCCGCACCGTTGCGCACGACGGACCGGTCTACGACCGCCCCTATGCCCGCCCTGAGTGGCAGGATTCCCTCCAGGCCAACGCCTTCACCGGATCCGTGGAAGACGCCAACCGCCCGTCCGCTCCCTCCGAGCTCGCCGCGGCCGTCACCGAGCTCGTTGCATCGCCCAACATGTGCAGCAAGTCCTGGATCACCAAGCAGTACGACCGCTACGTTGGCGGCAACACTGCCATGGCCTTCCCGGATGACGCCGGAGTGGTCCGCGTTGACGAGGAATCCGGCCTCGGCGTTGCCCTGGCCACCGACGCCAACGGACGCTACACCTACCTGGATCCGTACCAGGGTGCGCAGCTGGCACTGGCCGAGGCCTACCGCAACGTGGCCACGTCCGGCGCCGTGCCGATGGCCGTCAGCGACTGCCTGAACTTCGGTTCCCCCGAGGACCCTGACGTCATGTGGCAGCTCGCCGAGGCCATCCGTGGCCTGTCCGACGCCTGCATGGAACTGGGTGTTCCGGTCACCGGCGGCAACGTTTCGCTGTACAACCAGACCGGCACCACGCCGATCCACCCCTCCCCTGTGGTGGCAGTCCTGGGCAAGCTCGACGACGTCGCCCGCCGCACGCCGTCGGGCTGGCGCGAGGACGGGCAGGCCATCTACCTGCTCGGCACCACGGCAGCCGAACTGGATGGCTCGGAGTGGTCCAACCTGCGCGGACACCTCGGTGGCCGGCCGCCGAAGGTAGACCTGGCAGCCGAGCGCGAACTTGGTGAGATCCTCATCAACGCTTCCCGCGACGGCATGGTTGACGCAGCACACGACCTCTCCGAAGGTGGCCTTGCGGCTGCACTCGTGGAGTCCTCGCTGCGCTACGGCGTGGGTGCCCGCATTGCCCTTGAGGAACTCATGGAGCGCGACGGCGTGGACCTGTTCACGGCCCTGTTCTCCGAATCCCAGGCCCGTGCGATCGTTTCCGTGCCGCGCTCCGAGGAAGTCCGCTTCAAGGACATGTGCACGGCCCGCGGCTTCGCCCACCTCCGGATCGGCGTTGTTGACGCCGCCGGCGGAAAGCTGGAGATCAACGGTGTGGACGAGCTTTCACTGGATGCACTCCGCGAAGCACACGAAGGCACGCTGCCGAAGTACTTTGGTTAGCAGAGGCTAACGCAGCAAGGCCCCGGCACTCGCAGAGTGCCGGGGCCTTGCTGCGTTCCGGGCGGGGGTTTGCCGAGGCATGGTTTACCCAGGCCAGGTCTGCTGCCGCTTCAGGTTCTCCGTGAACTCGGGCCCCGGCACGGGACGGCCAAAGTAGTAGCCCTGGCCGCTGGTGCATCCGATACTGCGCAGGGCCTCGGCCTGCTCCGCCGTCTCAATACCTTCCCAGATCCCGTCCAACCCGCAGGACCGGATCACCTGCTGGATGGCAGCGAGGAACGTCAACTGGGTGTCGTCCTTCCCCAGGTCCCGGACGAACTCGCGGTCCACCTTCACATGGTCCACAGGCAGTTTCCGGAGATACCCCATGGACGAATATCCCGTGCCGAAATCGTCGATCTCCAAGCCCACGCCCAGGCGGTGCAGGCTCATGAGGGTGTACCGGTCGAGTTCGTTGTTCTGGATAATGGCGCTCTCGGTGAGTTCCAGGACCAGCGACTCGGGAGGAAGCCCGGCCCCGGACAGGGCTTCGCGCACATCGTCCACGAATTCCAGGCTTTGCAGGTCGGGTGCGGACACGTTGATGCGCATGGTGAAGTCGTGGTGTGCGGTTTCCGCGTCCTGCCTCCACATGGCCAGTTGGGCAATGGAGGTCCGCAGCACCCAGCGGCCCAGCTTCGCGATCAGGCCGGAGGACTCGGCGATGGGAATGAAACGGTCCGGCATGATGAGCCCATGCTCGGGGTGGTTCCAGCGGACAAGGGCTTCGCTGCCTTGAAGGCGTCCAGTGGCCAGTTCAACAATCGGCTGGTAGTACAACACCAACTGGTCGGAGTCGATGGCGTGGGCCAACTCCCCCACGATTTGCCGTTGGAGTTGGCGCGCCAGAAGTGTGGCTGGATCGAAGTTCTTGACCTTGTTACGGCCCTCGGCTTTGGATTCCTCCATGGCCATGTCCGCTTCAAGGAGCAGTTCGCTGGGTGTGTGCTGCGGTTCAACCATACGCAGCCCCACGCTGGCCCTGCACTGGGCGATTTCGGTCCCGAGGTCGATCTCGGGCTCCAGCGCGGCCAGGATGCGGTTCCCCGCAGCGGTAGCCTTGGCAAGGGGGGTGGCGCGCAACAGCACTGCGAATTCGTCGCCACCGAGGCGGGTGACGACGTCGTTCTCCCCCACTGTTTCGCGGATGCGCATGGCGACGGTCATCAGGACCTGGTCCGCCGCCGCATGGCCCACCGATTTCTTGAGGGCTTTGAAGCCATCAAGGTCCAGCAGCAGCAAGGCCGCGGGCAAGCCGCCCTCGGCCTTTTGTGCCTCCAGCACGGCGCTCTCCAAGGCAAACCGGTCGCCGAGCCCGGTCAACGGGTCCGTTCGGGGTTCGCGTCCTTCGGATTGGCGGGCGGAGTGAAGCCCGCCCTTGGCGTTCAAGACAATTCCAAGCGGCGCAAGCTGTCGTCCACCACGGACTTCGGTTTGGCAACGGGGTTGCTGCGCTCGTCCAGGAAGAGCCGGTAGGACGCAACGTCCAGCTTCCCACCGGGCTCCGGGCTGGCCCCCGAACGGTACACGTGGGTGATCCAGGAGCCGCCGAGGATTGCCTCGATCCAGGCGTCGCATTCGGCCAGTGGCAACGAAAGACGCGTGCCGGTAGCCCGGCGGTGGCCAGCGATGGAAAGGGTGATGCAGCTCCCCTGCAGGCCCTTGTCCGCGGTGAACCACGCGAGGCCTTGGACGTCGGCAACGATGGTGAGGCTCGCATTACCGTCCTCCACCGACTGGACCGGATTCATCCGGACCGAGCGGCGGGCGGTGTTCAGCGCCGTGGCCGTGCCGGCCTGGTAGGGCGGGCTGGTGATGTCCTGCCGGAACGCGTTCAGCTCCTGGGTGTGCTGGATCTGGATCCTGGTGGTCAATCCATTGATGGTCATGATCGTGCCTCATCAGCGATAGTGGCCGCTCCGAGGCGGTCTGCTCCGACAATCCTGTTTCGTCCTTGCGCCTTGGCGCTGTAGAGTGCCGCGTCCGCAACTTCGATCATGAAGGTGAGGTCCGCGGCGGCCGGAGTGCTGGATGTGACCCCGTAGCTGACTGTTGGGAAGGTGCCGCCTCCAGGCACTTCCATGGTGGACATGCGGCGGCTGATCTCTACCGCCACGTTTTCCGCACGCTCCTGCGTGGCACCGGGCAGGAAGAGGACGAACTCTTCCCCGCCGTAGCGGCCCACAAGATCCGTGGAACGAACACTGGCACGGCATGCCTCGGCGAACGCCTTGAGCGCGGCATCGCCGGCGCGGTGGCCGTGTTCATCGTTGACCGCCTTGAAGTGGTCCAGGTCGGCCAGCACGACGGCGGCACTCGAGTCGGTGCCCCGCAGCCGGTTTAGTTCGGTGCCGGCGAGGTCCAGGAACGTGCCCCGGTTGAGGAGCCCGGTCAGGTGGTCCCTGCTGGCACGTTCACGGAGTCCCTTGATCAGTTGGTCACTGCTCAGGGCTGTCATGCTGAAGGACACGGTGACCAGCAGCACCAGCGACACCAGGCCAGACGGCGCCGGACCAAAGTAGGTCTTGAAGAACGGGCTGTCGGGACCCTCCACGGCATACGCGGCCCACCGGCCCAGGTAGTAGACGGCCAGCAGGCCCGCCGCGATGGACAAGCCCCTGTGCACTTGCGAGAGCGAGGCCTTGATGAACCAGAGATCCTTGGCGGCCAGCGCAATGCCAATGGTCATCATGCCCAAGTACACAAAGCCCCCGGACCACACGTTGGTGGCAGGATTCTCCAGGACGGAGGCCACGGCCGTAATCGCAGGTGCAATGGCAAGCTGCCAAGGAGCTGCTTTCTTATCCCGCAGCGTGCGTGCTCCCGCCCAAACGCTGTAGGAACCTGCCACCACCAGGACGTTGCCCAAGGGGTTCGCCCAGTTTTGGTGGAGGGTGCCATTGAGCAGGAAGGCTGCGTTGCCGAGCATGTATTCCAGCAAGGCAATGCCCCACCAGCCCGCATACGGCGACTTGGTGCGTCGGTACGAGGTGAAGAACAGCACAAAGAGGGTCAGCGTGACCACACCGAGGGCTACCCTCACCGAGAAAGCGTCGAGCACCATGGTTAGCTCCTGCCAGTTGGTCCCACGCCAATTTCTACCATGACGGGGTTCCTGTCAAAGCAGCACCTGCCCATGTGTTGCACTGGCCAGCAATATTGCCCATGTCCACTCATCTCCCCCCTGGGTGATCCGTGGTTTCAGTGTGATCCCGTTGGCTCAACCTCCCTGCGGCATTTCCTCAAGATTGGATCAAGAAACCCCAAAGCCACCACCTAGAAGATTTCTCAAAACCCCTATTTTTTGGCTTTTGACCGATTCGGCATTGCACGAACCCCGAGATTCCGCGGATGGCCAACACCTACGGAACTTATTTCGCCACCTAGACGCGATTTTGTGGGGCAGGCTTCCTCGTGAAGCAACGGCGGATTGGGGCTGGGCCATGAACGGGATCGATCAATGAGTGGGGATTTCACGCAGGTGTGTGTCCCGTCCGGTGCTGGTGGGTCTGGGATCAATTTGGACGCGTTGCCGCCGTTGCCTGATCCGGAGGTGTTGGACGCCCAGGTCCAGTCGATGATCGTTGCCGGGGTGGGGTTCCATAACGGGGTGCAGGACGCGGCCCGGAACTGGGCCGGTCTCCGGGCGTTCTACCGGACCCCGGAAGCCGAACAAGTACTCGGCGCATTCACCCCGGCCCTTGCCAAAGCCGCGCGGGTGAAGGACCTGACCGGCGCCGCGGCCCGGGCCTTGTACGGATACGCGGACCGGGCAAGGGATTTCAAGCGCCGCATCAGGGGTTTGCGGGCTGAGGTGCAGGCGTTGGACGCGGTGATCCTGGCCAACGATGACTGGCACACGAAAGCCCAGATCGTGGACACCCATCAACGGCTCATGTCCGCCGCGTCCGGGCTGGTCCAGCAGATCCTGGACTCGGACACCCAATGCGCCAACGAACTCTCAGCGTTGACGCACGGGACCCGGTACGGCGCCGCGCACATCCCGACGGGTACGGACTCCGCCTCCACGGACGTGCTCTCGAACGGGTTCCGTGCCCTGCAGCACTACCTCGGCACCGACGTTCCCGCACCGAGCGTACCGTGGGGGCCTCAGGTGTCGATCCGTCCCGAGGGGTTCTTCTCCGCGGTGCAGGGTTTCGGGACCGCCGCCGTGGGCGCCGCCCAGGGCCTGCACGCCATGGCCGGGACCAGTGATGCGAACGAACGGCTCCGCACGTTCCAAGGGATCGGGGTCCTGGGCGCTGCTGTGTTCCGGGCCAAGGCCGTGATCGACCGCGGCTTCACGGACATGGACGACGGCGACATCGAAGCGCTCCTGACCGCCGCCGCCGCGATCCGGGAGACCGTTCACGCCGACGAATGGGCCACCGACCCCTGGCGGGCCGCCGGGCAAACCACCTTCGACGCCGCTTCCGCAGCAGCAGGCGGCGCCGGTGGCGGCCTCACGGTCGAGGCCCGCATCACCGCCCTCACCGCCCGGCTCCGGACCCTGCCGGGCAAAACAACCTCGATCACCGAAACCGGCGCCGGTGCGGCGGGAACGGCCGTGCCGGAGGAAGCCGCTGCCGCGCTCGGGACCACGGCCACTAAATCCAGCGCCGTGCTCGGCTCCGCAACGGCCGCCGAGTGGGCGAAGAACCTCGACGCCGGCATCGCCCGCGTCCAGGAATTCCTGACCACCGTAGGTAGAACCATCGAGGACTACAACAACCCCGCCCCGGCCACCGCAGGCGTCCCCACGGGAACAACACCACCAGGGGTTGCCTCTGCCGGTACCGGTGGGCCTGGTCCGGTCAACCGCTGGCTCAACGAACACAACCCCAACCCCACACCCGACCCAACCCCCACAACCCGGGCCCCGTCCAATGGCCGCTGGAGCGACGACATCAGGAACCAGGCCAGGAACACCCCCGCCCCTGAAACCGGACCCAAGCCCGACCCCATCGACAGGGCCCGCCTGAACCAACGCTTCAACCCCACCACCACTGACCCCGCCGACGTCCCGCACACCCACCCTGAACCGACGGCGCCGGAGCTACACAGTCCCACGCCCCAGCCACACCGCGGTCTTAGCAGCATTGATCTTCCTCTCAGTCCGCGAGACCACCCACGCCCTCCCGGTGGAGCGACTCGTTCACGTGCCAAGGACAAGTGGACCATCGTCGAGAACGGCGTTCGCAGCACGCGAAGATCTGGAGCCCAATACTGTCTATTCAGTTGAAGGCAGAGGGGACTTCTACACCGACGACAACGGGAAAGTGTCGTATGTGGAGACGCGATACGGCGACCGTGGAAGTCTAAATGCCGACTTGATACACACCCAGCCAAACACCACTTACGTGGTTCATCCCGAAGTACCCAATCCAGTCGCCGGGGCAAGTCACGCGCATGTATTTGTCTCTGATGCGGAGGGGCGTTCGGTTCTGGGTCACACAGATCAACTAGCGCTGGGCAGCGCCGATCGATCCGAATCCATACAGTCGCGCATAGGCCGCATTGGTGGAGATGGGTACGAAGGTGGTCATGTCTTTGCCAACGGTTTCGGCGGAGGCGGAGAAGACATCAATATTCTTGCTATGCTTCAACAGCTCAATAGAGGGGCTGGCGACAGCTTCTTCAACGTTGAAAACATGTGGCGTTCATTGTTGAAAGCCGATCCGTTGACCAAAATTGAAGTTGATTTCCTGTCCAACTTTCCCACTTCGAATCGTCTGGCTGACGTGTTTGCCGTGGAATTTCGCATAGATGACAGGCCAAGGGTCAGAAAGGAATTCCAGAATGACTGAGCAAGGAAATCTCCTCGCCGAACGCGAAGCCTTCGATAAACTCGGCTCACTGCTTCATCGACTGATTGGTCCGGCGGACGACCGCGTGGAGTTCATTGCCAGCGTCACGTCAACCACAAATGAGCAACATATACGCATCTACAACCCGGCTGGACAATTTGCTTCCAGCGAAGGGCGATTCAACGATTCTGGCGGTTCCTTCGAGATCTCCCGTGCAATGCGGGAACTCCGCCAGGCGTCTTATCGCACGGAATTGGGGACTTGGTTTGGAATACATGCCATAGTTACTGCTTCCGGAAGCGTCACGATGGACTTCAATTTTGACGACGAACCGCAGTGGGAGATCGATGTCAACCCCGAAGTTTACGCCAAAGACCAGTCGCGATTCCCGCGGGCTGCAGCGAAGCAGCCAAAGTGGCTGAAACAAAAGCTGGACGAGGCTGCGGGACAATAGCATCCATGTGGATCGGCTGGATCGAATTCGATGTGCTCCTGGGCGACGTGCACAGCCTGAAGGAAAAGCGCTCCCTGATCAGGCCCTTGATCGCCGAGCTGAAGCGGCGCTTCGACGTCTCGGCTTCGGAAACGGGCCTGCAGGACCAACACCGCCGCGCCATGGTGGGTGCAGCGATGGTCGCCTCGGATCACGCCCACCTCAGGGAAGTGCTCGACGCCGTTGAACGGTTCGTGGCGTCGCGGCCTGAGCTTGAGCTGCTTAGCGCCAGGCAACGGGAACTCCACAGCGAGGACTAGCTGCCCCCTGCCGGCGTGCCTCCACCACTGACTTTGGCGCGCAAACGCCCCCAACATGCCTCTAGCGCGGGCGTGTCGGGGGCGTTCGAGGTCAAAGTGGGTGGTGGCGGTCCGCCCTACGGGATGGTCAGCTCGCCCATCCGGTCCCAGCCACTGCCTTCGAGCTGGCGGCTGATGATGTGCGGGGTTTCGGCGAGGGCCTGGGGCATGTCCGCCATGGCCTTCTTGAAGTGATCGCTGGTGACGTGGGCCTCGGCGGCGTCGTCCTGGAAGGCCTCGACCAAGACGAATTCGTTGGGGTTGTCCACGCTGCGGGACCAGTCGAACCACAGGTTGCCGGGCTCGGCGCGGGTGGCCTCGGTGAAGTCAGCCACCAGGTCCAGCCAACGTTCCGACCAGTCTGGCTTGACGTTGAATTTGACGACGATGAAGATCACGGGCTTCGGCCTTTCGGTGGACAGTAAGTTCCCTTCCATCCTTTCAGAACAACGCCCGACGGCGGTCCGCACCCAAGGCGCGAACCGCCGTCGGGCGTTTTAGCTGGCCTGCGCTACTTCATGGTTCCCTGTGAAACCGAGCCCTGGAGCTGGCGCTGGAAGATCACATAGACAATCAGCACGGGCACCACGGTCACTGTCACCGCAGCGAACAGGGCCCCGAAGTCCACGGCGTAGCCCATCTGGCCGGCGAAGGCCGCGAGGCCCTGCGACAGCACACGCGGGCCGGCCGCGTTGATGGACACCGGGATGAGGAACTGGTTCCAGAGGCCCAGGAAGTTGAAGATGGCAACCGAGGCGAGGCCCGGCTTGGCCATCGGCAGCATGACCTGGAAGAACGTCCGCCACTCCCCTGCTCCATCCAACGCCGCAGCCTCCGTGATTTCGTGGGGCAGCGACTTGAAGAAGGAGAACAGGAAGAACACCGTGAACGGCAGCGCGAAGCCGACGTACACCAGGATCAGGCCGGGCAACGTGTTAAGGAGCCCGATATTCCGCATCACGAAGAACAACGGAACCATGGCCAGGAAGATCGGGAACGTCAGGCCTGCGAGCATCAGGTAGTAGATGGCCTTGCTGCCCGGGAAGGTGTAGCGGGCAAGGACGTAGGCACACATGGCACCAAGCACCATGACGATCACCAGCGCACAGCCCACCACGATCACGGAATTAAGGAAGTAGCTGCCGATTCCGGCCTCGCTCCAGGCCTTGACGTAGTTGTCGAATCGCCATTGGGACGGCAGGGCAAACGGGGAGGCGAAGATCTCGCTGGACGTCTTGAACGAGGACATGAACGTCCACAAGAGCGGCAGGATCACGATGAGCGACCAGATGGTCAGCGCCGTGTGCGAGATGGCGCCAACCACTTTGTCACCGGGTGTGGTGGCGGGGATGCGCGGTTGGAAGTGCAGGGACTTCATTTCCGGAGGTGCGACCTTGGTAGTCATCAGTTGCTCACATCCTTGTCGCCGCCAGTGAGCCTGTTAATTACGAACACCAGGCCGGAGAAGATCAGGGTGGTCACTGCCAGGACGACGCCCATGGCACTTGCCAGCCCGAATTGGCCCTTGCTGAAGGCCGTGAAGAACAGTTGCTGGGACATGACCAGCGTGGAGTTGTCCGGACCGCCGCCCGAGTTGAGGGCAGCCATATAGACGAAGGCGTCCAAGGCCAGGATGCCCATATAGATGTAAGCGGTCTGGATGTTGTCCCGGATCAAAGGAATGGTGATGGAGACCGCGGTGCGGAACCGGCCGGCCCCATCGATCCTGGCCGCCTCGAACAATTCAGCCGGAATGCCCTTGATGCCTGCCACGAACAGCACCATGTAGAAGCCGACGAACCCCCAGACGATGACGAACATGGTGGCGATCATGGCTGTGTCCTTGTTGCCCAGCCACGCGAAGTCCTTGAATTGCTCCAGGCCGATGCCCCTGAGCAGACCGTTGAGCAAGCCCCCTGAAGGATCGTAGATCTGCCCCCACATGATGCCGATGGCAATGGCAGGAATCGTGTAAGGGAAGAAGGAAACCACGCGGTAGAAACTGGAGTTCCGGAGGCCCTTGATCTGCCCCTTGCTGCTCCCGCCCACAGTCACGAGCGTGGCGAGGACCAGGCTCAGGATGATGGTGATGATCGGCAGGAAGATGACCAGGAGGATGTTGTTCCCCATGGCCTTCATGAAGATGTCGTCGGTGAAGATCTTGGCGTAGTTATCCAGGCCGATGAAGTTCTGGTTGGGCGAGAAGCCGGACCAGTCGGTCAGGGAGTAGCCGAAAGCCTGGATGAAGGGCCAAATCACGAACACGAGATAAATGACCAGCGGCAGACCGAGGAACACCAGGAAGAAGCTGGCTTTGTCCCACGTCAGCGGCCTGCGGCGCCGCTTGACCATTATTGGTGGAGCCGTGGCCGGAACGACGGCGGCCGTGCCGTCATCGTTCCGGCTCGCTTGCGTTTTCACTGCTGTCACTTCACTTCAATCTTCTTGACCGAGCTGTCGTTGCGGACCTTGTCCGTGATGTTCTGCAGCGCCGAGGTCAGCGTCGCCACGTCCGACTTGCCGTCGAGGAACGTGTTCCACACAACCAACTGGTCCTTGTTGGTGCCGTAGAGGTCAATGAAGTTCCAGGTGTAGATATTGTCCCCGGCGTCCTTGAGCAGCTTGGTCTGCGAAACGAGAGCCGTGGAGCCAAAGCCGTCTTCGGGAACGGTGTCCTTGACGATGGTGGGGGCCAGCTTGGTCTTGGCGAAGTTGGTTGCGGCTTCCTTGGACAGCATGACGCGGAGCAATTCCTTGCCCCCGGCCACGTTCTTGCCCTGGGACGGAACAACGAACGGCTCGCCGGCCGCGCTGTGCAGGGAGGCGTACGGCATCTTCGGGCTGGCACTGACCGACGGAACCGGAGCACCAGTCATGTTGAAGCCTGCCTTGGTCTGGTCCTTCATTTCGTTCTCGATCCAGGAACCGGACGGGTAGAACACGGCTTCCTGGGCGTTGCTCCACTGCGCCTGGGCTGCCGTGAATTGTGTTCCGGAACCGCCGGGCTTGAAGAAGCCGGCCTTCACGATCTTGTCCAGGGCGGCGAACACGGACTGGATTGCGGGGTGCGACCAGCAGTCGGCCTTCAGGTTCTCCAGTGCCAGGCGGACCTCGTCGCCGCCTTCCTTGATGGCCGAAGCGATCGCCATTTCCTGGTAGTACGTGGCGGCTTCCTTGCCCCAGACGAACAGGTACTTGCCCTTGGCCTTGGCCTGCTCGCCGAGGGTGTACATCTCATCCCAGGTCTTCGGAACGGTCCAGCCATTTTCCTTGAGGAGTGCATCCGAGTACCAGACGGCGAAGACCGTGAGCACGTAGTTCAGGGCCGCCAGCTTGCCGTCAAAGGTGCCCGGCGCCAGCACACCGGTGTAGAGCGTGTCCTTGATGACCTTGCCCTCCAGGTTCTTGGCCTCCACCACGCTGTTGAGGTCCTCAAGCTGGGCCAGGATGGTGCTGAAGCCGATGGCCTTGGCACCGGAGTTGTCGATCAGGTCCGGCGGGTTGCCGCCGACGAAGCGCGGCTGGAGTTCCTGGGCGATATCCGTGGACGGGGCAATCTTGGCGGAGGAGCCGTCATGCGCCTTTTCGAAGGCCTTGCCGGCGAACTCGACATAGTCGATCCCGTAGCCACCCTTGAAGATCACGGCGTCAACGGTGGATTTGTCCGCCATGCCAAACGGGTTGGTGTCCGAGACGGTACCCGTGGGTCCGGTGGACGTTCCGCCACCGCCGGCTGCACACGACGCGATGGTCCCGCCCATCGGGACGAGCACAGCTGCAGCAAGTGCTCCGCGCAGGAATCCGCGGCGGCCAAGGGACTGGTGCTGAATGGTCATTTCAATACCCCTTTAGTGACTCGATATGTCCACCTGAACCAGCTGGGGCCGGAGGGTGGGACAGTCTGGGGCTGGCGCTCTGGGACGCCAACCTTCGTGTGACATACTTCACCACGAATGATCGAAAATCAATATTTCTTGGCAGTTTCAATCAAGATTTGTCAAAGCGTGATCAAATGTAAGAACCAGGTTTCGCCGGTTTGCACTCTCAATCTAGACCCAACATGGCGGCGTAGGGAGTGCTTGAACAGGGGGTTTTACCCGGCGTTCGAGTCCGTCCTTAGGCTGGCCAGCCGTGCCCAACCGAGCTGTTCCTGTTGCTTGCGGCTGAGCGTTGCAACCACAAGGTCGTAGGAATCCTCAACCATGTCCCGGATCATGTCATCGGGTAGGCCACCGTCCAGGCGGACGCCGTTCCAGTGCGTCTTGTTCATGTGCCACGCGCCCGTAATTTCGGGGTGGGCTGCCCGGAGTTGCTCCGCCAGCGCGGGTTCGCACTTCAGGCTCACGGACCAGTCGACCGGGTTCATGGCCGAAAGCGCGAACATCTTGGCCTCGTGCCTGGCGCCGCCGGCAATGGCCGACCGCACCTTGAACACCGACGTTTCGGGCCCGAACGGGAAATCCTCGAACGCACCGGGAAAGCTCAGGCAAATCTCGCGAAGGGTGGGAACGTCCATGGTTCGAGGGTACTAGTCCCTCTGCGCCCACCCTTAGGCGACGCCCAGGAAGTCCTCCAGCAGCACCACTTCCAATCCCGCGGCGAGCTGGGCTGCACGGAACGCAGCGAGGTCAGCGGCGAATTCGGCACGGAAATGCATGAGCACAATGTCGCCGGGACGCAGGGAGTTCCCCACCTGGTAGTCCATCTTGCCTGCGTTGGCTTTGGCCTCCCAAGTGACAATCGCCTTCATGCCCGCGGCCGCTACGGCCTGCCGCATCACGTTGGAATACGCGCCACCCGGCGGACGGAACAGCATGGGCTTGCGACCGTACTGCTGCGCGGCGTAGTCCTGCATTCCCACCATGTCATTGAGCTGCTGCTGGTAGCCCCACTGCCGCACCATGTTGATGTTGTGGCTTACCGTGTGGTTTTCCACCAGGCTGCCCTGCGCTTGGAAGGCTTTGAAGAACGCCGGGTTGTCGGCGATCGTGTCCTTGGTGAGGAACAGCGACGCCGGGTAGTCATATTCGGCCATGAGCTTCACCGACTCGGGCGTCTTGATGTTGCCGTCGTCGATGGTCAGGAACACCACTGGGTGCTGCGTGGGAATCTTGGTGATCACAGGGGCCAGGCCACCGACAATCGGCGGCAGCTGGTAGTCCGGGATGAACGTGCGGCGGATCCGCTTAGTGGCTATCGGCGTCGGTGACGGAGCGGACGACGTCGGGACCTCGCCACCCGCGGCCAGGGCACCATTGCCGGCGGGCAGCTCGGGCGAGGCAGTCGGCGTAGCCGGCGGCAGCCCCGTCGTCGTACTTTCACCAACGCTGCACGCCGTCAGTCCGGCGACCACCGATGCGCCGAGTACCCCCAATATGGCCCGCCTGCTGGGCGCGGAAAATTGCACCGCAGAATGCTGCACACACACGGCTGTCCCCCATGGACTAAGGAATGATTCAGTCGCAGATTAGCAGGAGTATCGGCGTGCTCTTTACAAGCCGTAGTGCCAGCCTTCGCGCGCCGGGCAGGAGTTGACCACCACATCGAGTCCGGCATCCCGCGCGCGTTGGCAAGCAGCGTCGTCGAAGACGCCCAACTGGAGCCAAACGGCCTTGGCGCCCACCGCAATCGCTTGGTCTATGACCGCGCCGACGCGCTCGGAATTGACGAAGCAATCCACGACGTCGATGGGGTGCTTTTCGGCAGGGATGTCCGCGAGGGTTTTATAACCCTTCTCGCCATGGACTTCCTCGCCTTTGAGGTTTACCGGGATGATGGCCATGCCCATCTTGTCCCGAACGTAGAGCGCAACATCGTAGGCCGAGCGCCACTCGTTGTTGCTGAGGCCCACAATGGCCCACGTGCCTTTTGTCCGCATCAACCGCTCCACGACGGCCGGGTCGTTGACCTGCATCATCGTTCCAGACTACCTGTCGCGCGCGACGCGGCCGCGGATCAGCGCGTTGACGGCGTGAGCCACTCTTTCAGTTTGTCCACTAAGGAGGGCAGGCGACCGGCAAGTTTATCCCCGTCCTGGCCTTGGTCGCCGGCGTTGCCTTGATTCTTGCCGTTGCCGTTGCCCTGTTTCTTATCCTGCGCGCTCTTCTCCGGCTTCGCCGGTTTGCTGGGTTTGACCGGGCCGGGCTTGGCAGCCGGATTGCCTGGCTTGGTCTCGGTCTCGGCGGGCCTGGCCGCAGCGTCCTGGGTCGCCTCAGCATTTGGGGTTGTCGGCTGGACGGCCGGTGCCTGGGCCGCTGGGTTTGCTGCGGAAGTGCCTTGAGCCGAAACCTCCGGGGCGGGCGCCGTCGTCGGGACCGGAGCTCCCGTGGTCGTTGGAGCCGGAACCGCCACCGGGTCCACCTGACGGCCCTCCTCCGTGGCCACCTTTGGGGCATCCGGGATGGGCAACGCCGTCGGACCGGCCGTTGCATGCGGTGCCAGGTTCCCGAAGAGTTCATCGATGAAGGCCGGATGGCGCGTGAAACCGGAGCTCGCCGCAGCTACGCCGCTGACGCCAACTCCCATGGCGGCCGCCACGGCAACGCTTACGACGGCGGCACGGTGCTTGCGCTTCCAGCGCCGCTTGCTTAGTTCGTCGTGGGGACCGGCCAGCATGGCTGCGAGTTCAGCGTTCGGTGCGGGCGCCGGGAGGCTGGCGTAGGAGCCGATGGAAAGCAGCGTTGTCCGAAGGTCTGAGTCGCCGTCCAGGTCGGCGTCGAGCAGGAGCTCGTCGACGACAGCCTCGCGTTCCAAATCCTTGTATGTCACGACGACACGTATTCCTTTACCACCGAGTGCTCACGGAGCGTTATCAATGCCCGCCGTTGCAGCTGCTTCACCGCGCCGGCTGATTTCCCCATGATGTCGGCAACCTGTTCCACCGTTAGTCCCGCGACGATCCGAAGGGCAAGGACCTCCCGATGGTCCTCTCCCAAGCCGTCCAGAAGCCTCAATACTTCGCCCGGGCCCAGCAGTTCCATGGCCGCCGACTCGGCAGACTCCGAGGCGCGGGTGTCCCGTTCAACCTCGAACTCATGCTGCTCCGGAGCCCGGCTTTGCTTCCGATGCTCGTCAACCATGCGGGCGTGCGCCACCGAAAAAACGAAAGTCCGCAGCCCGGTTGCGCCACCGCTGAGGTCATCAAGCCGGGGCAGGACGGCCAGGAACACATCCTGGGTGACAGCTTCAGGATCGAGTACACCCTTGGCCGTCAGATAGCCGAGGACCTGGCCCGCGTAGGCCTGGTAAACGGCGCTGAACAGTTCCGCGTTATTGCCTTTGAGCGCGCTCAGCGCTTCATCGGTCAATGCGTCGGTCACAGATGAGACTTTCGATCGGCGGCAGGTCCGTGGCTTGGAGCCAGGTTATCCGCCTTTGCTCGACGCACAACCTCACCTAGGTTATCTGCTCTGCCGGGCGGCCCAAAGGACACCCTGCATGTCTTCCGGAAATCTCCGTTGAATCCGGAAACCGCCTTGAGACGAAAGAAGAGCCGAGCTGGAACATGATGGGGGACAAATTCCAGCTCGGCCCTTTCAAAGAGGTAATCGTTGGGGGACGCCATAGGGTTACGCGGGGTACGAAGTTTTTTGAAAAGTTTTTTCACGGGCGCTTTGGTGGGCTTCTTTGGATGCCTCGGCCTGGCTGCTTGCGGCCCGCTGCAACGCTGTTTGCGGCCCACGGAAGGGCTGCTTGCAACCCACGGCGGAGGACCTGTTGGTATGTCTCGGCAGGACAGAAGGGCTCTGTCGTTCCTAGCTTCAGGTACTCCCACTAGCGAGCCGTCGCCGATGCTGTGGCCCGCGGGAGGGTTCGCTTCCCAAACCTGGCTCCGGGTCGGATTCCCGGGTTTCCAGGCTGCCCGTCCCGGTCACCCTCCGCCAGGTTCCCGTCGACCAGCCGCCCGTCCGGGTCACCCGCGGCCAGGTTCCCGTCGACCAGCCGCCCGTCCGGGTCACCCTCCGCCAGGTTCCCGTCGACCAGCCGCCCGTCCGGGTCACCCTCCGCCAGGTTCCCGTCGACCAGCCGCCCGTCCGGGTCACCCGCCGCCAGGTTCCCGTCGACCAGCCGCCCGTCCGGGTCACCCGCCACAACAGACCCGTTAACAGGCGACCCGTCAGCGTGTTCAGTTGCTGGGTTGCCGCTTCCGGGGAGTGGTGGTGCTGTGGATTGGTAACGGTGTCCGGTGGGGGTTCTGACCTCCAGGCTTCGTGGTCCCTGATCACTTGGTCTGGTGTTCCAGCCGGGGTTTTCTTTGGTGTGGTTGCATGCTTCGCAGAGCCCTGCACCGTTGGCCAGAGTGGTTTTTCCGCCGGAGTGCCATGCCAGGACATGGTCGTAGTGGCGGATGGGCGCGTCACAGTACGGTGTGCGACACGTGTCATCACGGGTCTGAATAAACCTGCGCATCCCCTTGGGGAACAACCTGGCCTTGGAATCAGTGGCCAACAGCTCGTTGGTCCCCGGCGCCGTGTACAGCCGCCGGATCCACACGTCGAAATCGGACTGGATCCCCGAGGGACCACCGAGGTGCGGGCCGTCCGAGGTCGTTTCCCCGCCAAACCCGGCCAGCTCGGGTGGCCAAGTGCCGGCCCCTTGCCCGGCGCGTGTGGCCGGGCCGTTGCCGGGGCCGTGCTTGACCAGGGTCCTGGCCCAGCCGGCAGGGACGATGCCGTAACCCTTCAACCTCGCCGGTTCACTATCACCCTGCAACAAGGTCCGGTCAGTCATCACCAGTTCCAGGTGCACCCCGGCGGCACCGCCCGGGGTGCCGGTGAGCCGCTCCACCAACGTATCGGCCATCACCTGCCCCTTGGACCGCGCATCACCGGCGGAGCGGGCCGTCCCCGCGGCCCGGGTCAGCGCCGCGTACGCCGCCACCCCCTGCGCCACGGGCAACAACGCCGTCAAATACGTCATCGTGTCCGGCGCCGGACGCAACCCCACGCTCCGCTCATTCACCGCATACGCCGCCCGCCGCGTCACCGACCCCGGGTCCCGCCGATACGCCGCAGCCTTCACCAACGCCACAATCCGCCGGTCCCCGGCACCCTCGAACGTGCCCGTATCCGCGGCCAACTCCTCATCCACCGCGCACCGGTCCTCCACCGACAAACACGCCGTCTCCCGCACCAACAACGTCGCCCGCCACTCATTCAACTGCCCGGTCTCCAACGCCGCCAACGTCCGCGGCATCTCCCCCACCAACGCCTTCGCCAACCCCAACAACCGGGCCCCCTTGTTCGGGGACTCCCGACGCGCCAACGCCACCTGCGCCCCCACACCCCTACCCCGCTCCGAGGCCGGCACGCCCGCCGCGGCCTGCTCCCTGCGTTGAGCCAGATCAAACGCCACAGCCACCCTCGCCTGCGCCGCCGCCACCGCCGACTTCAAATCCTCCAAACCCCGCAACAAATCCACAAACACCCCACTGTCACCCGCAGGGTTCAGCGCACCCACTACAGCAATCAAATTCGCAACAGAAACCAGATCCCCGCCGGCGGAAGACACCTCACAATCAGGAACACCAGGCTGCGACGAACCAGCCCCAGCGACCGGAGACACGGAAGCGGAAGGCCCAGGGGCGAGGGCAGCAGCAACCCCGGCAGCGCCACCCACGCCACCACCCAACTGCCCCGAAAACCCGTCCATACCCCCACTCTTCCAGCCCCACAACCGCTGAATAAGACCGCCGACGAGCTATGTGGAAACACCCCAAAAGACGCCCATCAACCTCTCCTCCACAGGCGTTCAGGACGGGGCAGTTGACGCTGGCGTGTAAGGATCTGGCGGGCCGTTATGCGGCTCCAGGTAACCCCGCAGTACCTTCGACGAGCGACGAGGCCGCCAGCAGCTCTGCTTCCAAGACCTCCAATGCCTCGGGGAAGCCAGCAAGCTCTATCGTGCCCAAGGTCGTCTTCAACCGGACGCAGCGAACGTAGGGCCCGAGGTACCTGACATCCGGCAAGGGAGGGGAGCCGGCCACGGAGCCCACCTGAACCTCCGAAACCAGGAAGCTGATGAGCCAGCTGTCCGGCGGCCGAAAGGAACTGTTCCGGACAAAGTCCACACTGGGCGGCCGGAACGAAACGAAGCCGCGCTCCCATCCCCGCCAGAGGCCAATTCGGGAGCTCTCACCGTGCCGGATCCAGCACTCAAGGCGGCCGCGGTGCCGCCACTTGGTGAATCGTCGCCGCGTCAACAGACCGTCGATCCACGGATGCAGTGTAAGGAAGCCTGCAAGAATCGCTGCGGAGACGGCCGCAGTTGCGGGGTTCCCTCCAAACAGGAGCCACAGCAAGAGAAAACCGACAAACTGTATGAGAAACGACACGGATGCCTTCAGACTACGCATCCAAAAAGCGTCAGACTGGGCCATGCCACACCCCATTTGCTTCGGGGCAAGCAAGCCCACGCCACGTGGCCCCCTCACTCCGGCGGATCCGTAGGCGCCTCGTACCCCTCCGGAATCCGTGGGATGCCAGCGTCCAGTGCGCCGGTGTAGACACGCGCCGACGCCAACGCGGCCCCTGATCCGGACAAGACCACCCGCAGACTGCCGGCAGTGGTGACAGGAACTTGGTGGAGCCGACGGTTCCCTACCGTGAGCCCGGTGGCGATGTCGCCGCCGTCGTGAGTACCGCCGTCGTGAGCACCGCCGTCGTGCGTGATGCTGTGGCGGGTAATCCGTTGTCCGGAACTGAGGTCTTCAACCAACTCGACGTAGTTGAACGTGACCTGCTCCGGGAAGCGCATGGTCACGGAGCCGGGGTGCTGTTCCAGCGCCGCCTCCACCGCCCCGGACAGGCGTCGGTCCAACTCGGCCTTCCACTCACGCAGCCGGGTCTGATCCTCTACCGGGATCAGTCCGCGCGTGTCCGGCGGGAGGTTGAGCAGCAGATTGGCTCCCATGCCAACTGATTGGTGGTGGATGGCGAGGAGGTGTTCGGTGGATTTGGGCTCGTCGTCAGGATGCCAGAACCAGCCGCGCCGGAGGGAAACGTCGCACTCCGGCGGAAGGTAGCGGGCGGTGAGAGTGGAACTCGACTCGGTGTATTGGCTGTCGGCGGTCTGATTCACCACATACTGCACGGGATCCGCGGC
This sequence comes from Paenarthrobacter sp. NPDC089988, assembly GCF_044748465.1. Lineage (NCBI taxonomy): Bacteria > Bacillati > Actinomycetota > Actinomycetes > Micrococcales > Micrococcaceae > Paenarthrobacter > Paenarthrobacter sp. NPDC089988. The sequence goes on from NZ_JBIVGD010000008.1 coordinate 79,350, forward strand.
GAGTCCGTCCTCGTTACCTATCCAGCGGATGGTGGGGCTGCCCATGTTGAAAATCATGGCGTCGGGCTGGTGAAGACTCGCAACCGCCATGATGCGATCCCAATCGTAGGACCGGCCCACCGAACCCGCGCCGTCGAACCAGAGTTCCATGAGCGGTCCGTAACCGGTGCAGAGCTCGGTGAGTTGCTGGGCGTAAAAGGAATCGTAGGCCTCGGGATCGCCATAACAAGTTGCGTTGCGGTCCCACGGTGAGAGGTACACACCAAAGCCCAAGCCTGCAGCAGCACACGCGTCCGCCACGGAACCCACTACATCGCCGGATCCCCCGCGCCACGGCGAGGAAGCGACGGAGTAGCCCGTGGTCGAGGTAGGCCACAGGCAGAAACCGTCGTGATGCTTCGAGGTGAGAATCAGATACCTGGCACCCGCTTCCTTGGCCACACGGACCCAGCTTCCGACGTCGAAATGGGAAGGGTTGAAGAGAGAAGGAGGAAGGGTGCCGTCACTCCATTCCTTGCCCGCGAAGGTGTTGACGCCGAAGTGGATAAAGACGCCGAATTCGAGGTGCTGCCAACGCAGTTGCGCGGGGCTACCCTTCATCGGCTGTCGCTTCAGCCGTGGTCGCCCCAGCAGCCGCCTCTTCGGCGGCCTTCTCCTTGTACGACGCCGAGACCCGCCGGTAAACGGGCGTGAGGAAGGCCAACGCGGCGGCAACAATCATGACTACGCCGGCAACCAGGAACACCAAGGCTATTCCGCGCGACGTACCCTCACCCAGAAGCGGTTCCAGCTGCGCTGCCCCTGATTCGGACCGCGCATAGGGAATGATCCAGAACTGGGCGATGGGAGCAATGAGGAAGGCCGTGATCGGAGCCGCCGCGGACTCGAAGGCCATGGCGAAACCGAACACCCTGCCTTGCCGCGGGAGTGGAACCACTTGCTGGATCACGGTCTGCTCGGCGGCCTCGACGATCGGCACCAGGGTCAGGTACAGCCAGATCCCCACAATGTAGAGCCACGGCCACTCGCGGATGGTGAACAGGGCCCCGAGCGCGCCCATGACGGCCACGGCGATGAGCATGGTGCGCAAAGGATTGGAACCCAGGCCGAATTTGCCCACCAAGGCGCCGCCAATGATGAACCCCGTCGCCGCCACCGCAAAGAATGTCCCCCACAGCTCAACGGGAAACATTTCCAGGCCGTAGGGATCCATGAGGGCCATATAGACCCCGCCCACGAAGTTGTTGAACGTGGAGAAGATGATGAGCGCGAACAACCCCGAAATCGCCACCACGGCAGCGTAGGAACCGCGGAGGTCGAAGCTGCCTTTTGCATCGGTAACGGCCGGTCGCAGTTCTTCTGGCATTCGCAGGGTTAGGAGATGTACGTATGCCAGCGCCGTGAAGACCAGCGCGATCACGATGGTCCAACCCATGCCCACCAGCCCCACGGACAGGCCGGACAGCACCGACGTGACAATGAACATGAGCCCCTGCACCATGCCCACAAGGCCATTCGCGTTGGCCCGGCGCTCCGGCTCAATGAGGATGGTGACGGTGGTGGAGAGGGCGATGTTGCGCATGTTCTCCACCACGGCACCCACCAGGATGATCAGCGTGAAGGCCCAGAACCATGGCTGGCCGAGGTCGAGCAAGGATGCAGTGGGAACCAGCAGGAACACCACCCCGGACACCGTGAACATCACGAGTGTGAAGGCAGCCGCGAACCGCATCACGACGAGCTTGCGGTAGCGGTCCACGAACGTACCGAAGCTGATGCTGGAAACGGCGATCAGCAACATGTACGCCCCGCCAACCACACCGGTGGCAATGACGTTGCGGGTCTCCAGGTACACCCAGAACGTCAGGGCAAACCAGAGGTAGCTGGTGGTGATATTAGCCGCGGCTGTGTTGACCAGGATTCCCATGAAGGTGCGGGATCGCTGGGCCGGGGTGCGCAGGGAGAGGTCAACGTTGGCTGTCTGCTCGGTCATTCGTTCCGGCCCCTATGCATGCGAGTGTCCCCCTGGGTGAAATGCGCGGTACGTCCAGCATCAGCCGCCAGCCGGTGAAGGGTCAAGGCTTTCAGCAAGCAAGGTCCTGGGTTTCCGGAACCATGGCCTCAAACGCCGAGGGAGCGTAGGCTGGACCCTTCAGTAAGCCACCTGTTTATCCGAGTTCAAAGGAGTGATGATGACCCTTCCTCCACAGCACGAACCCGATCCATTCCCGCCCGAGCCCGGGCCTACGCAGCCACCCACCGAACCGGGGCCTGGACAGCCGCCGCCGGACCCGACGCAACCCTTTCCGCCTCCCATGCCGGACCCGGGTCCGGAGCCAGGACCGCTGCCGATTCCGGATCCCGGCCCGGCAACTCCTCCTCCGCACCCGGACCCAACGTTCGGAGGCCCGCTGCCCGAGTGAGGCGGGCAAGTGAACCGCGGTGCAACTGAAGTGCGGTGCCACTGAATTAAAGCCCGACGGCGGCTGGTCACCTGAGGTAACCAGCCGCCGTCGGGCTTTAATCAAGTGGGTCCGGGTCGCCTAGGCCTTCGACGGCACCGCTACCGAGGCGCGTTCCACGGCCGGGCATTCGATCTTCAACGCCGAATCGGTGGGCGCCTGGTCCAGTCCGAGCAGGAGACGCACGCCAGCGGCACCCAATTCATAGTGCGGCAACGAAACCGTGGACAGGGGCGGGCGCAGGTGTGCGGCGATGACTTCCTGGTTGTCGAACCCCACCACGGCAATGTCATCAGGAATGGACAGGCCATTCTCGCGCAGTCCGTCGTAAAGGCCCATGGCCATCCGGTCGTTGTAGCAATACACGGCCGTGATGTCGTGCTTCAGCAGCTCCTTGGTGGCACCGTAGCCGCCTTCCTGGTCCGGAAAAGCCTCCAGCACCAGGGCCGGGTCGAAGGCTATGCCCGCTGCTTCCAACGCCTTCCTGTAGCCCTCAAGCCTGCCGTCTCGGGCAGGAGCCGGAGTGGTGGCGTTGATGAAGGCAATGCGCCGGTGGCCGCCGCGGATCAGGATGTCCGTAGCCGACTGGCCACCCTGGGCTTCGTTCGGAACCACTGCACGGGCCGAGGTTTCAGGGGAAAAGCAGTTGACCAGCACAAAGTCGGCTTCGCGCAGCGTCTCCGGAATGTCCGTGGTCCGGTGGAACCACGTGGAGTACAGGATCCCGCGGACCTTGTATTCGAGCATCATGTTGATCGCGTCGTTTTCCAGGTTTTGGTTGCCCTCCGTGTTGGCGATCAGCAGGGCGTACCCGTGTTTCCACGCCTCGTCCTGGGCGCCGTGGATGATCTGGCCGGCGAAGGGGGTGGTGGCGACGCCGTCAGCAACGAGCCCGATGAACTTGGAGGTGCCGCTGACCAGGGTCTTGGCCATGGCGTTGGGGCGGTAACCAAGGTGCTGAATGGCGTCCTTGACGCGTTGGCGGGTCTCGTCCGCGATCCGCGCGTTCTTCTTCTTGTTGATGACCAGCGAGACCGTGGCAGTTGAAACGCCCGCCGCTTCGGCTACTTCGCGGAGGGTCACCGGATGTGCGCGGCTGGTTCCGACAGGAGCGTCGGGGGTCGCCGGCGTGCCTGGATCTTTCTCCTGCGAAATCATCTGCCCTCCATCAGGAGTATATCCATCAGCCGGGGCGGTCATCCCTTGCTCGCCCCGCTCTCCAGGCCCTGGATCATGGCCTTGTTCAGGACAAGGAACACCAGGAGCAGCGGGGTGATGGTCACGCAGACGGCCGCGAACGTGGCGGTCCAGTCAACCTTGCCCATGGCGCCGATGTAGTTCTGCAGGCCGAGCGGGATGGTCTTGAGGTCCTCGGACAGGACGAACGTGTTGGCGAAGATGAAGTCGTTCCAGATGAAGATGCTGTTGACCAGCACTACGGTGACCACGGTGTTGAGGGAGAGCGGCAAGGTGATGAGGCCGAAGATCCGGTAGGGACCTGCACCGTCCAGGGATGCTGCTTCGTACGTCTCCCGCGGGATGTACTCGAAGAACGACGAGAACAGATAGATGGACATGGGTAGCGCGAAGCCGGCCAGCGGGATGATCATCGATTGGTAGGTGTCCAGCAGGTTCACTGCGGAGTAGTCGATGAAAAGAGGGACCAGGGCGATCTGGACGGGCACGATGATGCCGATCAGGAACAGCCCGCGCACGAACTTGCTCAGCCGGAAGCCGAGGACCTGGATGGCGTAGGCGGCCATCATGCCAAACAGGACGATCAACAAGTTTGCGCCCATGGTGACGATGAAGCTGTTGAGGATGTTGCGGCCCAGGTCCCCTGTTTCGAAAGCCCTTGCATAGTTGTCCCATGTCCAGGCCCCGGGCAGGGCGAACGGGTCTCCTGTGGCGAAGTCGTGCTCGGTCCGGAGGCTGGTCAGGAACAGCCAGGCCAGGGGGTAGACCTGAACGATCACGATCAGGGAGATCAGCACCCGGGAAAGAGTGCGGTACACGTTGGGCTTCCGGCGGCGCCGCTTGATGACGGGTGCAGGCGGCTTTTCAGGGGTACGCGGGGTGGCAGGTGCTGTTTGGGCGATCATGAGTCAGCCTTCCGCTTGAGCATGAACAGGATGAGGCCGACGGCCACCAAACATTCGATGACGATGAACACGGAAATGGTGCTGGCATAGCCGAAATCGGTGCTGGTGAAGGCTGTCTTATACATGTACGTGGTGAGAAGTTCGGAGGATTGGCCGGGACCACCGTTGGTCATGAGGTAGGGAATGTCGAAGCCGCGCAGGCCATACGTCGTGGCCATGATCGTGGTGGTGATCCACACCGGGCGGATGTAGGGAAAACGGATCTTGGTGAACAGCGTCCACTTGGAGGCGCCATCCAGGACCGCGGCTTCTTCGAGTTCCTTGGGCACCGCGATCAAGGCAGCGTAGATGATCAGCATGTAGAGGCCGGTGAACCTCCAGCCCTCAGGAGCGGAAACGGCCGCGAGGACAGTATTCACGTCGGAAAGCCAAGCGCGCTCCAATGAACCGAGCCCAACCCAGTGCAGCAACTGGTTGAGCAGGCCGACGGGATCGATCGAGTAGATCCGCACAAAGAGGAACGCGATGGCCACCGTGGAGATGACTGCGGGAAGAAGGTAGAGGGTCTTGATGAACTCCCTGCCCCGGGTCAGCGACGTCAGCAGGCTGGCCACCACCAGGGCTCCACCGAGCTGCAGCACCAGGCAGATGGCCAGGTAGACGAGCGCGTTGGCGAAGGAACGCCAAAAGATGTCGTCCCCGGTCAGCATCCGGAGGTAGTTGGCGAGGCCGACGAACTCCATGTCGCTGATGCCGTTCCAGGAGAAGAAGCTCAGGAACAGGGACTGGAGGATCGGGAAGAGCACTGCGGCGCCGTACAGGAACAGCGGCGGGAGCAGGAAGACCAGGACGGATGTCTTTGATCTGTTGGGTAGCATTTCTGGCCTTTCGGGCGGGGGACCTGCCGATCCCCCGCCGCTGGGATCTACGTGAAGGACCGCTTATTTGAAGAACTTCGGTGCATTCTGCTTGATGGTGTCGTCCATGGTGCTGGTGAACTGCTCAGGGGTGATGTTGCCCTGGACCAGGAGGACGAGTTCCTGCTGGAGCCGGCCGTTGGTGGTGGGGTCCAGCTGGGTGTCCCACGGCATGGCCTGCTTGGAACCGAGGTTGTTGGCCGCGTCCAGAGCCTTCTTGTACAGCGGGGTGGCGTTGGCCGGGACGGCAGTCTGCACGTTGGTGGTTGGCGAGAGTGCTCCCGTTGCCGCGTACTCGCTGGGGTACTTCTGCAGCGCAAACTTCAGGAAGTCGCTCACCAGGGGATCGTAGGTTTTGGCGTTGACGGCCATGCCAATGCCCGACGGCGAGACGAACTCGTTCGCGGCCGTCACCGAATTCGCTGTGGTTGGCAGGGTGAAGAAATCCACGTTGTCCCGGACAGCCGGATTCAGCTTGTCCGTAGCCAGGCTGGGCAGCTCCCAGGTGCCGATGTTGTACATGGCTGCCTGCCCCGAGGTGAACTGGTTCTGCGCGTCGGAGTAGCCCTGGGCGGAGAAGCCGTCCTGGAAGCACTTTGCCTTGCCCAGTTCAGCCATCCAGTTCACGGTCTTCTGTCCGGCGGCATCCTTAAAGGACGCCTCGCCCTTCTTCAGTTTCTGCACGAAATCCGGTCCGGCCTCTCGGAAGGGCTGGTAAGCGACGTAGCGTTCCAGCGGCCACTGGTCCTGGCCGTCGATGGCAATCGGCGTGATGCCGGCCGACCGCAGGGCCGTGCACATGGCCGGGATATCGTCGAGCGACTTGGGCACCGACACGCCTGCCTTCTCCAGCAGCGCCTTGTTGTACCACATGAATTCCAGCTCGAACTGGAACGGGATCATGTACAGCGAGCCGTCGTCGAACCGCTGGTAGTCCAAGGCGCCCGGGCGGTAATCGTCGTACAGGCCCAGGGACTTGAGCAGCTTGTCCGCGTCGAGCATCTTGCCTTGCTTGGCCAATTGCTGGGCGAACGGCGTGGCGTCGGTATCGAACAGTTCCGGCAGCTTGTTGGCGGCGGCCAGGGTTTCGAGCTTCTGGATGTAGGACGGGCGGTCCGGGGTGGTGATGAGGTTCAGGGAGAACCCCGGGTGGTCTTTGGCGTAGTCGTCGGCAAGCTTCTTCATGATGTTGATGACGGCTCCATCGGCGGGCCTGGACAGCAGCCAGGAAATCTCGCGTGGCTTGATCTCGCCGGTGGGATTCACATCGGCTGGGCTGCTGGCGTTTCCGCCGCCGCCGCAGGCCGTCAGCGCCAGTGCTGCTGCCGCCGCGACTGCCGCGGCCCGGAATAGTTTCTTCATGGGGACTTGTCTCCCTCGATTGGGTTGGGTGTTGGGGTTGGGGTGTTCAGTCTTCAGTGCGTTGACGGACTTCGAGTTCGGTGACGACGGCGGATCCCTCACCGGCGAAGACGCCGATGCGCCCGGTCGCGCGGTCATAGATCCTTGCGCTCAGCGCAATCTGGCGGTCGACGACGGCGACACACAGATCGCCGTCGACGATCACCTCAAGCGTGTGCTCGCCCGGGGCGAGCTGGCACGGGCGCTCCAGTTCGACGTCGAAGGGGATGTCTCCCGAGACGTGCCACTGAGCGTCGCCGGTAACCTCGCGGGGCCAACGGTCGAAGACCAATCGGTTGCGCTTGGGTTCCAGGCGCAGGACGTAGGACTCGTCGCCGTCGTGGTTTGCGCGAAGCAGGAGCCCGCATTCGGTGGTGTTTGGCGCGATGTCAAAGGCGGCTTTCGCGTAGAACTGGCTGGGCAGTTCTTCGTCCGAGACGATGGCTGCGTAGCTGTCCGGGACCTTCAACAGGGCCGGGATTTGCGTGGAGAGCGAAACGGGCACATCCTCCCAGAAGCTGTCCACGAGTTCGTCGGCGAAACCGAATCCCAGGGTGCCGTCAGGGTTCTGCCGGGCTTCGAGGACGGACATGGTGCCTGCCCACTGCCAGGCGCCGTCGTCGCGGTTTCCTTCCTTGCTGGCGATCCAGCCGAAGAAGAAGCGTCGGTCGTCGCGTCCGGCGGACTTGGAGGCATAGAAGGCGCGGCCGTCGATGCTGTCCAATTCCGGCACGGACCACGGGCCGTCCGGGCTCTTGGCCATGCGGTACCGGGTGGTGAAGGTCTCGGAGAATTCGGAATACACCAGGTACCACCAGTCGCCCCACTGGAAGACGTCGGGGCACTCGTGGGTGATGTAGCGGCGCGGATCCCAGAACGGTTCCGTGTAGTCCCAGGTCACGAGGTCGGTGGAAACGCACTGGGCGATCACACCCCGACGGCGGTCCGGTCCTGTTGCGTGGCGGGCGGCAATCAGCATCCGCCATTGGGAATTGGCCTCGTCGCGGAACACGAAGGGGTCGCGCCAATCGCCGGATTCGTAACCTTCGGGAGCACCGAAAGTGTGCTGCAGATGCTTCGTCCAGCTCTGCATGCCATCGCGGCTGGTGGCGTGCATGACCAACTGAAGGGGAGCACCGTCCGCACCCAGGTTCCCAGGGTTCTGGCCTGTGTAGAACAAGTGGTGGGTCCCGCCGTCGTCAACCACCACGCTGCCGGTGTAGGCGTTGAAGTCCGCGTCGTCCTCGCTGCCATGCGGCAAGGCGACTCCGTGGTACTCGAACTGGGTGAGGTCCTTGGTGGTCACGAGATTCCAGGACGTGCCTGGTTTGGGGTCAGTGCGTACGTCGTGGAGGTAGAAGAGCCAAAACTCCCCGTCCTTCTCGAAGGGGATGAGGTCACCGACCCAGCCATCGCCGGGCTGGAAGAAGACTGAGTGTTTCATCTGCGCTGATGTCCATTCTGCTAAAGCGTTTGATCACCATGAAGGTAGCTCTTGGACATGTTCTTGGTCAAGCGTTTTAGCAAAGGAAATTTTTGATCCGCTAAAACGCTTGACCGCTTCGATCCTTGCCAGCTAGGGTCCTTGCTACCGAAGGCATACCCACGCCCCTCGACGCCGAGCGGGCGCAGTGGGCTATGGCCACGGACGAAGTAACTCCAGCCCCTTTGACGGCGCACTTTGGCGCGCCCGGACGCACTGCTGTGTCCGTGCTGCCAGCGCGTTCTCAACCAACGAATGCTTGAGAGGAAACCGCTTCATGACGCTCGAATTCTCCCGACGAACAGTCCTGCAAGGCACCGGAGCCGGAGCTTTGGCTCTCCTCATGGGGGGCGCCGCATCCGGCGCTGCCCACGCCTCGCCGTCCTTGCGGGCCGTTTACCACATGACCCCGCCCACGGGCTGGTTGTGCGATCCGCAAAGACCCGTCTACACCAACGGCGCCTACCAGCTCTACTACCTGCACTCAAGCATCAACAACGGCCAGGGCGGCTGGGACCACGCCACCACCACGGACGGTGTTTCCTTCACCCACCACGGGGCCGTGTTGCCGCTCCAGCCAAACTTCCCGGTGTGGTCCGGTTCCGGCGTGGTGGACACGGCCAACACGGCAGGCTTTGGTGCCGGAGCCGTCGTCGTACTGGCCACCAAGCCGACCGACGGCATCCGCAGGTATCAGGAGCAATACCTGTATTGGTCCACAGACGGCGGGTTCACCTTCACTCCCCTGCCGGACCCGGTGATCGTGAATACAGACGGCCGGACGGCCACAACCCAGGCCGAGATCGACAACGCCGAGTGGTTCCGCGACCCCAAGATCCATTGGGACGCCGTCCGGGGCGAGTGGGTGTGCGTGATTGGCCGGGCCAGGTACGCGGCTTTCTATACTTCGCCGAACCTGCGGGACTGGCAATGGAAATCCAACTTCGACTACCCCAACCACGCGCTCGGCGGGATCGAGTGTCCGGACCTCTTCGAGATGACGGCCGGCGACGGCACGCGGCACTGGGTCTTCGCAGCGAGCATGGACGCCTACAGCGTGGGCCTCCCGATGACGTACGCGTACTGGACGGGAACCTGGAACGGCGCGGCCTTCCTTGCCGACAACCTCACCCCGCAGTGGCTCGACTGGGGCTGGGACTGGTACGCCGCAGTGACGTGGCCGTCCGTGGAAGCACCCGAAACCAAGCGGCTTGCCACGGCGTGGATGAACAACTGGAAATACGCCGCCCGCGACGTGCCGACGGACCCGTCGGACGGCTACAACGGACAGAACTCGATCACCCGTGAGCTCACTTTGGAGCGCCAGGGCGGCGGTTGGTATTCGCTGCTCAGCAGACCAGTGGCCGCCCTGTCCGGGTACGTCACCGCCACCACCACCCTCCCCAACCAGACCGTCAACGGCAGTTATGTCCTGCCGTGGAGCGGGCGGGCTTACGAACTGGAACTCGACGTTGCCTGGGACACCGCCGCCAACGTGGGAGTGTCGGTGGGACGTTCAGCGGATGGCTCCCGCCACACGAACATTGGCAAATACGGCGGAGACCTCTATGTGGACCGGGCGCCGTCCGACCTGGCCGGCTACTCCCTGGTGCCGTTCACGCGCGCGGCCGCGCCGATCGATGCCAACGCCCGTTCGGTGCATCTTCGCATCTTTGTGGACACCCAAAGCGTGGAAGTCTTCATCAACGCCGGGCACACGACGGTCTCGCAGCAGGTCCACTTTGCAGAGGGCGATACAGGGATCTCTTTGTACTCCGACGGCGGCCCGGCGACCTTCACGGGAATTACCATCCGCGAGTTCGGGAACCCGATCTAGCCGGTGAACGACGGCGGCAGGTCACCTGTGGTTCCTTTCGAAACCCGGGTGACCCGCCGCCGTCGTGCGTTGCGGTAATGGAGTACCGCTAGAGGTTCTCCACCAGCGAGACGTCGCGGACGGCGCCCTTGTCAGCGGACAGGGCCATCGCGGCGTAGGCGCGCAAAGCCGGCGAGACCTGGCGGTCGCGGTTCTTGGGCTTGAAACCGCCGTTGACCAGGAGCTTCTCGCGGCGCTCGGCGAGGATCTCGTCGGAGACCTTCAACTCAAGGGAGCGCTGCGTGATGTCGATGCTGATGATGTCGCCGTTCTCCACCAGGGCAATGTCGCCGCCGGAAGCAGCTTCAGGGGAAATGTGCCCGATTGACAGGCCGGAGGTGCCGCCGGAGAAACGGCCGTCCGTGATGAGGGCGCACTTCTTGCCCAGGCCGCGGCCCTTGAGGAAGGACGTGGGGTAGAGCATTTCCTGCATGCCCGGACCGCCGCGGGGACCTTCGTAGCGGATGACCACCACGTCGCCTTCCTTGACGGTCTTGTTGAGGATCATTTCCACGGCTTCGTCCTGGGACTCGCACACGATGGCCGGGCCTTCGAACTTCCAGATGGACTCGTCCACGCCGGCGGTCTTCACCACGGCGCCGTCCACTGCGATGTTGCCGCGCAGCACAGCCAGGCCGCCGTCTTTGGAGTAGGCGTGCTCCACGGAGCGGATGCAGCCACCCTCAGCGTCGGTGTCCAGGGAGGTCCATTCGTTCGACTGCGAGAACGCGGTGGAGGAACGGACGCCGCCCGGGGCCGCGTGCCACAGTGCTTTGGCTTCTTCCGTGGCCTTGCCTCCGCGGATATCCCAGTCGTCCAACCAGCCGTCCAGGTCTTCGGAGTGCACGGAGTGGACGTCCTTGTGGAGGAGTCCGCCGCGGTTCAGCTCACCCAGGAGCGCGGGGATGCCTCCGGCGCGGTGCACGTCCTCCATGTAGTAGGTCTTGTCCTTGGCGACGTTCGGGGCAACCTTGGCCAGGCAGGGTACCTGGCGGGACTTGGCGTCCATCTCGGCCAGGCCGTAGTCCACGCCGGCCTCTTGGGCAGCGGCCAGCAAGTGCAGGATGGTGTTGGTGGAGCCGCCCATGGAGATGTCCAGTGCCATGGCGTTGTCGAAGGCCTTGGCTGTGGCGATGGAGCGCGGCAGGACCGATTCGTCGTCGCCGTCGTAGTAGCGCTTGACGAGTTCGACGATCGTGGCGCCCGCCTTTTCGTACAGCGCCTTGCGCGCGGTGTGGGTGGCGAGCACGGAGCCGTTGCCCGGGAGGGACAGGCCGATCGCCTCGGTGAGGCAGTTCATGGAGTTGGCCGTGAACATACCGGAGCAGGAACCACAGGTGGGGCAGGCGTTCTCTTCGATGAGGTTGATGTCCTCATCCGAGATGGACTCGTCCACGGCGTCGGCGATCGCGTTCACCAGGTCCAGGGAGCGCACGGAACCGTCAGTCAGCGTGACGCGGCCGGCTTCCATGGGGCCACCGGAGACGAAGACTACCGGGATGTTCAGGCGCAGCGCGGCCATGAGCATGCCCGGGGTGATCTTGTCGCAGTTGGAGATGCACACCAGGGCGTCGGCGCAGTGGGCGTTGACCATGTACTCAACGGAGTCCGCGATCAGGTCGCGGGAAGGCAGCGAGTAGAGCATGCCTGAGTGGCCCATGGCAATGCCGTCATCCACGGCGATGGTGTTGAATTCGCGCGGCACGGCGCCGGCGGCCAGGATCGCGTCGGAAACGATCCGGCCCACGGGGGCAAGGTGCGTGTGGCCGGGGACGAACTCGGTGAAGGAGTTGGCCACGGCAATGATCGGCTTGCCGATGTCCGAGTTGGCGACGCCGGAAGCGCGCAGCAGTGCGCGGGCGCCGGCCATGTTGCGGCCGTGGGTGACAGTTTTTGAACGTAGTGCAGGCATGAATACCATCCTGCTGCCTCGGGACCCGGCGCAGAAGACGGCGCTGATACTAGTAGTAGGAGTAACAGAGTAATAGTATTTATGGGTGCACGATTCGGAGAGACGCAAAGAACTCGGCCTCTTCCTCAGGGCCCGGCGGGACCAGGCCCTCCGTTCCGAATACGGGCTCCCCCCGATCTCCCGGAAACGCGAGCGCGGCCTGCGCCGCGAAGAAGTCGCCTTCCTCTCCGGCGTGAGCGTCACCTGGTACACATGGCTTGAGCAGGGCCGGGACATCAGCCCCTCGAGACAGGTACTGGAGGCCATCGCCCGCGCGCTGCACCTGTCCGATACCGGGCTCGCCTACGTCCTGTCCTTGGGCGGCTATGCCTCCTCCGTTTCGACTGCGCCGGTTGCCGGCAGCGCTCCTCCACACGTGCAACGCCTGCTCGATGCCCTGGACCCGAACCCTTCGTATGCGCTCTCCCCCGATTGGGGAGTTGCCGGGTGGAACAAGGCCTACGCCGCCTTGTACCCGAACATCGCCAACGTCTCCGCCGAGGACCGGAACCTGCTGTGGCTCGTTTTCACGGATCCGTACATCCGCGACCTGCTCCCGGATTGGGACGTCACCAGCCGGCGTTTCCTGGCGGAGTTCCGCGCCGAGACCGGCCAGCGCCTGGGTGATCCGGACGTCAAGTTCCAGGTGGAGCGCCTCAAGGAAGCCAGCCCGGAGTTCCAGGAAAGCTGGGACCAGTACGACATCCTCGGTTTCGAGTCCCGTGAGCGCCAGTTCCACCACCCGGCTGTGGGCGTGCTGCACTTGGAGCACCACCAGGTTTCGCCGTCGGACCGGCCGGACCTGCACTTGGTGGTGTACACGCCGGCGCCGGGCAGCGGTGCGGGAGAACAGATCGCACGGCTGATGGAGTTGGGATCCTAGGGTCGCGGCTCCACGGCCTTAGCGCTGCCCGATCGGGCTGATGGCAAGTTCGTCGATGCGCACATGCGGCGGGCTGTCGAGGATGAAGCGCACGGCCCTGGCTACATCCCCGGCGCCAAGCATCTGCGATCGCTGTTCGGCATCCGGCACTTCGGGGCGCATGGCCAGGAAATCGGTGTCCACGTCCCCGGGGCACAGATGGCAGGCCTTGATGCCGTTGGCGCCTTCCTGGTCGTTGATGGACGCGACCAGGGCCGACAGTCCGGTCTTGCTGCTCATGTAGGCCACACCGGAGCCGGGCGAGAACCGCCAGGCGGCACGCGAGGACACCACCACAATGTTGCCGGAGCCTTCGGCCCGCATGCCGGGGAGTACCAGGTGGATGGCCCGGGCGACGCTGGTGAGGTTGGTGTCCACGATGTCCGCAAAATCCCTGATCGATTGGTCTGCCCATGTTCGGTTGGGTGCGTTGAGGCCGGCGGCAAGTACGACGGCGGCCACGCGACCCCAGTAGGCCTCGATCCTTGAGTGGGCCCCGGCCAGCGATTCAGCGTCCCTGGCGTCCGCCACCACAGCCAATGCTTCGCCGCCGGCGAGCGCGATGAGGCGTGTGGTTTCGGCGACGGCGTCGTGCCGTCGGCCCGTGACGGCCACTCGCCAACCTGCTTCGGCCGCCTCCACCGCGGCCGCGCGTCCCATGCCAGTTCCGCCACCGATGACCCACAGGATCTTGCTCGAGTCCATTCAGTGCTCCCAAATGTAAAAGTCATATCTTTCAGAATCACTGTAAGCTAATCGTATGACTAATGCAGCAGCAGTTCAGTGGGGAATTGAAGGCCGCGTGGTCGTGGTCACGGGCGCGGCCCAAGGCATCGGCCGCGTTATCGCAGAGAGCTTAGCCCGCAACGGAGCCAGGGTTGCCGCCCTGGACATCTCGCGCGAAGGCGTCGAAGCCGTTGCCGCCGAACTGGCCGAGGCTGGCGCCGCCGTCGTCGGTATCTCCTGCGACGTCACCAACAGCGCCTCGGTGCAGGAAGCTGTGGAACGGACTGCCGGGCACTTCGGCGGGATCGACGTCCTGGTCAACAACGCGGGAATCAATGTTGAAGGCACGGTGGAGGAGCTTGAAGACACGGCGTGGCAACGCTGCTTCGATGTCAACGTCACCGGCGTGGCACGCATGTGCAAGGCCGTCATTCCCTACCTCAAGGAGAGCGCCCACGGCCGGGTGATCAACGCGGCGTCCTTCGCCGCGATTGTGCCCAGCATCGGCAGCGCCGCCTACGCGGCGTCCAAGGCCGCCGTCGTGCAATTCACCAAAGTGCTCGCCGGAGAACTGGGCCCCTGGAACGTCACCGTCAACGCGTACGCCCCCGGAATGATCCCCACCGGCATGAACGGCTTTGCCACTATGCCCCAAGAAGCGCAGGACCGTTTGCTGAACACGCTGACGCTGCGGAAGTGGGGCGAGCCACAGGAGGTGGCCGATCTCCTGCTGTTCCTCGCCAGCGACGCTTCGCGGTACATCACGGGAACCCTGATCGACGTCAGCGGAGGAAAACTCGCCACGCAAATCCCATCCAAAGCCTACGACGCCGCGGACGCCCGCGCGTGACGGAACAGCCGCGCCCCTTCCCGGGACTGCATGACCAGGTCCTGGACAGCCTGGGGAAGGAAATCTGCTCCGGCGAGCGGGCACCGGGCAGCACCCTGACCCTGGAGGAACTGGAACGAACCCACGGGGTCTCGCGGTCGGTGGCCCGGGAAACGGTGCGGGTCCTGGAATCCATGCAGTTAGTGGTCTCGCGCCGCAGGGTGGGGATCAAGGTGTTGGATCCGGACCAGTGGAACCTGTTCGAGCCACGGATCATTCGCTGGCGCATGCAATCACCGCAACGGCCCGAGCAACTGGCAGCACTCGTTGGACTCCGCCTCGCCGTAGAGCCCGAGTCTGCACGCCTCGCCGCCCTGAACGCCACGCCCGGCCAGGCGGCGGAGCTGGTGGCGTTGGCTGGACGCATGTGGGCCGCCGGCGAAGAAGGCAACCTGGAAGCGTTCCTGGAACTCGACGTCCAGTACCACGCGCTCATGCTCGAATGCTCGGGCAATCCGATGTTCGTCCAGCTGCAGGGACTCATCAGCGAGTTTCTTGAGGGTTGGCATGCCGGCGGGCTTGGCCCGGGCCATCCGCACCCCGTGGCCCTGCAGCTCCACTCGGATGTGGCCACCGCCGTTCAGCGCCGCGAACCGGAAGCCGCTTTTGCCACCATGCGGAACCTGCTCACCCGCAGCGCCGACGAAGCCAGCTGAAGGCGCGTTCCGCCGTCGTACCCTACGTGCGCTCCTTGCCGCCCGCCCATACCAGGGTTGCCATCCACACCAGGGCGGCGAGTGCGGCGTACCCGGCCGTGATGGCGGGAAGGCTGAGGGCCCGGCTAAGCTGCCCGGCCACGAGGCTGGGAAGCGCCGAGCCTGTGTAGGAGATCGCGTAGATCACCGCCAGGAGCCCGGCACGTTCCTTGGGGAGGGCGTGGGGCAGGAGCGTGTTCATGCTGCCCGAGGTGGCGATGCCCATGCCCACGCCGCCCACCACCCCGGCACCGATGAAGAGTGCCAGGATCCCCGCCGTGCTGGCGAACGCCAGGCCTGCGCCCGCTGCGGCAACCAAGGCCATCCCCCACCGCTGGGCCGTTCCAGGAGCCAGCCGCCCGGCAATGAACCCGCCGAGGAAGCCTGGCGCCATGCAGGAGGCAAAGACGGCCGCGGCGATAATGGGGCTGTGCGAGCCGAGGTTGTCGGCCGCAATGGAGGGCCCGAACGAGTTGAAGTAGCCGCCGAAGGCCCACGTGGCCACGAAAACGCCTGACGCGAGGGGCAGATGCCGTTTCGCGGCGGCGGGTACGGCCAGGTTCGGCACCAGTGAACGCCAGGCACCACCCACGCGCTTGACAGTCTCCGGCCGCGTGGCCAGTGCGATGGCGCAGGCGATAAGGACCAGTGCGAACGCACAGAAGGTCAGCTGGCGGGGAGCGGGAGCGAACTCCACCAAAACGCCGGAAAGAAACACGCCAAAGGAGAGTCCCACCGTGGCCCCGGCCGTAGTGACAGCGGCAACGAGCCATCCCGGTCGACGTGGCGCGGTGTCCACGACGTAGGCGCCAATGGCACTCGACGCGACGCCGGCGGCGAGTCCTTGGAGGGAGCGGCCAAGCAGCAGGGGCAGGAAGCTGTGGACCCACAAGAGGGTGACGCAGCCGAGGACGGCAAGCGTCAGCGCCGCGATCGACACCGGGCGCCGGCCGAAATGGTTCGAGAGCCGGCCAAGGAAGAGCAGGGCAAAGACCGCGCAGCAGAAATAGGCAACGGCCACCAGCGAGAACTGGTCGTTCGTGAGGCCGTCTGCAACGCGGTAGGTGTCATACAAGGGGATGACGGCGGCACCGGCGGCGAAGACGCTGACGAAGGAGGCGGTTGCGGCGATGAAGCCGCGGCCATCCTTGGTGGGCGCGCTTGCTGTGGTGCGCGAGGTGGTTGGGGCGCTCACGGGGCGGTTAGCAATTCGGCGGTCATGCTTTCCACGCTACGGTGGCATCCCGCGCGCAGGGAGTCACTGGCGTTACCCCTACAACCCACTCCCCCTTTGACGTTGCGCAGGTCACGTTCTATGCTTTATGAATCGATTCAAGATGTAACCCTCCTCACGCTGCGTAAGCGGGGAAGAGCTCTTGTTCCTTGCCAATGACGGATAAAGGAGACTCACGAATGAGCGTCATGCACCGACGGGACATCCAGCCCACGTTTGAGACCGCCCCTCTCGAAAACGGACCAGGCCAGAAAGACCCCAAGAAGGCCGCCATGAGCGGTTGGATTGGAAGCGCACTCGAGTACTACGACTTCGCCTTGTACTCGCTGGCCGCGACGCTTCTGTTCCCCACGATCTTCTTCCCCAGCGAAAACCCCACCGTGGGCATCATCGCTTCCCTGGCAACCTACGCCGTGGGCTACGTTTCCCGGCCGATCGGCGCAGTGGTCCTGGGTGCCTACGGCGACAAGCATGGACGCAAGAAAGTCCTTGTGTTTGCCATGCTGCTCATGGGCTTCGCCACCTTCGCCGTCGGCCTCCTGCCTACGTATGGACAGGTAGGACTCCTGGCCCCCGTACTGCTGGTGACCCTCCGCCTCATCCAGGGATTCGCCGTGGCAGGCGAGCTTGGCGGGGCCAGCGCCATGATCGTGGAGCACTCCCCCGACGCACGCCGCGGCTTCTTTGCCAGCTTCAGCCTGCAGGGCACCCAGGTTGGTTCCATCCTGGCCACGGCCGTCCTGATCCCGCTCGCTTCCCTGCTTCCCGATGACCAGTTCCACTCCTGGGGTTGGCGCATCCCGTTCCTGTTGAGCGCCGTAGTAATCCTGGCGGGCTACATCATCCGCCGCCGCGTCACGGAACCGCCCGCGTACCTGGCACAGTCCGAGGCAACCCCGGCCAAGCGCCGCTTCCCGCTGTTCGACCTTCTGCGTACCCATCCATGGGTCCTGGTCCGCTGCATCGCCATGACCTTCACCAACGTCATCGGCATGGCCACCCTCATCTTCGGCGTCTCCTTCGCCACCCAAAAGGGGTACGGCATCGGCTTCACCAGCAGCGAGTTCCTCTGGGTCACCATGGCTGCCAACGTTGCCGCCGTCGTCACCATCCCGGTTTTCGGTGCCCTGTCCGACCGCATGGGCCGGCGGACCCTCATGGTTGCCGGTGGCATTGTGGGAGGCCTGCTCACCATGGGTTACCTGTATGCGATCCAGCTGGGCAGCCTGCCCCTGGTGTTCGTGTGCGTCGTGATCGTCCAGGGCATCTTCTTCCAGATGTGGAACGGCACCTTCGCCACGTTCTTCCAGGAGCAGTTCCCCATGCGGATGCGCGTCACCGGTTTCGCCGTTTCGCAGAACATCGGGCTCATGATCGCGTCCTTCTTCCCGAGCCTGTTCACCGCGATCGCTCCTCCGGGGTCCGCGAACATCCCGCTGGTCATCGGCCTGACCACCCTCGGCATCTGCCTCGTCTCCGCCGTGGCCACCCTGCTCTCCTCGGACACCAAGGGCAAGACGCTGGACGAGCTGGAAACCAACTGACCCAGCGGCCGGCCGGCGGCAGGTACGACGGCGGGCGGTCACCTTTCAAGCGGACGGCAAGTGCCGTCGTCGTATCCCACGGCGACGGCACTTGCCGTCCGTGTGCCCGCGGAGGACCATCGAATTTATCCATGTGTTCCTTGGATGGTGGTGTGGCGATGAAACCCAAGACGCTGCTGCTGGCCCTAAGCCTGGCCCACGGCGTCGTTTCCACCATGTCCGACGTCAACGACTTCCTCGCAGCACTCTTCGGCGGCAAGCTGGTCTCCGCCGCCTCCCTGGCCGAGATGCAGAAAACCGTGGTCCAGCCGTTCGGGCTCGGAATCATCAGCTGGACCGAAGACTGCAGCGGCAAGCCGCGCTACTTTGGCCGTGGCGGATTCCTCGACTTCCGGACCATAGCCATGAGCTCTGCCGACGGGCGCTACCAGGCGACCATGACGCTGGCCTCACCTCCCCTGGCAACACCGCTGGAGGATCCCGACACGGACAGGGAAAGGGATCTCTGGAGCGACCAGATCCAGTCCGCCTTGCTTGAAACCCTTGACCGGCTCTGCCAGCAAACATGACACCCACCATGATGTCCGCCCGCGCATGGATTGGCACTGTCTTCTTCCTGTTCCTTGCGCCCGGAGTCGTGGCGGGGCTGGTGCCGTGGACCATTTCCGGCTGGCGGCGGCACGACTGGGGTGAGGCCTGGATTGTCGAGCCGATCGCCCTGGTGGCCATCGCCGTCGGGATTGCCTTCCTGCTGTACGCGTTTGCACTCTTCGCCATCCACCGTGGGACTCCGGCCCCGGTTGCCCCCACCGAGACGCTGGTGGTCACGGGCGTCTACCGCTTCGTCCGGAACCCGATGTACCTGGCGGTCCTCGCCATCATTCTGGGGCAGGCCCTGCTGTTCGCAAATTGGTGGGTAGCGTTCTATGCCGCATTGGTATTCCTCGCCGTCTTCACCTTCGTGAAGGGTTACGAGGAACCGACACTCACCGAAAGGTACGGCGAGCAGTACCTCGACTATCGGCGCCACGTACCCGGCTGGTGGCCCCGCTTCACACCGTGGCGCGGGGAAGAAGGCGCACAGTAGGCTGTCCGGGGTAAACGGAAGCGGGCGGCAAGGGGAGTTCAATGACCGCGAAAGTACGTTGGGGCATCCTGGGCGGCGCACGCATTGTCCGCAAGACCATTCCGGCGCTGCAGGCGACGGCGAACGGCGAGGTAGTGGGGATTGCTTCCCGTTCTGAAGTGAAAGCCAAGGAATTGGCGGACAAGCACGGCATTCCGCAGGCTTTCGGTTCCTACGAAGAACTGCTGGCCTCCCCCGACATTGACGCGGTCTACCTTCCGCTGCCCAACGCGCTGCACCATGAATGGATCCTGAAGTCCCTCGACGCAGGAAAGCACGTCCTCTGCGAGAAACCCTTGGCCATGAATGCCGCCGAATGCGAAGACATCGCGCGCAAGGCCGACAACTCGGGGCTCAAAGTCCTTGAGGGCTTCATGTACCGCTTCCATCCCCGGTTCGAGAAGCTGCAGGAGCTCCTGGAGGCCGGAGCCGTGGGGACCTTGACGTTCGTCCACGTTGCCCATTCCTTCGACGCCGGTGGAGACGACAACATCCGCTGGTACGCCGGGCTGGGCGGCGGCGCGCTCTTCGACACCGGCTGCTACTGCGTCAATGCGGCCCGGATGGTCACCGGCCAAGAGCCCACCGCCGTGGAAGCCTTCGCCAACGTGCGCGAAGCCAGCGACGACGGACTGATCGACACCAGCATCGCCGGGATCATGCGTTTCGCGGGCAACGCCACCGCGCTGTTCGATACCGGCGTCAACCTGGAACGCCGCAACTTCCTGGAGATCACGGGCACCGAAGGCCGGTTGTACCTGGACAACCCGTTCGGGCTCCTGGAAGAGGATTCCGTCCTTGAGGAGCACCACTTCGGGCAGGACCCCGTCCATCACCACATCAAAGGCCGGAACCACTTTGTGCGGATGGGCGAACACTTCGCGGACACCGTCCTGAACGGCACCCCGCTCCGCTACGACCTCACGGACGCGGCGAACAACGCCCGCGCGTTGGTCGCACTCCGGGACGCTGCCGGGAAGCACATCGAGGCCTGACACCCGGGCACTAGGTGCAGGTGAGGTTGCCCTTGAGGACCTTGCCAGTCCAGGCATTGGAGGTGCCGGGAACCTTGTAATACCCGCGGATCTCGTAGGACCACGTGCCGATGACCTCGTAGCCGGAGGTGTACGTCTTGCCGGCAGCCTTGCTGAGGTCGCCCGTGAATTCGAGGTTGCCCGAGCGGTCGAAAATCTTGACTTCGTGGTAGTTGGCGTTGGCCACCGTGCTGAACGAATTCACCGTCACGGTGGCCCGGATGCCGAAAGTGCAGCTCATGGTGACATTGGCGGTCGCAGGGGCTGCGAGGCTCGCTGTCGAGAATTGGGGAGCGGCCTGTTCCGTATCCCGGAACGCAGCCATTGCCGCCGTCGAACCCGAAAACACGCCAGCCGCCACAACCACGGCCACAGCTACGCTGCGCAGGAAGGTGAAGCGGCTTTTCACGACTGGTCCTTTCGCTTGGCGTGACGGGTGGTTACTTGGTGGTTTCGGTGCGTTGGGTGCCGGTGAAGGAGAAGGCGATGGTGGAGGTGGCGCCTTGGAAGGTGTTGTCCGCGGTGGTGGGGAACGCGGTGGTGACCTTGAGGTTGTCGGTCTTGGCCGAGGTCAGGGACGTCAGGTTGTTCAGGACCTTGTTCGCGCCGATCACCGGGGCCGAGGCCAGCACAGTGGTCTTGGTCCCTGCGCAGGTGTACGGGGCAGCGGACCCGGTCCACGGAACGGAGCAGTTCTCGATGGTCAACTGCAAACCATTCACCGTGTCGGTCGTCAACAGCGAGGCGGTGGCGCCGGCTGAGGTGGTGAGGGTGACGTTGTTCAGGTCCGAGTTGCCGGTGTTCGCCAGGGTGACGAGCTTTTCGACCTTGTCACCGGGCAGCAGCCCAGCGACCGGGACGTTCAGGGTGTTCGAAGCTCCGGTGCCCAGGGCGATGGTCACGGTCCCGGCGGTCACGGCCTGGGAAGCGGAGGTGGAGGAAGTGAACGCACCGTAAGTGCCCATTCCGGCGACGGCGGCAGCGGTGCCGACCAGGGCGACGGAGGCGAGGATCTTGCCGGAAGTGGTCTTGAGGCTGATGGCCATCTGAATCAGTGTCCTTTCAAAGGTGGCCACCGTTTCCCCGGACGGCCGTTCTCTTGTTTCCAGCCTTTCCGGCTGACAAGAAATACTTTGACGGCCCCACCTCAAGACGGGACGCTGCAAACCCACAGCGTCCCGTCAGGAAAACCTCAAGACTTCCTCAAGCAGGCAACTCGAGCCTGAAACCACAGTCCAGGCACTGCAGCACCTTGGTTCCCAACCGCACATCGAGGAGGACCAACTCCTCGCCCGGCACTGGTTTCGCGGTCACGCTGCGCCTGACTTCGATGGGAATCCTGGTCATGGGCTCACCGCAATGGAGGTAGCTGTCGCCGAAGAGGATGAGCCCCTCAAGGTTGGCCTTGGTGTTGAGCTTCGCGGCGACCTCGCGGAAAGGGGTGAAGTGGGAGAGGACTGAGCCGCAGTCCGCGCAGCTGTAGGACACCGCCACCAGCAGCCCTACCGTGTGGGCCCGGACGGACTCAATCGAGTGGAGCACCAAGTGCTCGTCCGAGCCGCACGTTGAGCACCACATCCGCTCCCCCTGCGGCACGGACATTTCGCCCGATGGAGTTGGATCCTTTGCCATGGCTGCACCTCACATAAGTAAGCATCCTTACTAAATTCTACCGCAGTGAGGGCCCAATGATGCCTAATTGCTCCAACCGCGCCGCCATGCCGGCGCCGTCGGGGGCATAAATCTAAGGAACTCCTGGAGTTGGCTGGGCGTCGGACGAGCGGCCACCGGCAAGCACCGCCTCGCCCGCTGACAGTTGACGGATGGCGATCGCCTTCACGTTCTCCGGGTGCCGCTGGGCAAACTCGGAGTAGATGGCAACATCGTGCTGCCCGTCGTCACCCACCAGCAGCCACTTGATGCCCGGAAACTCCTCGGCGAGGCGTTCCAAGCTGCCCTGCTTGTGCTCCTTCCCGCTCCGGAACCAGCGATCCGTAGTGGGTCCCCAGTCGGTGAGGAGCTTGGGCCCCGCCGGGTAAAGGTTGCGGGAGAGGAATCGCGAGATCGCGGGAGCCACGTTCCATGCACCGGTGGACAAGTAAAGAACGGGCGCCTCAGGGGCGTTCCGCGTAATCCGCTCGTACAGCACGGCCATGCCCGGAGTCGGGGTGCGCGCATGCTCGTTGAGGACGAACGTGTTCCACGCCGCCAGGAACGGGCGCGGCAGCGCGGTGACCATCACGGTGTCGTCAATGTCGGAGACAAGGCCGAAATCCGCCTCGTCCGGGACCACCTGGACGGGCGCCTCAACCACCTTGGAGGCCCCGGCCTGCAGGGTCACCGTGTGCCAACCGGGTGCAAAGCCAGCCGGAATCCTGGCGTCAACAACCCCGCCGCGGTCCGCCTCGACGTCGTACTCCACACCGTCAACGGTGATGCGGACGGCGGCGTGCGCCACCGGGGCGCTCGTGAAGTTGCGCCACCCGCGCAAGCCGTCCGTGAGCGGCTTCCGCTTCCCGTCCACCGACCCGTTGCCGGCAAAGCGCGGGTCGCTGCGGACTACTCGCGCCAGCACCCGGACCCAGGACGTCGACCCATAGCCGGTATGCGGGATGACGGTGACCACGTGTCCACGGCGGATGGCGAGCTTGTTCTGGAACCTCAGCCACGCGTCGTCGATCCTTGCAGCCAAGTGCCGCCGGCCCGAGGTGGCGTACGACGGCGGGTGGCCGGCTCCGGCGGGCCGGGACGGTGTGCGCGGTGTCTGGGAACGTGAACGCATGGCTCCAGTCTGGCACGGCTCGTCAGGCGAAGAGGTCCACGGCTATGCGTCGACTGCCGGAGGTACGAGGACAAGCTTGCCTGCGAATTTCTTGGAGATGAAGTCTTCTTGGGCGCGGTGGATATCGCTGAGCGGATAGGTTCGGGAAATCAGGGGGTGAATGTGGCCTTGGTTGATGTAGCGCACCAGGTTTTCGAAGACCTCGTCCTCCTGGAAAGTGCAGCCAAACAGGGAAAGGTCATTGAGGTAGATGGTCCGCAGGTCCACTTCCGCGAGGGGACCGCCGATGGCCCCGGCGATGGCGTAGCGGCCACCGCGGCGCAGCAGCGACAGCAGTCCCGAAACCCCATCCCCGCCGACCACGTCCACCACCACGTCGACAGAACGCGCGCCCAGGACCTGGGTCAGGTCGGCGCCTCGGTCGATCACTTGGTCGGCGCCGACGTCGCGTACGACGTCGGCCTTGCTCGGCGAGCAGATCGCGATGACCTCGGCACCACGGAGTTTGGCGAGCTGGACCGCAGCCAGCCCAACACCGCCGGAAGCGCCGGTAATGACCACCCGTTCCGCCCGCAGGTTGGCCCGGTGGAGCATGCCTTCCGCGGTGGAGTAAGCGATCGAAATGGCACCAAGCTCCACCGGGGAGAGCTCCGATTCGACTGTGTAGGCCTCGGCGGATGGAGCCACTGCAAACTGGGCAAAACCACCGTCGCAGTCACTGCCGTACGTCCAGCACTCAAACGGGCGGCGGTCCACGTAATGGCGCATCAGGTTGCGCACAATCACCCGGTCCCCGAGGCGGGCCGCGTCGACGCCGTCACCGACGGCCACGACCTTGCCGTAGACGTCCCCTCCCTGGATGCGCGGAAAGTTCAGGGGCACTCCAGACCACGACGCGTCATCGTCGTCAGCGGCGTCGGCGTTTGCCGTCGCCGTTGAATTCGTATCGCCGGTCACCGCCTTCGAGTACCAGCCAATGCGCGTGTTGATGTCCGTGTTATTGACGCCGGCAGCCTCTACCTGGATCAAGACCTCATCGGCTTGCGGCGAAGGAACAGGAACATCGGTGCGGTACTCGAGCTTTTCCGGGCCGCCGTGTCCGGTCAGCAAAACGGCACTCATGGTGGTGGGCAGGGTCATCATCGATCCCTTTCGAAAGGTTTGGGTCAGAAAGTCATCCACTAGCTGGATGGTTTGGTCATTTTATTCATACGCAGCTCCCCGTGGCAATGGTTCGGTTTACCGTTGACAATTGCTCACACGGGTAACTATGTTGAACATCACGTTCAGCTCTTGAACGATGCCGACCCCCACTTATCCGGCTGCGGACACCACGCTTGCCTCTGAACAGGAGACCCTCATGAAAATCGAACGCATTGAGCTCTTCCAGGTTGACCTGCCTTACTCGGGAGGCACGTACAACCTCTCGGGCGGCAGGACCTACCAGTCCTTTGACGCTTCGATCGTCAAGATCACCGCCGACGACGGGACGGTCGGATGGGGCGAAAGCACACCCTTCGGTTCCACCTACATCGCCGCCCATGCCCTCGGGACCAGGGCGGGCATTGCCGAATTGGCTCCATCACTCCTGGGCCGGGACCCGCGCCGGGTAGACCGGAACTACGACATGATGGACGCCACGCTCGTGGGGCACAACCACGCGAAGACTCCGCTGGACATCGCCTGCTGGGACATCTTCGGCAAATCCACAGGGTTGCCCGTGTACGAATTGCTGGGAGGTGGAACCGGCACTCCGATGGTCATGATTTCCTCGATCCACGTGGGCGAACCCGAAGAGATGCGGGCCAGGGTTGCCGACCACAGGGCCAGGGGCTACCTTGGCCATTCCATCAAGATCGGTACTCCGGACAGCGAAGGCGGACCGGCCATCGATGCCGCGCGCATCACCGCGTGCCTGGCGGACAGGCAACCGGGCGAGTTCTTCCTGGTGGACGCCAACGGCGGCATGACGCCGGAAAGCGCCCTGCGCATGCTGGCGTTAATGCCCGCCGGCCTGGATTTCGTGATCGAAGCGCCCTGTGCCACGTGGCGCGAAACCATGTCCCTGCGCCAGCGCTGCCCCTACCCGATCATCCTTGACGAACTGGCCCAGCAAGACAGCGATCTGGCCTGGGCAATTGCCAACGACGTCGCGGACGGCATTGGCTTGAAGATCTCCAAGGCCGGTGGATTAACGCCCGGCCGCCGCCAACGCGACATTGCCCGCGCCGCCGGGATGACCATCAGCGTGCAGGACACGGTGGGTTCAGCCATCGCTTTCGCAGGCATCGCCCAACTGGGCGCGACAGTACCCGAGAAGCTGCTCCGTTGCGTGCTCAATTGCGATGACATGGTCACGCTCAAGACCGCGGAGTTCAACTTCATCCAGCGGGATGGCGGAATCCTTCCCCCGGAAGCCCCAGGTCTCGGCATTACCGTCAACGAAGAAGTTCTGGGCCAGCCCGTAGCGGTCTGGGGCGACTAGCACGCAACGAACCGGGCCCGCCGTGCCCGCTCAGGCGCCCCGTTCCTCCCGGAGCGCCTTCTGCGTGGCCACGATCTGCTGCTCGCCGCCGGCCACAAGCCCACGGACACCTGTGGCGATGGCATCAAGATCGCCATCCGCAATGAGGTCCAAAACCGCCCGGTGCGACTCCACGGTGCTCGCCAGAGGTTGATCCAGGGCGGTGGTCAGGCGGAACAACTCGGTAAAGGTAGGCACTTGCTGCTCCCACACGGCGAGCAGTCGGCGGTTCCCGCAGCAGGCAAAGAACGCTGAGTGGAAGGCAACGTCGGCTTCCGCGAACGCATCGGCATCACTGGACCCAACAGCCTTCTCCATGGCGTCCAGGGCAGACTCGGCCGCAGCCCGCAGTCCATCCGGGTCGGCCGAGGCGCATTGCTGGGCAGCGGACACTTCCAACAGTTCGCGGAGGGAAAACAGGTCCTGGAGATCCTTCTCGTCCAGTCCCACCACGCGATAGCTGCGCCCGGCCGCAGCAATGAGCCCCTCGGCGGCCAGGGTCCGCAAGGCATCCCTGACAGGACCCCGGCTGACACCGAACGCCTCACCGATCGTCGCTTCCACCAGAGCGTCCCCTGGTGCGAGCTCACCGGACAGGATGTCCGCGCGCAATGAGGTCACCACTTGCTGTCCCAGCGCTGCTGGACGCTCTACCTGCTTGGCCATCGCCTGCGATCCTTCCTCCTGAATGAGCCACATCAGCCTACCGGAACGGTTATCGGTTTACCGTTCACGCAGTGTGGAAGGTACGCGTGCCGTCGATTCTCCGGCGGCAGGCCGGCAGCCGACAAGAAGGCGCCCGGCTGGGTGTTCCCCGGCCGGGCGCCTGTTGTCGTTTCTAGCGCGCCTTGTTGTGCATGACGTGCTTGGTGCGGGAGTAGTCATCCAGGGCGTAGGCGGAGAGATCGCGTCCGTAGCCGGAGCTCTTGAAACCGGCCCACGGCATTTCGTTGGCCAGGACAAGGTGGGAGTTGACCCACACGGTGCCCGCGTCCAGGCGGGATGCGACGTCGTGGCCGCGCTGGGCGTTCAGCGTCCAGGCCGAAGCGGCAAGGCCGTAGGGAACGGCGTTGGCGCGGGTAATGGCTTCCTCTTCCGTAGCGAAGGTTTCCACGGTGATCACCGGACCGAAGATTTCTTCCAGGGTGCAGGCGGAGCCTTCGGGGACGTTGGCCAGGACGGTGGGCGCTACGAAGTAGCCCGGCCCTTCCATGGCGCCGCCGCCGAGGGCAGCTTCCGCGCCGTCAGCCTTGGCGCGCTCCAGGTGTGCCAGGACGCGATCGTAGTGCGCCTTGGAGATCAGGGGGCCGATCTCCACGTCTTCGCCGGCGGTGGGTTCGCCGACCACCAAAGTTGCGACTTGTTCAACCAACAACCCGGTGAATTTTTCTGCCACGGATTCGTGGACCAGCACGCGGCAACCGGCACCGCATTCCTGGCCGGAGTTCCAATAGCCTGCTGCGCGGAGGGATTCGGCCGCGGCAGCCAGGTCGGCGTCTTCGAAGATGACCACAGGTGCCTTGCCACCGAGTTCGAGGTGGACGCGCTTGACGGTTTCGGCGGCGTTGCGGGCCACGGCCTTGCCGCTGTTCACCGAGCCGGTGAGCGCGATCATGTCCACGTCCGGGTGCTCGGACAAGCGGCCGCCCACCTCCGGGCCCAGGCCGGTGACGACGTTGAAAACACCGGCGGGAAGGAGATCGGCGATGAGCTCGGCGAACTTGAGCGTGGTCAGCGGGGTTTGTTCGGAGGGCTTGAGGACGATCGTGTTGCCTGCGGCCAGGATGGGTGCGATCTTCCAGGCAGCCATCAACAGGGGGTAGTTCCACGGGGTGACGACGCCCACCACGCCGAGGGGTTCGCGGACGATCACGGAGAGGTGGTCCTCGGCGTATTCGCCGGCGGCGAGCGAGGTGGTGGCGCGGGCGGCGCCTGCCATGAAGCGGAAGGAATCGATGGATCCGGCAATGTCGTCTTCGGCGACCATGAGGGGCTTGCCGGTGTTCCAGGCCTCCAAGCGGGCCAGCAGGTCCGCGTTTTCGGCGAGCCGGTCCGCGATGGCGTGCAGGATTTCCGAACGCTGCTTGGGCAGGGTGCGTCCCCAGCTTGCCTTGGCTTCCACGGCTGCTGACACTGCGGCGTCGACGTCGGCAGCGGTGCCTTGGCTGACCAGGCAGATGGTCTCTTCGCTGCACGGATCGACGACGGCCTGCTTGTCCGTGCCGAGCCCATCGCGGAACGTTCCGGCGATGAAGTGCGTGGTGGGCGGCAGCACGCCGGCTTCCGAGATGGCACCGGTGCCGCGTCGCACGGTTGCTTGGTTGGTGGTGACGTCAATGGTCATGACTGATGGTCCTTAGGTTGTGGTGGTCAGGTGATCGGTCCGAGGGGTGAGGGACACGACGGCGGTGAGCGCCGCCGTCGTGCGTTTTATCCGGCCGCTGCCGGTGCCGGTTGCAGCTGGTTCACGAGGGTTTGGATGCGGTTCACGGATGCAGCATCAAGATCGGCGGTCGGGCGCCGGGGTGTGCCGATGGGCTCCCCGAGGATCTCCAGCGCTGCCTTGACGGCCGGCACGAAGGGCGAGGACAGGATGGCGTCGATCAGCGGGTAGATCCGGTCCCATTCGGCCTTGGCCGTGGCAAAGTCACCGGCGGCGACTGCCCGCTGGACGGCCACGATTTCCCGCGGCAGGATGTTGGCCGTGCCAGCCATGACGGCCGGAGCACCTTCGGTGAGCGCGGAGAGGATCAGCGCGTCCCAGCCCACGATCGTGGAGATGTAGTCACTGTGGTGGTGGATGAGCTGGGTAGCCTGGCCCATGTCCCCACTGGAGTCCTTGATGTAGCGGATGTTCTCCACCTCGCGGGCAAGCTTGCCCACAGTGGCGGGGTCCAGGTTCACCCCCGTGGCCGAGGGGTAGTTGTAGAGCATCACCGGCAACTCCACGGCCTCGGCCACGGCGCGGAAATAGTGCGTCGTCTCGCCGAGTGAAAGTGGATCGTAGTACGGGGCCACCACCATGAGCACGTCTGCACCGCACTCCTGGGCGTGGCGGGAGTTGCTGATGGCCTCGGCCGTGCTGGTGGCACCCGTCTGGGCAACCACCGGGACGCGCCCGGCGGTGTGCTGAGTGACTGTTTCAACAACGAGCCTCCGTTCCTCGGCACTGAGGGAGGCGAACTCGCCGGTTGAACCGCAAGCCACCACGCCATCTACCCCGCCGTCGACGGAGCGGTCCACCAAGCGGCGGAGCGCCGGAACATCAACGGCGCCATCGGGCGTGAACGGAGTGGCGAGCGCGGTGAGTACACCTGTGAGCTGTGTAGCCATGGGTTGGTCCTGTCTGCTGGAAAAAAATCACTACCGTGCATTGGGGAGGCAATATTCATCAAGTGAACACTTTGTTCATTATTGACGGTTCCCGGACGCCGGCACAAGGCTTTACCCGTCCCGAGACAAGGGTTAAACGACCGGGAAACACAGGCGAAACAAAATTTCGCGGAAAGGCCGCGACGCACCGTTTCCGGCAGGTCGCGGCCTTGGCCCGACTAGTTGAACCAGCTGTCGGCGGCCTTCTTGTTATCCGCGTTCTCCAACCACTTCTTGGCGCCCTCGGTGGGGCTAGAGGCCTCGCTGACGTTGAGCATGAGGTCCGAGAACTGCTGCTCGGTGATCTTGAAATTGCCCAGCCACTTGGCCACATCGGCATGCTTCGAGGCGAAGTCCTTGGACAGCACCACGTAAGATCCGTCCGGCTTGGGCCAGCCCTCGAGGTTGTCTTCGAGGACCTTGATGTCCATGGAGGAGAACGCCCAGTGCGGGGTCCACAGAGTGGCAACGATCGGCTTGTTCTTCGCCGTGGCATCCTTCAGCGCCGCCAGAGTGGCAGGAGTACTGCCGGCAACGATGCTGAGCTTGTCCGTGGCTCCGTACTTTTTCAGGACATCCGGAAGAATCTTCATTTCGCCTGAACCGGCTTCGATGCCCACGATCTTGGAGTCATACTTGGCCGCGTTGGCCACGACATCGGCGATGGTGTTCTCCGGGACGGACTTCGGCGCAACCAGGACCAGGCGGTCGTTGTCGAAGAAGGGCTTGTCCAGGATGTTCAACTGGTCCTTGTACTTGTCCACCATGGTTCCGTGCGTGGTGGGCAGCCAGGCGTTGAGGTAGCCGTCCAGGTCTCCGCGGGCGATGCCCGAGAAACCAGCGGCCAGGTCCACGCTCTTGGTTTCGAGCTTGTAGCCGCGCTCGGACAGGAGTTCCGTCCAGAGGCCGGTGACGGCCACGGAGTCGTCGTACCCTGCGGGCAGTGCGACGGTGATGGTCTTGGTGTCGGTACCGCCGCCTTGCGACGAGGCGGTGCTGACTCCGGAGCAGGCACTGACGCCGCTGACGAGGAGTGCGACGGCCGCGAAGGCCCCGATTTTCTTGAACACGTGTAATCTCCGTTGATTCTTGTAGTGGTTTAGACGGCTACCGCGGGAGCGGGCGTCTTTGCTGCTGCGAGTTGTTCCTTGCGGACCTTGCGGCTGCGAAGGACCTCGCCGAAGGAGGTGGCTCCGCTGGTGACGCGGTCCAGGTAGATGGCGAGGATGACGACGGCGAGTCCGCCTTCGAAGCCCCGGGCGGTATCAAGTTGGGCGACGCCTTCTACGACGACTCCGCCGAGTCCGCCGGCGCCGACCAGGCCTGCGACAACCACCATGGACAAGGCCAGCATGATGACCTGGTTGACACCGGCCATGATGGACGGGAAGGCCAGGGGCAGCTGGACGTCCTTGAGGATGAGTCCCTTCCTTGCCCCGAAGGCAGTAGCTGCTTCGAGGAGTTCAAGGTCAAGCTTCCGGATACCGAGTTCGGTCAGGCGGACGGCCGGAGGGATGGCGAACACAATCGTGGCGGCAATGCCGGGGACCATGCCAACGCCGAAGAAGAACACGGCCGGGATGAGGTAGACGAACACGGGCATGGCCTGCATGAGGTCAAGGACGGGCCGGACCACTTTGCTCACGGTTCCGTTGAGCGCCGCCCAGATTCCCAGGGGGATACCAATGGCCAGGGAGAAGACCACGGAGACCAACACCACCGCGAGGGTGGACATGCTCTGCACCCAGAGTCCCATGCCGACGATGAGCAGGAAGGCCAGGATGGTGTAGACGGTCAGGCCGAGGCTTCGCGTCAGCCCAGCCGCGGCTGCCGCCAGGACGGCGATGATGAGGAAGGGATGGAGCCCGACGAGGACGTTCTCCACGTTTCCCACCAGGAGCTGGACCACTGCCGAGACTCCGTCGAAGAACCAGCCCACGTTGGCCAACAGCCAGTCGATGACGGCCGCGAAACCTGTTCCGATATTAAGCTGCATGGCTGGTCCCCTTGCTGGGTGAGAGAGCTGAAAAAACGTCTTCGGCGGTGATCTTGCCAAGGACGGAACCATCCTGGTCCACCACTTCAAGCGGTTCTGCGCCGGTGGCGAGGGTGGGAAGGAGTTCGTGCAGGACCGTGTCCCCGGTGACGCGGACGGTCGCGTGGGACTGCAGGCCACCCGTTCCCGGGCGCCGCGCAATCATTGCCGCGGTAAGGACGCGGCTGCGGTCCACCTCGGCGACGAACTCCTCAATGTACGGATCGGCCGGGGCTTCGAGGAGATCCAAGGCAGTGCCGCGCTGAATGTTCCTGCCTTGCTTCATGACCATGATCTGGTCCCCCAGATACATCGCCTCGTTGAGGTCGTGGGTGACGAAGATGATGGTCTTCTTGAAGTTGCTCTGCAGCCTGATCAGCAGTTCCTGCATGTCCTTGCGGATCAGCGGGTCAAGGGCACTGAAGGGTTCGTCCATCAGGAGGATCTCGGCGTCGGTGGCCAGCGCCCGGGCCAGGCCCACGCGCTGCTTCATGCCGCCGGAGAGCTGGTCCGGCATGGCGTGGATCCGGTCACCGAGTCCAACAATGGCCAGCGCTTCGGCCGCCTTGGCTTCGCGGGCCTCTTTGTCCACGCCGCGGACCTTCAGGCCGAAGGCCACGTTGTCCACCAAGGACTTGTGCGGGAAGAGACCGAAGTGCTGGAAGACCATGTTGATGGTCCGGTTCCGGTAATCGCGCAGCCCGGCCGGTTCCAGCGAGCGGACGGCTTTGCCGTCCACCGTGATGGTTCCATCGGTGGCGTCGATAAGCCGGTTGACCATGCGGATGATAGTGGACTTCCCGGAGCCGGAAAGGCCCATGATCACAAAGATCTCGCCGCGCTTGACGTCGAAGGAGACATCGTCGACGGCGGTAAAACCCACCGAGGAAGACTTCGCCGGGAGAAGTCCGAGCATGCGCCGGGACTTCCTGGGCTGGAAGACCTTGGTGAGGTTTTCGACTCGAATGAAGGATTGTTCAGGATCCATGGGTTCCTCGTGGAGAAGGGATGCGAATGGCGATGCGTGCATGGTGGTCATGCAGTCCTCCGGGACTGTTGGTTCGAGGCCCTCCACCGCTTCACGGCATCGACGGTGATACTGCGGAGCGAACGGATTGTAGTGGAGTGCGTTCATTCAGTGAACAGTTTGATTGTTCAGTGATCAAAAGCATAGAGTGACGTTGATCACTCGTCAATACCTTCAATTGGAATTGTTTAAGGCCTGCCGGAAAGGATGCGTCAGGCAGGAACGGGGACCTCGGCAAGGACGGCACGCGCCGCGGTGGAGATCAGCGAGAAGTCCGAGGCGATGGGCATGAAGCTGTAACCCCAGCTGATAGGCGCCTCGGAGAGAGCGGGCGAGCCGGTGTAGATGCCCGCGGAAACACCCGCATCCGCGCAGCGATTCGCAATATCGCGGAGCACACCGTCCGGATCGCTCGCCAGGAACGAATCGAAATCGACCCCCAGGCTGAGCGAGAGGTCGTAGGGGCCCACGAAGATCGCATCCGGCCCCGCAGCCAGGATGGCATCAAGGTTTTCGTAGCCCGCGCGGGTTTCCACCATGAGGATGGCCAGAGGATCGTCAGCCAGGACGCCCGGCGTCGCCTTCGCATACCGCGGCGCGCGCCGCACGGGCCCATAGCTGCGGCTGCCGCGCGGTGAGAAGCGGCAGGCCCTGACCAGCAGTTCCGCCGTTTCGCCGCCCTCAACGGTTGGGAAGATGAGCCCCTGGGCGCCGGCGTCGATCACCCTCCCGGCGCCACCCAACTCATGGCCCTGCACGCGCACCATGGCGGGGACGCCAAAGACGTTGGCCGCGTCGATGAGGCCCAGCATGTCCTGGAAATCGGGGTGGCCATGCTGGCCGTCGATGCAGACCCAGTCCGGCCCCTCCGCCGCAATGAGCTCCAGGGAGGCCGGATGCGGGACGTCGACCCACACGCCGCGCCGGCCGCGTCCGGCGAGGTCGAGGGTAGGTGCCGTCAGTGGGCTGGGCCTGCTGGTTTCACCTGGAATCTTCATGCTGGTTTTCCTTTCGCGGAAGCCGCCTTATTACCGGCGGGGACTTGACGATGTGTCACGGGCCACTTTACCTTGGTGTTCAACAGATAAATAGTCTGTTCACCTAGTGAGCAAACAGCAAGGATTGACCATGGGAAAGCAAATGAAGGTGTTTGCCTTCGATTTCAACGGACCGGCCCACCTTTCGGCCGGGCTGTGGCGGCACCCCAACGACGGCGGCGCCCAATACACGGACATCAAGCGGTGGGTTGAGTACGCACAGCTTCTGGAGAAGGCCGGCTTCGACGGAATGTTCTTCGCGGACAACAACGGCTACCACGACAAGTACCGCGGCAACGTGGACGGTGCCCTGCGCGACGCTGCGCAGATCCCCGCCAACGATCCCGCCTACCTGATCCCGGCAATGGCTGCCGGAACCAAGCACCTTGGCTTCGGCATCACGTCCTCCACCGCTTATGACCACCCGTATGCGCTGGCCCGCAAGTTCTCCACCCTGGACCACGTCACGCGCGGCCGCATCGGCTGGAACGTGGTGACCTCCTACTCGGACAGCGCCGCACGCAACCTCGGCACCGGCACCCAGACCGCCCACGACGACCGCTACGAAATCGGCCATGAGGGCAAGCACTTCACCGTCCCGGGCATCTTCCTCTGCGAGCCTTCCCCGCAGCGCACCCCGGTGATCTTCCAAGCCGGCGGTTCACCCCGCGGCGTTGCCTTGGCAGCCCAGACCGCCGAGGCCGTGTTCATGAACTCCGCCACCAAGGCAGGCTTGAAGAAGCAGATCGACGCGCTTCGCGCCAAGGCTGTGGAATTCGGTCGCGACCCCTCGCACATCGCCGTCCTGCAGATGGTCACCATCATCAGCGCCCCCACCGACGAAGAGGCACAGGCCAAGTACCAGGATTACCTCCAGTACGTGGATTACGACGGCGCCATGGCCCGCTACAGCGGGTGGACCGGTATGGACATGGCCCAATTCAACCCGGACCAGCCCTTCGAGGACGTGGAAACCAACGCCGGCCAGACCATGGTGAACTTCTTCACCAAGATCGACCCGCAGAAGCGCTGGACCCCGCGTGACATCGCCGATTACAACGGAATCGGCGGCACCTCCCCCGTGATCGTCGGCGGTCCCCAGACCGTCGCTGCCGAACTGCAGTCCTGGATCGACGAGACAGGCGCGGACGGCTTCAACATCTCCCATGCGGTCAAGTTCCACGACATCGAGGACTTCGTCCGTTACGTCGTACCGGAACTGCAGGCCCGTGGCCTGATGCGTACCTCGTACGACGGCGACACCCTGCGCGAAACACTGTTCGGCGCTGGTCAGAGCAAGCTTGCCTCGGACCACCCCGGCGCCGCCTACCACCACTCGCTCACCACCCAGGCGAAATAAGGAAGCCCACAATGTCCATCATCGTTACAGCCGAGAATCCCTCGATCGATCCGGCAACCCAGCGCCAGGTCTTCGGCGCATTGCCCACGGGTGTTACGGCCATCACCGGCCTCACCGAAGACGGCACGCCCCGCGGCTTCGTGGTCGGCACGTTCCAGTCCCTGTCCCTGGAGCCGCCCCTGGTGACGTTCTGCGTTGACAAGGGCTCGAGCACCTGGCCCACCCTGCGTTCCCTGGGAAAGTTCACCGCGAACATCCTCTCCACCGAACAGCTCCCCGTCTGCCGCGCACTCTCGCGCAAGGGCGACGAGAAGTTCAACGGCGTGGACTACGAAACCAGCCCGCTCGGTACCCCGCGTATTGCCGGCGCCACGGCCTGGGTGGACTGCGAAGTCCTGTCCGAGGTTGTTGCCGGTGACCACTACATGATCGTGGGTTCCATCGAAGAACTGGTCCCCGGCGAGGGCGAAGCGCTCCTCTTCAAGGGCGGCAAGTTCGGCGACTTCAACCAGTGGCCGGCGCCCGCTCCGGCCGCAGCAGCTCCAGCGCCCGCAACAGCCGGAAAGGCCGAGTAGCCATGACCACCATGCTTGAAAAGATCACCGACGCCTGGACCAAGGCCTGGGGCGAAGGCGACACCACCGCTTTCGAACGCCTGGTTGCCCCCGAGTACGAGCGCACCTCCAAGACCGGCGCCGAGGGCCTTGCCCAGGTTGTCCAGCAGATTGAGGAATCCCACCGCGCTTTCGGCGATTTCCACGTCACGGTCCTGCGGGCCATCGAAGACCACAACCTCGTGGCCATCCACTGGGAAACCGAGGGCAAGCACACCGGCGAGTTCATGGGAGTCCCTCCCACCGGCCGGACGGTCACCGTTCAGGGAGCCTCCTTCATCAGCCACCGCGACGGCCTGATCACCAACGAAGCAGTGGTCTGGGATCCCCGCGAAATGCTGTCCTCCATGAGTATCTGGCACCTCGGTGACCAGCGTTCCACCCGCAGAAAGTCTGAAACGAATGCCCATTAACATCGCAGAGACCGCCACCCGCATCCTCGAGGCCAAAGCCAACCGCTCCCCCGTCGATGTCCTGGTCCGTCCCGAGGACGAACCCACGGTGGCAGATGCCTTCCGCGTCCAACAGGAAGTCATCCGCCGCCAGGTGGAAGCCGGGGATAAGGTTGCAGGTTTCAAGCTCGGCAACATCGCCAAGGCCATGCAGACCAAGTTCGGCGTGGACGAGCCCGACTACGGCTACCTCCTGTCCAGCCAGTTCTACCCGGAAAACCTCCCCCGCTCGCAGAAGGAATTCATTGAGCCCTACATCGAGCTGGAACCGGCGTTCGTGTTCAAGCACGATGTTGGCGGCGCCCACGTCACCGTGGCGGACATCATCGCAGCTACCGACTTTGTGGTTCCGGCCCTGGAAATCATCGATTCCCGGGTCCGCGACTGGAAGATCGGCATCTTCGACACCTTGGCCGACAGCGGCTCGGCAGCCGGCGTCATCCTCGGTGGCCAGCCCCGCAAGCTGAGCGAAGTGAACCTCTCCGACACCCACGGCGTGATCACCTTCGACGGCGAAGTGGTGGCAGAAGGCAACACCAACGCCATCTACGGCAGCCCGGTCTCCGCACTGGTGTGGCTGTGCAAGCGGATCGCCGAGTACGACATCACGCTCAAGGCCGGCCAGCTCATCCTGCCCGGCAGCTGCCTCGCGGCCGCAAAGATGATCCCCGGCACAAAGATCACCGGACGATTTGAAGGCTGGGGGGAAGTCAGCTTCGACTACACCGCCGGTTAGGGTTGAGTAGACCTCTACTCGAAAGGCTTGACCGACGTGAGCAGCAGCCCGGAAACACCCCAGCAGGGATACGCCTCTAACCGCTCAGTGACCCGGGCCATCCGGATCCTGCGGGCCTTGGCGGCATCGGAGACCCCCATGACGGTCACCGATGTTGCGAAGAAGATCGGCCTGGCACGTGCCACAACCTTCCGACTCCTCATGACGCTGGAGGACGAAGGCATGGTGGACCGCCAGGACACGCTGTATTCCCTGGGGTGGGACCTGGGTCGCCTGGCCCAAACCGTGGATCCCGCCTCCGGCGTGGTGCCCCGCATCAAGGACATCCTGGACGAATTCGCCGACGAATCGGGCGAGACGGTCACGTTCAGCCTGCGTCGCGGACTGTACGAACTCGACCTGGTTCTGCAGTCCTCTCCCCGGCTCCTGGGCGTCACCATGTCCGATATGCACGGTATGCAGTGGCCGCACCACGCGTCGGCCACGGGCAAGGTGCTCCTCGCCGAGCTCACTCCCGATCAGCTGCGGATGGCGTTGGGCGACAAGCTGGTGGCCCTGACCTCGCGCACCATCACTGACCGCGACGTCCTGGCCAAGGAACTGAAGACGGTCCATGAGCGTGGCTGGGCCAGCACGGTTCAGGAGCTCGAAGACGGCATCATCGCCTTCGGTGCTCCCGTACGGGACTCCGTCGGAACGCTGCTGGGCGCGTTGTCCGTCGTCGGGCCCATCCACCGCATGGAAAGCAAGGAAAAGCAGGCAGAGCTCGCAGCCCGCCTGGTTGCTGTTGCCGAAAAGGTGCAGCAGCGCATGAGTCCAACCACCCAGGAATAACTGTCGCGTTTCCTGAGGGGTGGCTCATGCACACGAGAACCACCCCCCGAAGGGAACAACAGACATGACCACCACCCACATCGACACGCAGGAAACCTCTGCCGCCGTCGCGGAAGAGACGCTTGCCGCAGCCGCTGCCGCACACGCCGCATGGTCGGCCACCGCACCGGCTGACCGCGCCGCCGTCCTGGACCGGGTAGCCGACGCGCTTGAGGACGCGGTGGAAACCCTGGTTCCCGCCGCCGTCGAAGAAACCAACCTGACCGAACCGCGGCTCCGCGGCGAACTCAAGCGCACGGCCTTCCAGCTGCGCCTCTTCGGCACCGTCCTGCGCGACGGTGGCTTCCTCGACGCCCGGATCGACCACGCCGACCCTGCTTGGCCGATGGGTGCGCCCCGCCCGGACCTGCGCCGCTCCCTCCGCCCGATCGGCCCCGTGGTGGTCTACTCCGCCAGCAACTTCCCGTTCGCATTCTCCGTGGCCGGCGGCGACACCGCCTCCGCGCTCGCGGCGGGCAACGCCGTCGTCGTTAAAGGACATGAAGCGCACGCGCGCCTGTCCCGCCTCACCGAGTCTGTTGTCCGCGACGCCCTCGCCGCTGCCGGCGCTGATCCAAACCTCCTCACGGTGGTGTTCGGCCGTGCGGCCGGAACCATCGTCCTGAAGGACAGGCGCATCAAGGCCGCGGGTTTCACCGGTTCCATTCCCGGTGGCCGTGCGCTCATGGAGATCGCCAACTCCCGCCCTGATCCCATCCCCTTCTTCGGCGAACTGGGCAGCAACAACCCCGTGTTCGTCACGCAGTCCGCAGCCCGCAAGCGCGGCGCCGACATCGCCGCCGGCTTCATTGAGTCGTTCACCATGGGTGCCGGCCAGTTCTGCACCAAGCCGGGCATGCTCTTCGTGCCCCGGGGTTCGGGCATGGTGGAGGAGCTGGCCAAGGCTACGCTGCCGGCGGTCCACGCCATGCTGAGCCCGCGCATCCATGAGAGCTTCAGCGAAGTCCTTGGCAAGCTGGCCGGCATCGCGGGAGTGGAAACGCTGAACACGTCAGAAGCGGCCGACGGTTCGCCGGCTCCCGTGCTGCTCGCTACGTCCATTGAGCGCCTGCTCGCCAATCCGGCGGCGTTGGAAGAGGAATGCTTCGGCCCTGCCGCCTTCGTGGTGGAGTACGACGACGAATCGCAGCTTGTGAAGGCAGCGCTGACTTTCGAGGGACAACTGACCGCGACGCTGCAGGCGGAGGAGGACTGCCAGGTCCGTGATCTGATCGCCGTGCTCGTCGAGAAAGCAGGCCGGGTCCTGTGGAACCAGTGGCCCACGGGTGTTTCCGTCACCTACGCACAGCAGCACGGTGGACCGTACCCGGCCACTACCGTTCCCGGGTCAACCTCCGTGGGCACCGCCGCCATCACGCGGTTCCTGCGCCCGGTGGCCTACCAGAACTTCCCCCAGCACCTGCTGCCCCTTGAGCTGCAGGAAGCGAACCCCACCTCCGCACCGCGCTTGGTGGACGGCGTCCGCACGGCATAGGCCCCCGGGCTCCCCCATTCACCCATAAAGAAAGACAAAGATGTCCGAAAAACGGGAAACCCCTCTCCCCTTAAGAAAAACCAACCGCAGGCTGCGGACCGAAGACTGCATCGTCGTCGACAAGCGCGAGCTGCGCAAAGCCCAGCTCGGCGCCGGCGTGGGCAACTTCATCGAGTGGTACGACATTGGGATCTACGGATACCTTGCCATCACCATGACGAGTGTCTTCACCGAAGGCATGGACCAGCGCACCGGCTTGCTGGTGACGCTCCTGGGCTTCGCAGTGTCCTTCATTGTCCGCCCGCTGGGTGGCATGATCCTGGGCCCGCTGGGAGACAGGATCGGCCGCCGCAAGGTGCTGTTCTTCACCATGGCACTCATGGCCTCGGCCACGTTCCTCATCGGCGTCCTGCCCACCGCGGGCAACGTGGGCCTCTGGGTGATCGTTCCGCTGTATCTGTTGAAGATGCTGCAGGGGTTCTCCACCGGCGGCGAGTACTCCGGTGCCGCAACCTACGTGGCGGAGTTCTCCCCGGACAAGCACCGGGGTTTCTGGACTGCATTGCTGAACACCGGGGCCCAACTCGGCTTCGCCGCCGGCGCCGCAGTGGTTGCGGCCACCACCATGATCACCACGTCCGTGTGGGGCGAGGAAGCAATGCGCGACGGCGGCTGGCGGATTCCGTTCCTCCTGGCACTGCCGCTCGGCATCGTCGCGATTTCCCTCCGCAACCGGATTCCGGAATCGCCGAGCTTCGAGGCCGTGCATGAGAAGACCGGGACCGCGGACGTGGACCCGCTCTTCGTCCGGCAAAACCTGGCCAGTATCCTCCGGCTCTACTGGCCCCAGATCCTGATCGGCATCGCCCTGATTGCCGCCGACGGCACCTCCTCCTACACGGTGACCAGCTACATGCCGACGTATTTGGAAACGCAGATCGGCATGGCCGCTGTCCACACGGCCGTGGCCACGGTGATCATCCTGCTCATCCAGGCGCTGATTGTCCCGGTGGTTGCGCGGTGGTCGGACAGGATCGGCAGGAAACCCATCTACACGATCGCCACGATCGGCAACCTAGTCCTGCTGGTTCCGGCCTTTGCGTTGATGCACATTGGCGAAGTCTGGTCGCTGTACCTGGCGCTGTTCATGGTCTCGCTGCCCAGTGCCTTCTTCCTGGCGCTGACCGGCGCTGCGATGTCGGAGCTGTTTCCGACGGCCTCCCGCTACGGCGGAGTGGGCTTCACGCACAACGTAGCCATCTCCCTGTTCGGTGGAACCACTCCCCTGATCAGCCAGATCCTGGTGGAGTTCACGGGCAACTCGTTTGCCCCGGCGTTCTACGTCATGTTCTTCTCGGCGGTGGCGTTGTTCGCACTGACCAGGATGCGTGAAACCGCGGGACGGCCGCTCCTCGGATCCGTGCCGGTTGTCGCCAGCGCCGAAGAAGCCGATGCCTTAGTCAGGGACCAGGACACCAATAAGCACATCGATACGTCCACCATGCTGCTGGTTCCGGTACCCACCGGTTCGGGAAAGCACAGCGCGCTGTAAAGATCCGGCTGCTCATCACCCAGCCGCGCTACTTAGTGGCATTTGGATGCTGGGTATGCACGTCAACCAACACCACCGACCCATCGTCGACGTAAAACCAGATTCGTGCTCCATTTGAGAGCTCGTACTGGCGTCGGCGGTGGGTCGCTCCTTTGTGGGTGACGAATTCCAGGTCGCCCTTCCTGGGCTCACTCTCCGGCCCGGGGGTCGTCTACCACTTCAGGTTCATCGAGCCAGTCCAAGTCATGGTCGGGTGTGTAGCCAGCGGCAATGGCTTCGGCGGTAGCCCGCCATTCGGCGAGCACTACAAAGAGGCGGTCGAAGCTGGAGATCGCTGCGCAAGCACGGGCAACCTCTACAATTTCCGCGGCGAACTGCTCTCGCTGTTCGTGGGGCAGGAACCCCAGCCACGGAAATGGCGCGAGCAATCGTTCAGCGAAACTGGCGGGGCCAGGGGCGAGGGAAGCCGCAACCAGGTTGGACGCCAATCGCAAAGCATCGTGCTCTTGTTCGAGGGTGCTGGACCGGACAAGCGTCAGAGGCGCACCATCGCGTCGGGTAATGGTAACCGGCCCTTCTTCAGCTGCCCGAAAGACCGAGCCTGGATTGCGCGACAAATCGGACGACGTGGCGGAGCGTGAGTGGGCAATAACGGACATGCTTCCATTGTTCTGAATAAGTTCAGAACACGCAACCCTAGCTCACGGACCCCAGGTGCCCTGTTGCCGCGAGGACTTTGTCCAGCCAGGACACGCGGTTGGCAAAGCGCGCCGTCTTGCTGGGCACGGTCCAGCGGAAAGCGTCGTGTTCCCAATCGAGGGTCAGGCGCCGCTGGCCTGTGACGGCAGTGAAGGTGTGCACGAACCACGGCGCCCCGGCGTCATCGCTCAGCATCAACACCGGGCCTTCGCGGAGTTCCTGGATGTCGGCAGCGTGCAGCCCTGCCTCCTCGGACAGTTCCAGCAGCGCTTGCTCCCCGGGCGAGACCCCCTCATCCACGTAGCCGGTGACGCAGTGCCACCGGCCGCGGTCATGGGATGGGCCTTGGCTGCGTTTCAGCAGCGCGATCTTGCCTCGCCATTCGATGACGACGGCCACAACGGTGTGGCCGGCAAGGTGCATCGGGGCTGAGGCTGCTGGCGACTGCGTGGCTGGCGCGTGCGCGGGTGGCGCGTGCAGGGCCGGCGATTCGGCGGTGGTGGTCATGGCGTGGTCCCCCTATGGAAGCAGGGCTACCGCGAGCCCGCGGAAAAGGTATGCGCCTGCTCGAGGTACATGCCCTCCCACGGAGAGCACACCACGCGGCCGGTGGGGTTGAATTCGTGGATTCCAGCGTTCTGCTGCGCGGCAGTTGCGCCGAAGTCCCCGCCCACGTTGGCGGAAAGATCAACGTTCAGCATGCGGATTTTCCCTTCTGGTCCAGCTTCGAGTTCGTCCTCGAAGCTTTGGTTGTTCAAAACTATTCATTAGCTGGTCATACTGTTCATTGAATGAACGTCATGCAGACAACTATGGCATGAGTCACGCCGTCACGCAAGACAAAAGGGCCCATGAAAACAAGCAGCCGAAACATGACAAAAGCGGACGACGCCGGGTGCTTCCCGGCGTCGTCCGCTCTGTTCTGGTGTGGGGAGCTGCAGCCCTAGGAGGCCTCAGCGGCACGCCGCCTTCGGAGGCGGAAACTCCGCACGTGTTCGCGGAACGTTTTCTGGCTGCGTCGGCTGACCATGATCACGCAGGCCACCCCGGTCACCAGCACCACGGCACCGCCGGCGGCCACCGCCCAGCGCGCGCCAAATTCAGTGCCGATCCACCCCATGAGCGGCGCACCGATCGCGGTGCCGCCCTGGAGGATCGCAAGGTACAACGCCAGGACGCGGCCGCGGAACTGCGGTTCGACGGACAACTGGAGGCAAGGCCCACCGGGATGAGGACCGCGGCATAGATCCAGAACGACGGCGCGATGCTCGCCAGGAGCGTGAACGCGCCAAGGAACAGCGCCCCACCCAGGAGGAAGCGCAGGCGAGGACCGGACCGGCGGGCGGCGAGCAGTGCACCCGCCAACGTTCCCACCGCCATGATGGAACCCAGGGCGCCGAACTCCTCCGGACCCATGCCGAACTCGGCCGTGGCC
This sequence comes from Paenarthrobacter sp. NPDC089988, assembly GCF_044748465.1. Taxonomy (NCBI): domain Bacteria; kingdom Bacillati; phylum Actinomycetota; class Actinomycetes; order Micrococcales; family Micrococcaceae; genus Paenarthrobacter; species Paenarthrobacter sp. NPDC089988. The sequence goes on from NZ_JBIVGD010000008.1 coordinate 121,705, forward strand.
ATCAGGGAATTGGTCACCGGGAAGTTCATGCCGAAGGCTCCGAGCATGCCCACCATGACCATGATGAGCACCAGGTCCGGACGTTGCCGGACGTAGCTCAGGCCGTCGACGAACTGATGCTTGCCGCGGGCTACGAGGGCGGTAGGTTCCAATTGAGCGGTCTTGACGCGCAGCAGGGAGATGATGACCGCCACGAAGCTTGCAGCATTCAGGATGAAGACCGGCCCGGTGCCGATCCAAGCAATGAGCACACCGGCGATGGCCGGCCCGGTGAGGCGGGCACTGTTAAAGGAGGCGGAGTTGAGGGCCACGGCATTGGACAGCTTGTCCGGGCCCACGAGCTCCGAGACAAAAGCCTGCCGGGCGGGCGCGTCCATGGCGGCCGCCAACCCCAGTGCGGCAGCGGCGACGTAGACATGCCACAACTGCGCCACCCCGGTGACCACCAGGAGCCCGACGATCAGGCCGCAGATGCCCATGGCCGCTTGGGTCCAGAGCAGGATCACGCGTTTGCGGTATCGATCGGCCAGCACGCCCGCGTAGGGACCGAAGAGCAGCATGGGAAGGAACTGCAGGGCGGTGGTGATGCCGACGGCTGTTCCGGAATGGTTGGTGAGGATTGTCAGGACCAGCCAGTCCTGGGCCACCCGCTGCATCCATGTTCCGACGTTGGAAACCAGCGCGCCGCCGGCCCACAGCCTGTAGTTGGGACTCTCAAGGGCCCGGAACATGGCGCTCATTTGGCGCTCATTTCCTGCATGATGTGGGCGGCCCGACTGAGGACCAGCCGATCCTCTTCGCTGAGCCCGGCAACACGCTGGGCCAGCCAAGCGGTCCGTTGGCTTCGGGCTTCAGCCAGGACTTCCTGCCCGGCCGGGGTGATGCTGATCTGGACCTGGCGCCCATCCCCTGGGTGCGCCTGCCGCGACACGAAGCCCTGCTCCGTCAACGCATTCACGATCCTGGTCATGGACGGTGCCTGGACGTGCTCGCGCTCGGCCAACTCCCGCAACGTCTGGGACGCGGTGTTGAGGTGGGCGAGCACGGTGTACTGGCCGGGAGTGATGACGTCGCCCGTGGCTTCGATGCGGAGCCGGCGCGACGTGCGCATCACCGCAGTGCGGAGATCGATGGCGAGCGCGTCGGGTTGGATCTCCGCTTCGGCGCCGGGTGGACCGGCTGGCGTGGTTGCGTCGGCCGGTGTGGCTGTGGTGGCAGAAGTCAAAGGGAGGCGCCTCCTGAGGTTGGCATAATAGTTAGCAGTGCTAATTAGCTCCGCTAACTATTATGCTCCCCTACTCAGGAACCTGTCCATGGAAGGTGATGAGGGCTACGTTCAGGCCCCCGCGCCCACCGCTTCTTCCTCGGATGCTTCAGCTGCCGAGCCCAGCTCGTCCACCACCTTCAGCGCGCCACGCACCGCGATTGCGACGCTCATCAAGGTGGGGTTCATCGCCGTTGCCGTCGGGATCAGCGCGTTGCCGCCCACCACCAGGTTCTGGTAACCCCACACCCGCGACCAGGGATCCGCAACGGAGGTTCCGTCATCGGCCTGACCCAGGCGCATAGTCCCCTGGTAGTGCAGGCTGGAGCCGTTGGGCATCAACCGGGGTTCGGCCACGAAGGCACCCAAGGCGTTGCCGGCGCGGCGGAGGCGGGCCGTTGCGTCCTCGATCTCAGCATTCTCACGGTCCGTGAGGGCGTAGCTGATGGTCATGTTCGGGAAGCCCCGGTAGTCCAGTTCGCCGTCGTCGAAGGTCACGCCGTCCTCGAAACGGGGGTGTTTCCGCATGCCGTAGCCCATGTTGACGTAGCCCCAGCGGTTGCGTGCGAAGGGAGCATCCTCCGGCATGGGGAACGGTGTGGTCTCGGAATACATCACCTGCACCGAGAAGGGATGTTCCGGCTCGGAAAACGGGATACGGTTCACGGCTGCAACCGGGTCCGCAGGGTTCTGGGCCCGGCGGGCGAGCTCCGCGTCCAGGTCGGCCTCGGTGGCAAAGCGCTCCATCTTCTCCGCGTCGAGGGCAACGGTGGAGATCACCACGGGATGCTCGGTCAGGTAGCGGCCCAACGCTGTGGGCCGGATACCCGAAGCCCAGAGGAGCTGGGGTGAGCGGAAGGCATCTGCGGCAACCACCACCACGTCCGCGGGAACGAAGGAGGTGGTTCCCGTGCGGAGGTCTTCCACGGTGACACCAGTGGTCCGGTTCCCCTCGGTTTCCACCCGGCGGACCAGCGTCAGGTCACGCAGTTCGAACCTTTGCGATAACGGCGAATCCGGGTCGATGAGCGAGCCAAGCACCACGTCCGCCCCGGCCCAACGCATGGAACCGTCCGGCTGGGGATCACCGGCAACCGGCAGGGTGCCCACGCCATAGCCTTCGGGCAGTTCGTCGCCGAACTCCTCCGACAGCAGGGACCGGATGGCAGCGCCGACTCCGGAATCGGCGAAGGCCGCGTCCTGGACATGGAGCAGGGACTTCGCCGCGGAAACCAGCGACTCCCACTCGGTGTCCCCGATGAAGGAAATCTTCTCGCTGAAGGCCGGCGACGGCGTGGCGCAGGTCCAGTGCGCGCCCTGGCCGCCGACGTTGGTGGCCGCCGCCGCTGCAGGGAAGGTCTCAGCGTGGGCGGAACCCGCGCCGCCGAAGTCGAGCAAATGCGTGCCCTGCCGGGCAGTGAACATTCCCTCGGTGACGGTTCCGGCAGGGATGCCAAGCGACTCCCGGAAGGCGCCCGCCTGAGGACCTTGGGACATTTCCCTGGCACGGGCCTTGTGGTCCGCGTCCGGGATATTGCGGACGCTTTCACCGGGGCGTTCGGTCAGCTGGGGACCTGCCTCGAACATGACCACTTGGGCGTCAGGCAGGCCTTCCACCAGCAGGCGGGCGTAGGCGGAACCGATCGGGCCGCTGCCAACTATGGCAATGGTGTGGCTAACAGACATGGCTTTCTCCTTCATGGGAGGTCAGGCCGGAACCGGCTCGGAGTTGGATGAACGGACAGCGTCCGGTTCGTCGGACAGCCGTCCCTGCGGCAGCAGGACGGCGGCAATGATGCCGAGTGCATAGGTGACAGCGAGCGCACCGAAGATCGGCGAGAACACCGAGGCGTAGATCGCGGCCACTGACTCCTGGATGGCGGGAGCCGCTTGGTGCACGGACTGGGGCGTCAGCGTGGCAGCGTCCAGGCCCGCGGGCAGCAGCGCTGCCACACCGAAGCCAATCGTTCCGCCAATAATGGCCGTGGCAACGGTGGAGCCAATCTGCCGCACCAGGTTGATGGTGGCCGTGATGCTGCCGGTCTGGTTGGCCGGCGCGGCGCTTTGGACCACCGCGACGATGAGGCTCATGAACGAGCCCGTACCCATTCCCACCACCGCCATGATTGCCATCGGCACCCAGAGCGGAACCCCCACAGGGAGGCCCGCCATGACGAAGAGCCCCGCCGAGGCCATGCAGGTGCCGATGATCGGAAAGATCCGGTACTGACCGGTGCGGCTGGCCAACCATCCCGTCAGCAGGTTGCTCACCAGCATGCCCAGGACCGTGGCTATGGGAACCAAGCCGGACACGGTGGCGCTGACCTGGTAAGCCATCTGGAAGTAGGTGGGCAGGTAGGCAGTGATGGAGAAGAGCCCGACGCCGATAATCGCCGAGAGCGCGGTACCGGCGGCAATGGTGCGGTTTGCGAAGAAACGCAAGGGGACGATTGGCTCGGGCACCCTGCGCTCAATGATGAAGAACGCCAGCAGGGCCACACCCGCAACCACCAGGGCTGCCACGGCCTGGACTCCGCCGCTGCGTTCCGCTGCCCAGGTGACACCGAGGACCAGGGACACCAGGCCCAAGGTGAACGTGGCAGCGCCGGCCACATCGTAGTGCCGTGGGATCTGTCCACGCTCAAGTTTCGGAACCGCCACGAGGGCAAGCGCCAAGGCAACAATGCCTACCGGGAGGTTGATCCAGAAGACCCAGGACCAGCCCCAATAGTCGGTGATGGCCCCGCCGAGCACCGGTCCCACGAGGATGGCGATCGGGAAGGCGGCACCGATGATCGCCATGTAGCGGGGGCGTTCGCGGGGCGTGGTGACCCTGGCAATGATGGTTTGCGACATGAGCTGCAGCCCTGCCGAGCTCATGCCCTGCACCACCCGGGAGACAATGAGCCAGGTCATGTCCTGGGCGAATCCACAGACCAGGGACGCCAGCAGGAAAACCACCAGCGAGAAGAGGAAGACCCTCCGCGGGCCAAGGACATCACCGAGTTTTCCCAGGACGGGAAGCAGGACGGTGCTGGCCAGGGTGTAGCCCACCACCACCCAGCTCATGAGCTCCAACGCCCCGAGCTCACCGGCAATGGTGGCCAGCGAGGTGGAGACGACAGTGTGGTCCAGTGCACCCAGGAAGGACACGGTCAGCAGCGATGCGACCAGGAAGCGTAGTTTCACAGTGGAAAGTGGCATGGTTTTCTGCCCGAACGATCGGGCCGTCGACGCGACGGTTTGTGCCCCGGCTGCATCATCACTGCCGGGAACGGATCCTTGAGAGGATCCCGACGCCACTTTCATGATATCCAGACTTTAGTCTGAAAGCAACAAAAGATTGCAGCTCTTAGACCCTGGGTGTTCTTAGACGCGGGCGCGGTCGCGGTTTCGGTTCCGGGCCCGCGGCACGGAGCAACCTTCGACGGCGGCAGCCACCGTGGCGATCAACTCGCCGATGCCCTCAACCACCATGCGTACCTCGTCCCCCTCGGCAAGGGGTGCCGGCGTCAGTTCGCCCCGCCGGCCCCACAACTCGCCGAGGCAGCCTCCGTTGCCTACCGTCCCGGAACCCAGGACATCGCCGAAGACCACGCGCGAGTTCCTGGACGCATAGGAAACCAGTTCAGGGAAGGTCCACCCCATGTTGGAAACCAGGTCCTCCCCCACCAACCCGCCGTTGATAAAGACCTCGGCCCTGAGCGCAAGGAAGCCCTCGCTGTCCGCGTAGGCTGCCAGCTCGTCCGCGGTGACTATCCACGGACCAAGGCTCGTCCCGAAATCCTTGCCCTTCGCCGGACCCAGGCGGACCTTCATCTCCCGCGACTGGATGTCCCTGGCAGACCAGTCGTTCATGATCGTGTAGCCAAAGATCGCGTCCGCGGCGTCTTTGCCTGACAGATTGGAGCCCCCGGCGCCACCCACCACGGCCGCAATCTCAAGCTCGAAATCCAGGCGTTGGGTCACCGGCGGAATCACCGGTTCGCCCGGGCCCAGCACCGTGTGCGGATTCGTGAAGTAGAACGTGGGAGCCTCGTACCATTCCGGCACCACCTCGCTCTTGCCGTCAACGGAGGCGCTGACACCTTCCACATGCTCCTCGAAAGCGACGAAATCCCTGATCGCCGCGGGGACCAGCGGCGCAAGGAGCCGGACTTCGCCAAGCGGCCGCCCGGCGTCGTGGTTTACCCGCCCAAAGAGTTCCCGGGCACCGTCCAAGCCCCGCGCCAGCACCTCGGCCACGCGGAGTCCGTTGGGAAACGGCACCGCGCTGTTGTCAATGATGAAACCCTCGCCGGTCTCGGCGCCGTCCTGCCAGCGCGCGATTCTCATGCCCGCACCCGCTGTTCCAAGAGTGCAGCGGCGTTGCCGGACAGGATCTGCGCTGTCACGTCGCCCGGCAGTCCCGCGGCGCGGACCTCGCCCACGGGATCCTCCGGCCCCATGTCGAACGGGAAGTCGCTACCCATGAGGACCTGCGAAGGTCCCGCGACATCCACGAGGTGACGCAGGGCCGAAGGATCGTGCACCACGGTGTCGAACCAGATGCGCCGCAAGTAGCTGGACGGTTCTTCAACGCAACCATGCGCTTCCGGGCGGACCCGCCAGGCGTGGTTGGAGCGGCCGATCGCCGTGGGCAGGTAACCGCCACCGTGCGCGGCGACGATTTTCAGTCCGGGGTGGCGGTCCAGTACGCCGGAGAAGATCAGGTGGGACAGCGCCACGGCGTTTTCTGCCGGCTGGCCCACGGTGTTGGAAAGGTAGAACCGGTCCAGGCGCTCATCCAGGCTGCAGCCGAACGGATGCAGGAAGACGACGACACCCAATTCCTCGACGCGGCTCCAGAAAGGCTCCAGCCGTTGGTCGGACAACTCGACGTCGCCAGCGAAGGAGGAAATCTCGATGCCGGCCAGGCCGCGGCCCAGGATGGCGTCATCGACGCATTCCACAATCCTGCTGGGATGCTGGAGTGGAACCAGGCCCAGGCCTGTGAGTCGTTCAGGTGCCTGGGCCACGTGTTCGGCCACCAGACGGTTGGCTTCGGTCGCCGTCCACACCGCCAGGCCTTCCTCTGCCCACGGGTAGAAGTGGTTGGGCGAGGCGCTGACCCACTGGTGGTCCACCCCTTGCGCATCCATGGCAGCCAAGCGGGCCCGGACATCCGTGAGTTTCGGGAACCGCTCGCCGATCATCCTGCCCGAAGCGGCCAGGCTTGCCGGACCGTTACGACGTGCATCCAGCTCTGCTGCGGCTTTGAAGGCCTCCGGTGCACGACGTTCCACCTCGGCCTGGAGCGACGGAAGGAGTACGTGGGCGTGGACGTCGATGGTCATGCCGGCACCGCCATCTTCTGCGCGATCCCGAAAAGCAGGCCCGGAGCATCCGCGTCCTTCTTGCCCTCGATCTGCCATTCGCCAAGCTGCACGGAAGCGTCCACCACGGCCTGCACGCGGGGAACCCTGCGCTCGTGGAAGGTGTCCCACAGTTCTTCGCTGAGCTCTTCCGAACCAACCAGGAGCTCGGCCAGGACCACGGCGTCCTCGAGGGCCTGCGCGGCACCCTGGGCAATCGTGGGCGGGCAACTGTGGGCCGCATCGCCAATGAGCACCACCGGACCGCGGTTCCAGCGGCCGGGCACCAAATGTTTGGTGAACCAGGTGTAGTTGACCTTCGCGCCCTGGTTGAGGTCCTCGCGGATCGAGTTCCACGGGCCGCCGTAGGTCATGGATTCGCCACGCATGATCTCCACGGCCTGGTGGTCGGAGACGCCGAAACGATCCTGCGCCTTCTCCACAAGGAACGCGTACATGGTGTCCTCACCGGTGGGCGTGTAACCGGCAATGTACACCGGGCCGCCGTAATACAGCTCGCTGTGTTCCACGTCCTTGGGCCGGGAAACGAAGGCGCGCCAGATGCCCATTCCGGTACTTTCCGGGGCGGTGTCGATTCCCATGAGGCCGCGGACGGAGGAGTTCACTCCGTCCGCGCCGATCAGGAGATCATAGGTTCCGGCGGAGGCCTCGTTGACGAAGACCTCTACCTTGCTGCCTGCAACGTCGAAGCCGGTCACCGTGGAGCCGAACGCCACCTTGGCTCCGGCCTTCTCTGCGTGTTCAAGGAGGATCTTGGCGAGGTCCGGGCGGTACATGCCCATGCAGGCAGGGTAGTCCGGGCCGCCGGTCTTGACCTCGGGCAACTGCGCGATCACCGGGGCGTCGGGGCCGGGAGCCCGAAGGGTGAGCCCCTCGAAGGCCAGGCCCTTTTCCCGCACGTCCTCCCAGACACCCAGCGCGTCGAAAACGCGCAGGGCGTTGCCCTGCAGGGTGATGCCGGACCCGAGCGCACTCAATTCCGGCTTGGCTTCAAAAACGTCGACGGCGATACCCGCCTTGGCGAGCTGGATGGCGGTGGCCATGGCAGCCACGCCGCTGCCGGCGATCGCCACTTTCTGAACTGCTGTCATGATGTACCCCTTGGTTCTTGGGACTGGTTAGAGGATGGCAACGGGGTTGATGGGCGAACCCACCGCACCGGTGATGGGCAACGGGGCCGCCACCAGGAGGAACTCGTAACGGCCGCGTGCCTGGCATTTTTCTGCCAGCACATCCAGGTCCCACAGCTCACCCACCGTGAGTCCCATGTTCGGGATGACCACTTGGTGCAGCGGTTGGAAGGCCGGGACGTCGAATTCGTTCGGACGGACCTCAAAGCCCCACGTGTCCGTGGCGATTGCGGCGATTTCCGTGCCGTGCAGCCACCCCGCTGTGGTCAGTGAAAGCCCGGGCGCGGGCCCGCCGGCGTAATCTCCCCAGCCCTCGCGTCGGGCCCGGCTGAGTTGTCCCGTGCGGACCAGGACGATGTCGCCGCGGCCCACCGCGCTGGTGGCGCCTTGCGCTGTGATGCAGGACTCCAGGTCAACCGTGGTGATCGCGTAGCCGTCAGGCAACTCGCCCGTTTCCGGGTTGAGGTGGCGGCCAAGATCCAGCAGGACGCCGCGCGACACAGGAGCAGCAGCCGCGTGCTCGATGCCCGTGACGAGGTCGCCGTCGCTCGTGACAACGTCCCCGGCGCGGCGGCCGTTCCAAGCGTTGCCATGGTCGAAGATGTGGCCCAGCCCGTCCCATTGGGTGGAGCATTGAAGCGGCATGGAGATGACGTCATCCGCGCCGCCCAGGCCATGCGGGAACCCTTGGGTACCGCGCTCCGCATCCGTTCCGGTGTCCAGCATGGTGTGCACCGGGTTGGTCCGGCGGCGCCAGCCTTTTTGCGGGCCGTTCATGTCGAAGGGCTGGGAAAGGGAAACCACCTCGCCGTCGCGGACCAAGGATGCAGCCTGCTTCCGCTTTTCGGCGTCGATGAAGTTCAGGGTGCCCAGGACGTCGTCTTCACCCCAGCGGCCCCAGTTACGGTAAGCCTTTCCACGGCGGGAGATCTCGCCGTCGGGGTCGTTGCGGTCCAGGAGTTCCGGGGTGTCCAGCAGTTGAGCGTTGTCCGCGTTCATGCCGCTCATGCCTCGCCCGAAGTTTGCTCGGCGACGCAGCGGACCACCTGGGTTCCCAGGCCCTGGATGCTGCCGGTCATCACGTCGCCATGGCGGAGCAGCCTCCCCCAGTGCGCGCCGTTTCCGGCAGGGCTTCCCGTGAGCAACAGGTCTCCGGGCAGGAGCGGCATGTTCTGCGAAGCAGCCGACACCAGGGCAGGGATGTCGAAAAGAAGGTCATCCGTGGTGGCGTCCTGCATCACTTCTCCATTGAGTTCCAGCCGCACCTTGAGCTTGGACGGATCCACGAACTGCGCCGGCACCAGGAACGGCCCCGTCGGCAGGAAGCCGGGAGCGTTCTTGCCGCGGTACCAGTCGGTTCCAATTTCCTTCATGTCACGGCGGAAGACGAGGTCGCGGGTCGTGATGTCGTTGACGATCGTGTAGCCCGCCACATGGTTCATGGCGTCCGCCTTGGAGACGCGGAAAGCCTCGGCTCCGATGACGACAGCGAGTTCCAGCTCCCAGTCGTGCTTCTCGCTGTAAGACGGGAGGATCAACGGTTCATCGTCGCCGACTACGCAGGCAGGCAGTCCGATGAAGAAGTACGGCTCGCCGTTTGCCTGGCGGTCATCCATCATCTTCCCTGCCCACTCACGGGCCTCTTCCGGCGAGCGCGGGTCATCCTTGGCGAGGCCGGCTACCACCAGGTCGATCACGTGCGTCCGATAGTTGGCGCCCGTCTGCAGCACTTGCCGGGGTTCCACGGGGGCAGTCAGCACCACGCTGTCCAAGGGCAGCCATGGACCGTCTTCCGCAGCGAGGTTCTCAAGGCGCTCCCAGTCCGGTGCAGCCAGGAACCCATTGATCCCCCCGGCGCCAAGGTCTTGCTCCTCCAACGGCCGGATGCGCTCGCCGGCAACCAGGCCCCAGCGAACAGCCTGCCCATCGCGGAAGCGGGCCAGGGCAAATGGTGCTTCCAGGCCGGTTTGGTCTGACGACGTCGTCATGAACGTAACTCCCCTCGCGGGCCGCCCTCGGCCCACCCTCATTTAATGTCAGAATTCGACATAAGTACATCAATTTGTGGTTATACCGGGCATCACCGGCATGGATGCCCACACCGGTGATGCTGTGCGCTTCTAGCCCTGGCCCTGCCGGGCGTACGGGTTGAACAGTGCTTCCTTGATCTCGTCCGGCACGCCTTCCTCGGTGGCGCTGGGGCCATCGGCCGGCGGGAAGGACTCGGTCATGGACATGGGCATGGCGCCGTTGCGGTACATGTTGTTCGAGCCCAGGGATGGTGTCCAGGTGTTGGGCTCCCAGTCCGGGACATAGTTGCGGTAGCCACCGGTGTTGAGTTCGATGCGGAGGCTGGACGGTTCGCGGTAGTAGAGGAAGTTCTGCTCGCCGATGCCGTGGATGGACGGGCCATACTCAATCGGCACGCCGTTCTCGATCAGGGTGTCCGCAGCGATCAGCAGTTCCTCGCGGGTGTCCACCCAGAAGGCGTAGTGGTTGATGCGGCCTGCGCGGCTGGAACCGTCCAGCACGACGCCCAAGTCGTGTGACTTCTCGTTGGTGGTCAGCACGGAGAACACGGAAATCGGAGCCTCGTCCAGGACGGTGCGGGCCATGATCCGGAAGCCCAGGACGTCGTTGTACCACTTGGCAAACCCGTCAACGTCGGAGGTTGCGATGGTCACGTGGTCCAGCTGGCGGGGTGCGCCGGCAACCATGCTGCGGCGGGCTGGGCGGTCCGGGTACGTGGAGAGTTCGCTGCCCTCGGCCTGGTAGCGGGTGACGTCCCAGTGGAGCGTCATGCTGTGGCCCCACGGACCCGTGAAGCGGTAAGCCCGTCCGATGCCGTGGACGTCGATCCATTCACCGGCCACCCCGGCGGCTTCAATGCGGCGGGCCGCTTCTTCGAGGGCTTCCGCGCTTGAAGTACGCCATGCCATGGTTTCCAGCGCAGGCTCCGTACCCGGAACCACCACCACGCTGTAGCGGTAGTAGTCGCCCCAGCAGCGCAGGTAGACGGCGCCGTCCACGCGATCCACAACCTTGAGCCCCACCTGCTTGACGTAGAAGTCAACGGAGGCTTGGACGTCGGGGGTGGTGATGGCCACGTAGGAGAGGTGGGAGAGAAGCTTGATCATCTTCGATCCTTTCGGTGTTCTGTGAAGCTGTTCACATCAAGTCTCCGGCCGCACTGGCGCATCAGGGAAGACGATATTGCCTATGCAGAAGATCAGCCTTGCTTATGCTCTTGACTCAGCTCAGCGACGATCCGCTGGTCTGCCACGAGCTCGCCAAGGTCCGGCAACACGGCACCTGTTGCTGCAGCTTCCATGGCCCGGCGAAGCGCCAGCCGGGCGGACCCTTCGTAGCAGTTCGGCGCATGCGTTGATCCGTTTTCGGTGCTGGTCGTAATGCTTATGCCAGACCCCAAACCAGCCCACTCCACCACCGTGCGAACCTCCCCCAGGGCACTGACGCGGAGCAGCGGGGTCCGCGCTTTGGACCCAAGCACCGTAGCGAGGACGGTAACTGGCACAGGAGCGACAACGGTTAAGGGCCTTGCTTCGAGGAGTGCCATGCCGCCGTCGGCCGGGATGCTCCCACTGACGACGCGGACGGGGCCGCCGGCAAGCACTTCAGCCCACCGGAGTCCGTCACGCAGGACCCGGTCGAAGTCGGCGGCGGGCGCTCCGCACTCAATGGTGAGAAGTGCCGGGCGACTGTCCACCCGCCGTCGTACGGCCTCAGCGGTTGCGTCCGCCCGCAGGTGCGGCCGCTCGACGACGACCGGGATAGTCACCAGCCCGGCTTCCGCCGCGGCAGGAACACTGTGCGGATGACTTACGACGGCGGCTGACGCGCCGGCCGCTTGGGCCTCCAACAGCACCTTCCACCAGTCCCCCTCCCCCGGGATCACCACCACGGCACCTTGCACGGCTTCTGCGTGCCGGGCACTGCCTGGAAGTTCGGCCACGGCGGCCCGGTAAGATGCCGACGAGGCAACGACGGGAAAGACGGGGCTCATGGATGGACTCCCGTGGACATGGCGGCGAAGACGGCATCTGCGACGTCGACCGGATACAGGGCGTCCGCCAGGATCTGCCCGTAGTCGACCGGGCACGTTCCAGCCATCAACCGCCCGAACAACTGCCACTCCGCCTCGTAGCCGTCCTGTAGCGATTGCGGAAAGCGGGTAGTGGAACCATCCCCGCAGTGGACGGTGACCGCTCCGCTGCCCGCGTGGACGAAGGGTGGCGGATAGTCCAGATCCAGCCTGAGATCGGCGGTGGAGAAGGTCATGCGCCACAGGGAGTCAGGGCCGGCCGGAAGCATTGTGAGGACCAGTTGGATACTGATGCCACCGGCCTTGAAGCCCACGGCGTAGCCGATCGGCGGAACGAAGCGGGCGTACTCGATGCGCTCCAGGACCGGTGCGAAATGCCGGATGGCCGGGAGGTCATGGATGGCCAGCCCAGTCAACAACTGCCGCACAATGCCCGCCGCCACGGCGGGGTCGCCCATATCTGGCCTTCCCCGGGATGGAGAAGGGAACGGTCCACCGTCATACACCGCTTGGTGGTAGCGGCCGTTGGGAGGAAGCGCCAGGGTGACGGCAATGGATTGGATGGGCTGCCCGTGCTGTTCAAGCACATCGCGCGCCTGCGCCCAGCCGGGATCATGGGCGTGGTTGGTGCCTACCATCAGGACGACGCCGGCTTCTCGGCAGGCAGAGACGACGGCGGCAACCGCTTCCCGGGTGACGGCAAGCGGCTTTTCGCAAAAGATGGCGCGTTTTCCTGCGGCAACTGCGGCCAAGATTTGCCGCTCGTGCTCGGACGGCGGAGTGCAGATGGCCACCGCATCCACGTCGGGATCGGCCAGCAGTTCCCGATCACCCGATGACCAGCGGGCACCCGCTGGTTCCGCGAGCGCCTGCGCCCTGCCGCTCCCTCCATCCGCAATATGGGCTACCCGGAAACCGTCACCCAACCGCCTCACGGTCGGTAGATGCAGCGCAGCCACCCCCGGCCCGGCGCCCAGAAACCCTATGTTCACGCCACCTTCACCCTTCTTTTGTCAGTATTATCCATAAGTGATTGCATTTCTGGCTATAGTTGCGGATTTCCGCACCTTAGTGCCGTTACTGTGGAACAATCTGGAGGTATGACCACAGATTCGACCCTCCGGTTCGGCGCCCAAACAGACGAAGTCACCAGCCTGCTTCGCATCGTCAACCTTGTAAGAACCGGAGAAGCCACCACCCGACCGGAGATCGGCCGGGTCACAGGTCTTGGTCGCGGCGTCGTGACCCAGCGGGTGGACCAGGCGATCCAGATGGGCTTCCTGGGCGACGGCGAATTCGGCGCTTCCTCCGGTGGCCGCGCACCCCGGACCCTCCGCTTCCAATCGGAGCGCGGCCGCATCATCGTCTGCGCCCTCGGCGCCCTTCACATCCGCGTAGGCTATGCCGAACTTGACGGCGACATCGTGGAACAAAGGCACCGCGAGTGGGACATCGCCCGAGGGCCCGCGGAAACCCTGAAGGCCGCCATGGAACTCCTGGACGATCTGCTCAAGGACGCCGGGGAAAAGCCTGTCTGGTCCGTGGTGGTTGGCGTTCCAGGCCCTGTGGACTTCGACAGCGCACAGCCCGTGGCGCCTCCCATCATGCCCGGCTGGAACGGCTACGACATACGAACTCCTTTCGAGGAACGGTTCGACGCCCCCGCCTGGGTGGACAACGACGTCAACCTGCTGGCCTTGGGCGAACGGGCGCGGCGCCGGGATGCGTACGCGGACCTGATCTATTGCAAGATCGGCTCCGGCATCGGCGCGGGGCTGCTCTCACAGGGCCGCATCCACCGTGGCGCCAACGGTGCGGCCGGGGACATCGGCCATGTCCGGGTGCCCGATTCCGACGCCTTGTGCCGTTGCGGCAAAGTTGGCTGCCTTGAGGCGGTGGCCGGCGGTTGGGCACTGATCCGCGACGCCGAGCTCGCCATCAAGGAAGGCGCCACCGGCCCCCTCGCCACATCCGTGGAAAAGGGCAACACCCTCTCCCCCGAAGGCATCGCCCTCGCAGCCATCAGCGGCGATGGCCTGGCAGTCCGCCTGCTGCAGAGCTCCGCGCGCGTGGTTGGCGAATCGATCGCGGCACTGGTCAACATGTTCAATCCCGGAATCATCGTGATCGGCGGTGCCATGGCCTCTGCCGGCGAGGTGTATCTGGCCGAGGTACGGCAGCGGGTCTACGAACTGTCGCTACCCCTGGCCACGAGGGACCTGCGGATCCTGCTGTCCGTCAATGACGAGCGCGAACCCCTCCGGGGCGGCGTGGAGCTAGCCCGGGAGCAGCTTTTCGAGGTCACCTTCCCGCGTTGGTTCGCCCAAGGCAAGCCGGGGCCGGTCCGGAGCTTGGGCGTCAGCTAAGAGTCGCCCGTTCGCTAAGCGACGTCGCGGGCAACTCCCGCCAAGGCGGGTCGGGTGGTTCGCAACGCGGCCTCCAGGTGGAAGGGCAGCACCAACGGCCCTTCGGGCCCGCCTTGCAGATACGGAACCATCAACTGAAAATCGACCGCTACGCGATGCCTTCCGCGGTCACCGGCCAGTCGCCCTGCCGGAAAGACGAGTACCAGCCGGTCCTGGATGAACCACCAGCCGCGCTCGGTGGCCAGGTTTTCCGGCCGCACCTCCCGCGCACCAAGCCGAACGCGGAGCTCCTCCCCGGCTGCCTGCCCATCAACCTCCACGGCAAGGCTCCCGATGCTGGAAAGCGGCATGGAACGAATCCACGGCAGGCCGACACGAAGCTCGTAACTCCCACCCATCTCACTCAAAGCATCTTCACGCAGCGCGTTCTGCAACATCGCCTACTCCTTGACTCCATGGCCTTTTTGTCTGAAACTGACATAAGTTTGTCACTAAGACGCTTATTTGGAAAGGCCCATCATGGAAGCCTCTTTGCATGCCGGCTGGACGCTGGCCGCGAGCTCCTTCAACTGGACGCCGGACATCATCAAGGCGGAACGGACCGCGGTGGACATCGTCACCGGCATCGCTGCCACAGGTGTTGCAGATGTTGTGGAAGTGGAACCCGGTTCGCTCTGGCGGACGTTCCCGGCACCGCAGGACCACGAAGTCGATGCCTTCAGCGAAGCGCTGGAAGCAGCGGGTGGCCGTGTCAGCGTGGTCGGCTGCAGCCTGGACGACTTCACGACGACGACGGAACGCCGCACCACGGGTCAACGGCTGGAATTCCTCGTCCCCCAACTCGACGCGGCGCAGCGGGTTGGTGCCACCGGCGTACGCTTGCCGATCGGGCAGGCCGGACCTGAATTGCTGGGGCTCATCCAACCCCTCCTGCACGATCTGGACCTGGTGCTCTTCGAAGAAATCCAGGGCCAGCAGGACCCGCGGAACCCCCGCGTGCGGCCCGCCCTGGACCACATCGCTGCGTTGGACGATCCCCGGATCCGGGTTCTGGTGGACATCAGCATGTTGATGCCCGCGCTCCCGGTGACCTACCTGGAGGAACTGGCGCGCGGCGGCGTCTCGCCCGTACTGTGCAGCAGGCTGGAATCCGAATGGAAGGACCCCGCCACCAACGACGCCGTAATGGCTGCGCTGCGTTCAGGGACCGTTCCCCCACGTATCCACACCCTGATCATGAACCTGCTGATCCGGTTCGGACGCAGCGACGCCTCCGGGTTGAAGGAAATCCTTCCGCTGGTTGGAGGATTCCACCTCAAATTCTGGGACCTGGAAGATGCGGATCAACGGGTGTCCGGGCCACTGCAGGACCTTGGCCGTTTGTTGGGCAACGAAGGATTCACCGGCACGCTGACCAGCGAATGGGGCGGCCATGAGTGGCTCCGGGACGATCCCTCCGAAATGACCCGCCGCCACCTCGCGCTGGCCAAGCCTTCGCTCGCCGCCGGCGCTGCCCACGAAACAGCACGGGCCTCCTGACGCCACGTCGCGGGTCCTCGCCCAATTCGCCGTAGCCGAACAGCGTCGTGGGCGGCGGACCCGCGACTTCGTCTCCCGCAGCGGGCGTCAGCCTGGCAGCACGGCGGACCAGCCGCCGTCGATCATCAGATTGGCGCCCGTGACGTAGGAAGCCTCATCGGAGGCAAGGAAAAGGGCGCATCGGGCCACCTCATCAGGTGCGCCGATGCGCCCCAGCGGGATGTGTTCGGCGATGGCGTTCATGGGGTGCCCCGGCGCCAGGAGGTCGCCCTCGGTGGCAGACGTCCGGATCATGCCGGGGCTGACTGCGTTGACGCGGATTCCCAGCGGCGCGCCCTCGGCTGCCAGTTGCTTGGTCATGGCCACCACGGCGCCCTTGGTGGCGGTGTGGGCAAGGCGCCCGTTGGTCACTGAGCCGGTGACTCCGGCCGTTGAGCCAACAAGCACGACGGCGGAGCTTCCTGCCGCTGCCAACTGCCGCCAGAAGTGCCGCACAGGCAGGAAGACAACATCCAGCTCGTGGGCCACGTTCCACTGCCAGTCCGCAAAGGAGATCTGGTCCACAGGCGCGAAGCGGGTGGCGGCGGCGTTGGCGTACAGGATGTGGACCTGGCCGTGGTTCTTCGCGACGAGGCCGGCCCAGTCCGCGACGTCGGCATCGTCGGTCAAATCCACGCGGGTGTTGCTGGCATGGCCCCCGGCCTGCCGCACCATCTCCACGGTGGCGGCAGCGCCGTCGTCGTCCAGGTCGCAGCCGACCACGATCGCACCTTCCTCCGCGAACGCCAAAGCGGCTGCGCGGCCCTGGCCGCTGGCTATGCCGGTGATAACGGCGGTTTTGCCTTCGAGCCTGGGCTTGCGCAGCCGCATGGGGTTCCCCCTATGTAGTTATTTGGTGCTGAAGGCGGCGTCGAAAGCCGCCGCGGAGGGCTGGTAGGAGGAGAGCTTCCGGACGAAACCGAGCGCTTCCGGTGCCCCGACCAGCCGGTCCATGCCGGCGTCTTCCCACTCGACTGACAGCGGTCCGTTGTAGTCGATCGCGTTGAGCATCCGGAAGGCGTCCTCCCAAGGCACGTCGCCGTGACCGGTGGAAATGAAGTCCCAGCCGCGCCGCGGGTCGGCCCAGGCCAGGTGCGAGGACAGGCGTCCGTTGCGGCCATTGCCCAGGCGCTTCTTCGTGTCCTTGCAATGCACGTGGTAGATCCGGTCCTTGAAGTCCCACAGGAAGCCAACGGGATCGATGTCCTGCCACACCATGTGGCTCGGGTCCCAGTTCAGGCCGAATGCCTCACGGTGCCCAATGGCCTCGAGGGTGCGCTGGGTGGTCCAGTAGTCATAGGCGATCTCGGACGGGTGCACCTCGTGGGCGAAGCGCACGCCCACCTCGTCGAAGACGTCCAGGATCGGGTTCCAGCGGTCTGCGAAGTCCTGGTACCCGGCGTCGATCATCTTCTCGGAGGCCGGCGGGAACATGGCCACGTACTTCCAAATGGCCGATCCGGTGAAGCCGGTCACTGTCTTGACGCCGAGCTTTGCTGCCAGGCGGGCAGTGTTCTTCATTTCCTCGGCGGCCCGGCGGCGCACGCCTTCCGGGTCTCCATCTCCCCAGACGACATCCGGGAGGATGTCCCGGTGCCGCTGATCGATGGGATCGTCGCAGACTGCCTGGCCCTTGAGGTGGTTGGAGATGGTCCACACCTTGAGTCCATTGCGTTCCAGGATGTCGAGCTTGCTTTGGATGTAGGCGTCGTCATCCCACCGCCAGGGATCCAGGTGGTCTCCCCAGCACGCGATTTCAAGCCCGTCGTAGCCCCACTCTCCAGCGAGCCGGGCCACCTCTTCGAACGGCAGGTCCGCCCACTGTCCGGTGAACAGGGTGATGGGTCGTGCCATATCTTGTTCCTCTTCCTATGCCTTGACTGGGACGTCCGCAGCCACGCGGGTCCACACGGAATCGTTGTCGGCGCTGCGTTCCACGGCTTCAAGAACGCGCTGGACCCGCAGGCCGTCGGCGAACGTGGGGTGCGGGTCCGTGTTCCTGGCGATGCCTTCCACCAGGTCCTTCACCTGGTGGGAGAAGCCATGCTCGTAACCCAGCATGTGTCCGGCGGGCCACCACGCCGAAACGTAGGGGTGGACTGGCTCGGTCACCAGGATCTTCCGGAAGCCCTGCAGGTCGGCCGGAGCCGTGCGGTCGTAGAACTGGATGCTGTTGAGGTCTTCGAGGTCAAAGGCCAAGGCACCCTTGTCGCCGGAGACCTCGATGGACAGCGCGTTCTTGCGGCCCGTGGCGAAGCGCGTGGCTTCAAAGGAGGCCAACGCACCGGATCCCAAACGGCCGGTGAAGATCGCGATGTCGTCCACAGTGACTTGCCCGTAGCCTGCGGCAGCTTTCCCCGAAAGGCCAGTGCCGCTGCCTTGGAGCGGGCGCTGCTTGACGATGGTGTCCAGCACTCCGGAAACCTGCTCTACGTCCATGCCGGTGACATACTCCACCAGGTCGATCGCGTGCGCACCGATGTCCCCCAACGCACCGGAACCGGCATGTTCTTTCTGGAGTCGCCAGGCCAGGGGCATCTCCGGGTCAACCAGCCAGTCCTGGCGGTAGGAAGCGCGGACGTGGGCGATGCGGCCCACGACGCCCTCGGCGACGAGTTGCCGCAGGAACGTCACGGCCGGCACCCGGCGGTAGGTGAAGCCCACCATGGCCTTGACGCCCTTTTCGGCGGCACGTTCGGCCGCGGCCGCCATCGCCTCGGCTTCGGCCACGGTGTTGGCCAGTGGCTTCTCGCACAGGACGTGCTTCCCGGCATCCAAGGCCGCGATCGCGATCTCCGCGTGCGAGTCACCCGGGGTAACAATGTCCACGATGTCGATGTCGTCCCTGGCAATGACTTGCCGCCAGTCCGTTGCCGATTCCGCCCAGCCCCATTTGGTGGCTGCCTTGGCAACGGCGTGAGCATCGCGGCCCACAATGACGGCCATCTCGGTTTCTGCCGGGAGGTCGAAAACCCGCGGCGCCGTGCGCCAGCCCTGGGAGTGGGCCGCGCCCATGAAGCCGTAGCCGATCATGGCCACCCGGAGCTTTTTCATGCGAGCACTACCTTGCGGTCCACGGCCACGCGGTTGCCAACGTAGCGCATGGGGGCGATCTGCATGTACAGCAGGCGGAGCGTCAGGATAACTTCGACGTCGATCTCCTCACCGGATTCGGGGACCCGGTCAAGCGGGATGATGATCTCCGGCTTGTCCGCGACGAACCAGAGGGTCTCCCACTGCTCCGGGAGTTCGGCAATGGTGTAGGACTTGCCCTGGAGCTCGAAGCGCAGTGCGGACGTGGGGATTTCGACGCCGTTTACGGTGGCAGCAACGCCGTCGACGGCGGACAGCCACAGGCTGCGGTACCAAGGCAACTGCACGGAAACAGAAATGCCCTCGGGGTGCCGGCGGACGTCAGCGTCCTGGAACAGGGAGTTGTGGGTTGCCATGATGATCCTTACTCAAAAGTCTCTACGAAAGTCTGGTGCGGAACCGGCGGCTGTGGCTCCAGTGTTTGCCGCGTCGAGGGGCTGTACGGGTGGTACTCCGCCGGGGCGGACTCGTCCGCCGGCGGCATGAAGACCGGCTTGCCGTCGTCGCCGAAGTACATGAGGTCCAGGGCGAAGGCGTGCTGGTTCTTCTCGGCAAAACTGATCCAGTTCTCCTCGAAGGGAGCACGGAGAAGTTCGTAGCAGCGGAACTTCCAGATCTTCCATTCGCCGTCCTGGCGCAGGAAGTCCACGGCGTACTTGCACCAGACCCAGTGGGCCCAGACCTTCTTGCCCTGCACTTCGCCCGGCGAGTACATGTAGTCCGGGCTTTCCTTGGCCACCTCGGGGTCCGTCAGGCCTGACTCGTTTCCGGTCATGATCCACACGCCCTTGGCAGTCTCGCCATCAGCCGCCACTTCGATCACCGGAGTGGTGGTGTAGTGCAGGATCAGTTTGCCCACGGGGTTGGGGCGTCCCTGGTGGTACCGGATGACGCTTTCGTAGTCCGTGTACTGCCCCGCGTTGGTGTACCTGGCGCGTATTCCGGGCGTTCCGGGCTTGACCCACAGCGGAATGATCTGCTCATCCTGGAAGGCGTTGTGCAGGTACATGTACCGGTTGAAGAGGTTCTCGATGTCGCCCCGGTCATTGGCCCGGCGAGCCAGGCGCTGCGCTTCCCTCAGTTGCTCGCGCAGTTGCTGGATTTCCGCGGTGAGATCCGTGTCGATTGCAGACATCGCGGGCCGTCCTAGGCCGAAACCGGGTCAGTGGCGCGGGCCTCTTCGATGGCGCGGCGCATGAGGGCGTGCTGCTTCTTGACCAGCTCGATCGGATCGGACTCGCCCAGATCGGCGAACGCATGGCCTTCCCATTCGCTGGAAAGGAAGCCGGTGTAGCCGCCCTTGACGAACTGGCGGACAATCCGCGGGATGTCCATGGCAGGCTCGTTGCCGTCCGCATCGATGTCGTAGAACTTGGCATGCACGTGGAACATCTGCGGCATGATGTCCAGCCATTCCTCCGGTGCCACGAGTCCATGCATGTTGAAGGCCAGGCGGGTGAAGGGCCCAAGCTGCGCGGGATCGAAGTTGTTGGAGCGGAGGTAGTCCTCGAACTCCTGGTTGCGCTCCTGCATGGGCAGCGGCTTGCGCCAGATGTCCTGCATGACCGCGAAGTGCTCCTTCGGCAGGCCCATCTGGGTCAGCGTGCGGAACAGCGTGGGCGACAGGCTGTGCATGGTGGAGCTGAAGTCTGCTGTGAAGCCCAGGCGCTCGCTGTCGAGTTCCTGGTACATCTCGCGGATCTGCAGGATCTTGGGGTCGTTGGGTCCCTGCGGGGCGTGGATCTCGTACCCGAGCTTCTGGTCGTACTTCTCGGCAAGCGGCAGGAGCCTGCGCAGCAGTTCCTTGCCGGCGGAACGGATCACGATCTTGTTGAAGCCGAGCGTATTGGCGGTCTTGAGCTGGCGTGCGAAGAAGTCGAATTCCTCGTCCGGAGTCATGTCCCGGTCCTTGCGGCGGCCCATGTCCAGGTTGGTGCCGACTGCGCTGGGGGTGAGTCCGTAGCGGTCCATGCTGTCGCGCCAGAGCTTGACGAAGTCTTCGTCGACGTCCGGGTAGGTGCGCAGCATCTGCGCGATGTTGAACTCGACGCCGGGGCCCAGGCCTTCGTCGGCGACGGCCTTGATGAGCGTCTCAGGCGTGTAGAGGCCTGCAGCAAATTCGGAGGTCAAAGAGTAAAGGGTGATGCCAAGCTCGATGCCCGAGCCTGCGATGCCGTTAGACATAGTGGTATCCATTTCTTGTCAGCCGAGGACCGGCTGGGCGAGGTGGCTGTTGAGGATGCGGCGGGCTTCGGCGGGATCGGTGATCATGGCCGAGCCGGCGTTGGCGGCAGCTGAACGCTGGACGGCCTGCTCGCCGCGGATGATCTCAAAGGGGTCTTCCCAGTTGTTCCAGTGCCAGCCTTCGTATTCGCTGGAGATTGCACCGGAGTAGCCGTTCTCCACCAATTGGCGGACCAGGTCGCGCACCGGCACGGAGGGTTCCTCACCGTGTTCGTCAATACCAAAGAACTTGCCGTGCACGTGCTTGACGAACGGCATGATTTCCAGCCAGGTCTCGATCGGGGCAGGACCGAAGAGTCCCGTTCCGTTGATCGCGAAGTCGATACCCAGGTCCGGACGTCCGTTGCGCGCGGCCAGGCCAATGAAGGCGCCGAAGCGTTCGCCGTGCACCTTCTGGGTGTTGGGCGGACCTTCAGCGTAGAAGCCGTTCCAGAGCTCCACCACTTGCTGGAGCAACTCTTCAGAAGCTCCCCGCCGGCGGTAAGCCTCGATGAGGGAGGGTGCGAAGCCGGTGACCGTCGCACCCCAGTCGGCAGTGAAGCCGAGCAGCGGGGAGTTGAGCTTCTCGTACCGGTCACGGAGGGCAAGCACGCGCTCGTGGGCGCCGTGCTGGTCCGCGTGGACTTCCAGGGCGAGCGTAACCCCGTACTTTTCGGCTACGGGCAGCAGGCTTTCCATGGCGTCCGGCGTGAGGGAGATCTGGACGCGGGCGATCTGGAAGCCCAGGCGCGAAGCAACCTCGATCTGCTTGCGCATGTATTCCACGAGTTCATCGTGGTTCATGAGGCGGTCCCGGCGGATGCCGGTATCAACGTTGACTGCCAGCGAGGTGGGTACCAGGTCCACTTCGGCGACGAGATCGCGGAAGTGCCCCACGAAGGCATCGTCCACGCGGTCCGGGAAGCCGCGGAGGCTGGAGAAGCCGATGACTTCCAGTCCCGGGCCGAAGCCTTCAGCGGCCACCTTGCGGATCAATCCGTCGAGGTCGTACTGCCGGCCGTGGAAAGCGCGGGTAAAGCTGTAGAGCGTTACGCCCTGGATGGGAGTGCCGAGGCCGGTCATCACTGTCCTACCTTCATGGTCTTGGTGTCGTTTTCTTCGATGTGCAGCACACCGTGGTCGGTGATGATGTAGGGGATGTAGAGCTTGAGATCCACGCGGACCTCGTGCTCAGCCGCAGCGTCCACCGGAAGCTCACCGGAAAGGACTGCCGAATCGAGCGGATACCACCACTCCCCCGTTTCCTCCACGAGCTCCTCGAAGCTGAAGGTCCGGTTGTTCATGGTCCAGCGGAGTGACTCTTCAGGAGCAGCTACACCGTCGATGGTGAGGGCTGCCCCGGCAATGCACGATCCCGGCAACGCCCGATACCAGGGGATGCGGACTTCGACGGCGGTTCGGCCGCCTTCCGTGGTGAGTGTTCCTTGCTCGATCATGCGGTCGGCAATCATCGGGACTCCTTGTCTTGCCTTTGAGCATCAGTGCCCAACAGGACTTTTTCCTTATTTTGTAATTCTATTGTCTGATTCTGACATAAGTAAAGAACTTTCCAGCTCTTCCGCGATCTTGCGCGCGCCGCGGACCGCCATGGCCACGGCTGTCAGGGTGGGATTGCACGCCGTAGGAGTGGGGATCACCCCGTTGCCTGCAACGAACAGGCCCCGAAGTCCCCAGACCTCGCTGTCCGGTGAGCACACACTTTCGCCGTCGTCTTCCAGGCCCATGCGCGTAGATCCCTGGTAGTGGAGGGATGCGCCCGGCGGCAGCACGAAGGGTCGCTCATCCAGCGGGCGACCCACCGCGCGACCCAAGCGGACGATTTCCGTCTTCGCCCGCTCGATCACCTCGTGGTCCTTGTCCGTCAGGCGGTAATGGATCCGCATGGCCGGCATTCCGTAGGCATCCAGGACCTCGTCATCGAAGGCAACGCGGTCATCCCGCCGCAGGTCCTTGGCGCAGAACAAGCCCAGGCCAACGATCGAGCCCGGAACCACGGGATCGTCGTCGGCCAAGGGCACAGGCGAGGCATCCAGTTGCATGATCTGGCCATGGAACGGAACGTCGTCCGTATAGGGAACCCAGGCGACTCCGCTTTGCTGGGACAGTCCGCCATCTGGCTGGCTTTCCGCCGGCTCGGCGGCCGTCACGCCTTCGAGCCTGCTGGCGAAAACCACCTGCGGCTGGTCATTGAGGTACCTGCCCAAGGCGTCCGGCCGGATGCCCGAGGCCCACAAAAGCTGTGGCGTGCGCAGGGCATCTCCCGCCACCACCACGAAGCGGGCGGCCACCCGATGGCTCGCGCCAGTACGGCGGTCCTGGACTTCCACGCCCGAGGCCGTGCCGCCGTCGTACGTCACCTTGGTGACCAAAGACTCGTCAAACAACTCAAAGCGCGGGTTCTGCCGGGTCGCCTCGCCCATGACGACGTCGGCTCCCGACCACAGGAGGCGGCCATCCGTTTCGCGGTGGACAGCCAGCGGCATGGGCTGGACTTTGGTGGCCGGGTCCCGGCCCTCGTCCACCGCCGCGGCGAGGCGGTCATGGACGATGTCGGAGAAGGGGGCGCCGTCGAAAGCGTGGGTGGTGACGCCCAGGAGACGCTCGGCCTGCTCGAACAGTTCATCCATGTCCGGAACGAACGCGATCCGCTCCTTGCCGGACGGACGCGGGCATGCTGCGGTCCAGTGCGCACCCATGCCGCCAACATTGCTGGACATCGCGGCGACCGGGAGGCCGTCCTCATCGGGAAAAGCGTAGCCCTCGCTGAGCAGGTACGTTCCGGGCCGGGCACGCCGTTCGCCGGCTTTGACCGCACCCGGGGAGTTCACCGTCGCGGCGCCTGCACCCGGGCCTTCCGAGGCCCGCTGGGCTTCGGTTCGCCGTGTCTGGTCAGCGATGTTCTTGACATGGGCGCCCGGCGGGTTGCTGACCGTGGGACCCACCTCAAACATGGCAATGGTCGCCCCGGGCGTTTCCTCACTCAGGATGCGGGCGTAGGCAGAGGCCGTCGGACCGCTGCCCACGATCGCGACATCAACTGATGCCGGGTACACGCGTTGGCTCACCGGGAGGCCACCAGTTCCTGGATGCGGCGCACCGACTTCGCGGAATCGATGGTGGGGTAATACTCGAGTCCGATCGGTCCGGTGTAGCCGCTGGCCTCAAGGTCGTTCAGGCGGGCCGTCCAGTCGATGGAGCCGGAACCGGGTTCCCCACGGCCCGGAGCGTCGGCGATCTGCACGTACTTGATGAGGTCGCCGGCGTTCGCCAGTTCCGCTGCAACGTCCTCACCCTCAACAGTGGAGTGGTAGAGGTCGTAGAGGACCCCGAAGTTCGGTGAGTCTACGCCGCGGGCGATGTAGACAGCTTCCGAGGTCCGGTCCAGGAGGGCACCGGGGTGGTCCACGCGGATGTTCACCGGTTCAAGCACCAAGGTGATGCCGGAGCCTTCAATGTGCTTGATGCCCTTGGTGAAGATCTCGATGAGCTCGTCCAACTGGTCCTGGCGCTTCCGGCCGCCGAAACCCGTTCCACTCCCCACCACGATGCGCGGGCAACCGAGTTCCTGGGCCACCTTCACCCCGGCATCGAGTCCCTCGTAGAACGGTTCGTGGTTCTTCGGCGGGATCATGAACTGCATGCGCGGCTCCGCCAGTTGCGAGGTGAGCTGGACGCCGGTTTCCTGGAGCGCGGCCTTGAGGGCCGGAATGTCCTTGGTACTCGGTCCCCACATTTCGACGGCGTCAAAGCCGGCAGCTGCTGCGGCGCGGACACGGTCAGCGGCGCTTTCGCCTGCTTCAGAGAACAAAAGGTCGATATTAGGCGCAAGTTGGAACATGGTTGTCTCCTGTGACTCGAGAGTGAGTTTCTAGAACATGGGGTGGTCGTGGACCGGGTCTGCGGGAACGGGCTGCAAAACGTCCCAGTGCTCGACGATCCTGCCGTTGGCGAACCTGTAGATGTCGGCCACCGCAGCGTCAGGGCGGTCGGGGTGTGAGGCACGGACGTGGACCATGGCGAGGTCGCCGTCCACGAGGATCCGCTGGACCTCGAAGCGTGCGTCCGGCGAACCATCGAACTTGGGCGTCAGCGCCGTGATCGCCGCTTCCGGCCCGTCCGGAATGTTCGGATTGTGCTGGATGTAGTCCTCGGCCACCAGGAAGTCGAAGGCCTCACGGACTCTCTTCTGCGTGTAGAAAACGTCCACGAACTTTTCGAAAGCGGCGCGGTTGTCCGTCATCGCTAGCCCTTCAAGCCGCCGGAGAAGCCTTGGATGAAACGCTTCTGGGCGAAGAGGAACAGGGCCAGGATGGGGATCATGGACACGATCACGATCGCGAAGATCGAATTCCATTGGGACACCAGCGAGCCGATGAAGTAGTACATGGCCACGGGAAGCGTCTGGTTGCTGGAGCCGCCCAGGAAGATCAGCGAGGTGAAGAAGTCGTTCCATACAATCAGGCCGGCGAAAATCGTTACCGTTCCCGTGGCCGGAGCCATCATGGGGAAGACCACCTTGGAGAAGATCTGCGTCTTGCTGGCACCGTCGATGGTTGCTGCTTCCTCGAAGTCCGTTCCCAGGCCGCGGAAGAAGTTTGCGTACAGGAAGATCGAGAGCGGCAGCAGCATTCCCGTGTAGAGGACAATCAAGCCCCAGGCAGAACCGGTCAAGCCCAGGGCACGGGCGCCCATGTACAGGGGAACCGCGCCGAGCTGGCCCGGCAGGATGATGGCAACAAGGAAGAGATAATAGGCCAGCTTGCTCCAGCGTCGGGTGTGCCTTGAGATGACATAGCCGGTGATGGAGCCGAGGGCGATGAGACCCAGGATGCTGCCGGCCGTGATGATCACGCTGTTCACCAGGCCAAGGACCACATTGGAGTTGCCGGAAGCAGTCAAGACCGCCGTGAAGTTGCTGAAGTCAGGGTTCGACGGCGGTGCCAGCGGCGACGTCGTGTAGATCTCGCTGCTGGGCTTCAAGGCCGTGGTCACCAGGAAGTAGAACGGGGACAGGAAGAGCAGGGCCAGGGCCCACAACCCGATTTCGCGCAGAAGGGTGAGTTTCGTGTAGCGGAACATGGTCAGTCCTCCGGGTTGGAGCGGGTCAGTCGCTGCTGGATGACAGCAAAGATCAGGATGATTACTGCGAGCACCAGGGCCAGTGCCGCGCCGCCACCGAAGTTTCCAAGGGCGAAGGCCTGCTTGTAGACCTGCGTGGCCAGCGTTTCGGTTGCGCCGGCCGGACCGCCACCGGTGAGGGCCATGATGGGATCGAAGACCCGGAGCCCCTGGACGATGCCGAGCGTGGTGGCGATGGCCACGGCCGGACGGATCGCTGGAAGCGTCACGTTCCAGAAGCGCTGCCACAGGTTGGCGCCGTCAATGGCGGCGGCTTCCTCGATTTCCACCGGAACACTGGCCAGGCCGGCCATGAAGATCACCATCGCGAACCCGGTGGAGCCCCAGACCAGGACGATCAAGACCGTCCAGATGGCCCACTGGGGGTCTGCGAGCCACGGTTTGGCGAGATCATCGGCTCCGATGGAGCGGAGGAAGACGTTGATGGGACCGTCGAAGTCGAAGATGTACTTCCAGATGTAAGCCGTGGCCAGGGGGCTGAGCACAACGGGCATGAAGAACAAGGTGCGCAGAATGTAGCGCGTCTTCAGGACCCGGTTCAGGCCCAGCGCGATGACGAGACCCGCGACGTTGCCGATGAAGACTGAGGAAAAAGCCAGGAACAGGGTGTTCATCAAGGCGCCCAGCTTGGTGGGGTCCTTGAAAATGGCTTCGAAGTTGGCCAGTCCCACTACCTTGAAGGAACCGATGCCGGTCCAGTTGGTGAAGGCGAAGTAGCCACCGATGCCGGTTGCCACGTAGTGGATGGCGATCACCAGGGCAATGCCCGGGAGGGCCCACCACCAGTGTCCGAACTGCAGGGACCCACCCCGGGAACGGACCTTTCGGACCGTCCCCGGAGCGCGCTTGCCTCGCCGGGAAGCGTCAGCTGCTTCGGTCTTGGATTGCATCGTCGCAGTCATGGTAATCCTTGCTTATCCCTTGGAGTAGAGCGAACGGTGGTAGTAGGAACCGGCTTAGCCCCAGGCCGAATCCATGGCCTGCAGGACCTGGTCAACGGACTTCTGGCCGGTCAGGAGTCCCTGGACACCGGTGGCGAGGGCGTCGTAGACAGCGGAGTTCGGCCACTGGCTGTTGGGAAGCGGACCGTACTTTCCGTCCTTGATGAGGTCGCCCACATTCTTGTAGGCGCCGGAAGCGTAGTCATAGGTATCCAAGCCACTGACCGGGAGGGCGCCGTCGATCTCGGCAAAAGCCTTGGTCTGCTCCGGCTGGGCTGCCCAATCGAGGAACGCCTTGGCTGCGTCCTTATTCTTGGAGGCGGCGTTGATGGAGAAGGAGTAGTTGGCGCTGGCGTAGACAAAGCCCTTCTCCGAGCTTTGTTCGGACGGAAGTGCCCGGACCACGAAGTCGGAATCAGCAGCGGCGGTCTTGAGTTGCTTCCAGGACGGGGCGGGTACGAAGCCGGCAACGGAGGTGCCGCTGGCCAGGCCCTTGGTGATGGCGTCGAAGCCTGCACCGGCTGCACCCTTCTGGAAGCAGCCTGCGTCGTTCAGCTTCTTGACTGCTTCGAGGGAGTCCTTCCAGCCCTGTGAATCGGCGAACTTGGTCTGGTTGGCGGCCCGCTTTTCGTTCCACTTGGGGTCTTCCGCGTACACGCGGGACGCGGCAAGAGACATCGCCATCAAGCCCGTATTCGGTGCGGCTGAGCCGGCCAGGGCGAAGAAGGACTTGTTGGCGGAGCCAAGCGTGGAGCACTGCTTTTCCAGCCCTGCGAAGTCGGTGGGGAAGTCGGCAACACCGGAGGCCTTCGCGGCGGTTTCATTCACCACCAAGCCAACAACGGTCATTTCTGCGGCCTGGCCGTAGACTTTGCCGTCCTTGCCGAACAGCGCTTCACTGCCCACCGGAACCAGGTTCTTTGCTGAATCATCCAGCGGTTCCAGGAAGTTCGCTTCCACGAGGGGGAGGATGCTCCGGCCAGTGCCTGATCCGGGAGAGGTAACAATGACGTCCGAGGCGTTGCCTGCCTGCAACTGGGTGCGGACCGTCTGGTCGTAGGAGTCGTTGGGCTGTGCGTTGAACGTGATCTTCACGTCAGGGTGTGCAGCCATGTACTGCTCGCCCAGCTTCTGGAAGGGGCTTTCGATGGTGTTGGAGGTGGAGAACGTCAAGGAGAATTCCTTGGAACCACCGTTGCTGCCCGTCGAGGCGGAGTTCGAGCAGCCCGTGAGTGCAAGTGCAGCAGCGGTTGGGATAACGAGGACGCCGAGCTTGAGTCCCCGGAAGCGGTGCTGTGTCATGTTCAGCCTTTCTGACTTCTTTGTCTGGCGGGGTCCGTGACCCCGGTCACTCACCAGTATGCATGGCATCTGCCAGAAAGACACATAAGTATTTCGGATACCGCACATAAGTCCGGCTGCTCTGAGTTAAGATGAACGTGCTGCGCCCTCATCAGGCGGAAAGACGCCCCCGGCCCCGACTCGAAGGATGCCCGTTGTGACGGACCACTCCCTGCTCTCCAGGCTTGATCTCAACCTGCTCACGTCCCTGGATGCCCTGATCACCGAGCGCAGCGTGACCCGCGCAGCAGAGCGCCTGCACCTGAGCCAACCCGCCTTAAGCGCCTCGCTCGCACGCCTGCGCAACCACTTCGGGGATCCCATCCTGGCCCGCCGCGGCAACACCTACGAGCTCACGCCCTTTGCGTTGCGCCTCGCCGAGCACACCACCATGGCCTTGGACGCCGCCCGCCGGGTCTTCGAGAGCCAGGCCAGTTGGGAGCCCAACGAATCAGCCCGGGAGTTCTCCATTTATGGCTCGGACTACGGGTTCACCACGGTTGGCCGTGTGGTCTCGGAGCTTGCGGCCGAGCGTGCTCCGGGCGTCCGCTTCCGCTTCATGCTCCACAACCCCGTGGTGGTGGAAGACGCAGCCAACCGCCTCCGGGCGGCCGACGGCATGGTGATTCCGCACGGCATCCTCACCGGGCTGCCCTTTGTGGACCTCTGGCGCGACGACTGGTTGGCCGTCGTTTCCGAGACCAACCAGGAGGTAGGCGAAGCTGTCTCCATGGACAACATCGCGCAACTGCCTTGGGTGATGACTTACCAATCGCGTTCCGCCTTCACCTCCGCGGAACGGCAGATCCAACAGCTGGGCATCGAGCCCCGCGTGGAGGTAGTGGTGGAGAGCTTCCAGGCACTCCCCCACTTCGTGGCCGGCACCAACAGGATCGGGCTGATCCAGGCGGCGTTGGCCCCGATCGCCCGGCGGCTGGGCGGCGTTCGGGTCTTGCCGTTGCCGTTCCCGGCCACCCCCTTGGTCAACGCCCTCTGGTGGCACCCGGTCCACAACGCGGACTCGGAGCACATTTGGATGCGGGGTCTATTCGAAGAGGCAGCAGCAATCGTGGCTTCCGGAACCGACGCCGTCGCCGAAGACTGATCCCGGCGGCGGCCCGGCAGTAGGGACCAGCAGCAGGGGCCAGCACGTCAAGCCTGGCCGGAAATCCGACCAGGCTTGACGTTTGCGTTGATGGGCCGCCGGGTTACACCGCAGCGGTTACCGCAGCACGCATGCTGCGGCGGATCAGGTCATGCTGCTTCCGGACCAGCAGCAACGGATCCACTTCGCCCAACTCGGCGAAGGCATGGCCCTCCCATTCGCTCGACCAATAGCCCCGGTAGCCGCCCTCGACGAACACCCTGACGAGCTCCGGGTAGTCGATGGCCGGCTCGTTGCCGTGCTCGTCGATGTCATAGAACTTGGCGTGGACATGCATGATCTGCGGCATGATGTCTGCCCATTCGCGCGGGTTGACGTGGCCGTGCATGTTGAAGGCAAGGTGGGCGAAAGAGCCCAACCGCGCCGGATCAAAGTCTAGGCTTCGCAAGTAGCCGATGAATTCTTCCTGGCGTTCCCGCATGGAAGCATCCGTGGCCCAGATGGTTTGAAGGCGCTCCAGCGCTTCCCCATCGAGGCCGGCACGGGAAACGGCCCGGAGCAACGTGGGCGACATGCTGTGCATGGTGGAAGAGAAGTCCGCCACGAACCCAAGAAGGGGGAATTCAATTCCTCGTAGACGTCCCGGACCTTCATGATCTCCGGCGAGTTGGGGCCAAGCGGAGCGTGGATTTCGTAGGCCAGCTTCAATTCCAATCGCTCTGCCAACGGGAGCAGTCGTCGCAGCAGGGCGGGCTTGGCACTCTGGATCCTCACCAGCGGGAAGCCGAGCTTCTTTGCTCCATGGAACAGCGTCTCGGTGAAGTCGTATTCTTCGTCCGGGGTCATGTCCCGGTCGCGCCGCCGTCCCATGTCCAGGTTGGCGCCGAAAGAGCTTGCGTCGAAGCCGTGCTTGTCGAACGCAGCCTGCCAGGACCGGACGAAGTCGTCGCTGACCTCCGGGTATGTCGGAAGCACTTGGGAGGCAACAATCTCGATACCCGGCCCAATGCCCAGTTCCGCCACACGGTTAAGCAAGCCGTCGAAGTCGTACCAGCCGGCCCGGAATTCCGCGCTGGCCGAATAGAGTGTCAGTCCCAAGTGGAACGGGTCTTCGTCCGCTTTCGGCGGCGCCGGGGTGACCGCCGTCGTGCTTTTCGGTGCCGGCGCATCCGCGTCCACCACTGTCAGTTCCAGCGCCTGGTTCACGAAGTTCGGCACGTACATTCCCGGTCCGCCGTCCTGGCCCGGTGCGATCTGCATGTAGGGGAGGCGAAGTTCGCCAAAGATGTGCACCGTGTGCTTTTCGCCCGGGGACACCGGGATCGGGCGTCGGACAACCAGGAGCGGATGTTCCTGGAGGAACCACAGCGTTTCCGACTGGGCAGGCAGTTCGGCCAGCGAATACGTCTTACCGCCAAACTGGAGGGAGAGGTCCCCTTGCGGAATCTCCTCGCCATCCACCGTGAGTTTCAGGGTGGAAACCGAGGACAACCACAGGCTCCGGTACCAGGGCAGGGTCAGTGATACGGCGAGGCCGTCCGGGTGTGGACGGAGGCTGTCTTCTTGAATGAGTCCGTTGGGCATGGTTGGTCCTTGCTGTGAGGGTCAGGCGAGTTCGGCGGCAATGTTGCGGAGGAGTGAATGCTGGCGTCGTACCTGCTCGATGGAGCGCCACGGGGTCCGTTCGCCCTCGTATTCGCTGGACAGGTAGCCGTCGTAACCCGAGTCCTTGAGCGCCTTGAGCACAGGGCGCCACGGGATTTGCTGGTCCTCAAGGTTCTGGTCGATGTCGTGGAACTTGGCCTGGACAAACACCACGTACTTCGCGACGTCGGCGAAATCGGCCGGGTCCACGCCAATGCCATCGAGGAAGGCCGGACGGGTTTCCCGGGTTTCGCCCGCGCGCAACGGAATGGGCCGGTCCTGGAAAATGCCGGTATCGATCAACAGGCCAAAGTTCTTGGTCCCCGTGCGCTCGATCAGGTTGATGTAGTCGTCCACCACGGGGTGCTTAATGGGAGTCGGCGAGTGGATCTCGGGGCAGATCACAACATCCAGCTCGTGGGCCACGTCCAGCGAG
The DNA here is from genome assembly GCF_044748465.1 of Paenarthrobacter sp. NPDC089988. Lineage (NCBI taxonomy): Bacteria > Bacillati > Actinomycetota > Actinomycetes > Micrococcales > Micrococcaceae > Paenarthrobacter > Paenarthrobacter sp. NPDC089988. The sequence goes on from NZ_JBIVGD010000008.1 coordinate 153,424, forward strand.
CGTTCCACGGATTCGGTCCAGATGGGGTCCGGGATCAGGTCGCTGGAGACGACGCCGATCTTGGGCCGCACAAAACCGAAGCCCAGGCGGTTGGCCAAGCGCAGATCGCGTTGCAGCGCCGCGGCGCCTTCTTCGGCAGTCATGGCCACGCCGGGACGGAGCCTCGTGTCGATCCAGGATCCATAGTTGGTGGGCTCCAGCGAGTACTTCTCCAGCAGGCTGAACCACTGGTCGATCCATTCGGTGGTGGGTTCCGGATAGCCCGGCACGTGGCCCTCGCCCAGGATCTCGACGCCGGTGGCCCCGGTATCTGCCACGGCCGCCAACGCGGTCTCCAGGTCGAGGACAGTGCCGAAATCGTGCATGAAGCTGTAGAGGGACACGCCATAGCGGAACACGCCATTCCCGCCTTCCGGGCCAAGCGTGATCCAGCGGGATTCCCGGTAAACCGAGGGCTGGTGTTCCACGGGAATGTAGGACATGCGCAGTTTCAGCTCGATCTGGAGTTCGTGGACGCCTTGGGGCAGCCCTCCCTCAAGGGGAACCGTCACGGTAGCGGCCTCATCCAGCTGCCAGCGCACTCCCTCGCTGGCCCATAGTTCCTGCAGCGTGTACGTCTTGCCCTGCAGGGTCCACGACGGAACGTCAGCAGGTACATCCACGAGGTTGCCCACCCGCACGGCGATGCCATCAATGAGGGAGGCAGCCATGCCCCGGTAAGAGGGCATGCGCACCCGGAATTGGAACCCTGTCACGCGATCGCCGTCGCGGACGTTGCGGAAGCCGGTGGCCTGGATGAGGTCGCGTTCGAGAAGCATCGTTGCTCTTTCTCTCTGGTTATAAGGATTTCTCTGGGACAAGAAGGAAACCCCGCTGTTCATAATCAGCGGGGCTGTAGCCCCGAAGCCCGGTAGACGTCGTCGACGAGTGCCATGGTGGCCGTTGCGTCGGCGGCACCGAGCGGTGTGGGAGAGCCCGCACCGAGCACCTCCACCAAGTGCTCAAGCTGAGCTACATAGCTCGACTCCCCTTCGGTAGCCTTTTCGTCGATGAGCACCGAGTCTCCGGCGACCACGCGCAGAGTGGCACCCCACTGGGGAACGATCACGCTGGTGGCGTGCAGCGATGCGTTGGAGCCGACGATATCCAGCGACATCCGCCCCTTGTCGTCGCCAAGGAAGGACGCCCGGACCCGGGCCTTGATGCCGGACGTGAAAGCGAGCACGAAGTCGGTCTCCATATCTACGCGAGGATCGTCGTCGTAGAGCTTGGACGTGGACGACTCCACCGTCGCCTCACCCCAGGCAGCCCGGAGAAGATCAATCGCGTAGCAGCCAACGTCCATGACAGCGCCGCCTCCCAGGGCACCGTTCAACCGGATATTGCCCGGCTTGACCACAAAATGGGGAATGCTGAAGTCGATCTCGACATCCTGGATATCTCCGAGCTGCCCTGATCGGATGACCTTCAGGAGCCGCTGGGTGAAGGGGTGGAGCCGGTAGTGGAAGCCGACGAAGGCCGAGCGGCCCTTGGCCGCCGCAGCATCCGCGATGGCTTTGGCATCCGTACCATTTGCGGACAGCGGCTTCTCACAGAGCACGTGCTTTCCCGCTTCGAGGGCAGCCACCGCCCATTGCGCGTGAACGGTGGGCGGCAGGGCCACATAGACAAGATCGACGTCGGGATCGGCCATGACGCTGGCATAGTCACCGGCCGCCTGGATTCCGAAACGATCGGCGAACGCCCGTGCCCGCTCAGGGTCGCGGGACCCCACGGCTACTACTTGGACGCTATCGACCAGGCTGGAGGGCTCAACCATGGCCCGCTCGGCGATGCTTCCAGTCCCGAAGATCCCGACCCGCAGCAAGGGACTCGTCATTAGGGCTTCTCCTCTTGTCGTCTGGTCCAAGGAGGCATCGAGCGTGGAAGCCGCGGATGCCACTTAGTCTGGTTTGAAACAGTCTAATGTTGGATTTCGACATAAGCAATGGCGTGGGTCGACTCTAGCCACGACTAATGCCAGATGTCGGGGAGGAATCCGCCGCCAGTTTTAGTGCGAGAAGCCCGCGGCCGCCTCCGTCAGGCTCTTCCCTTTCGTCTCCGGTGCCAGCCATTGGGAGAGGCCAGCACCGAGGAACGCGACGCCGGAGGCGATCAACATGGTGGTCGCGGAGCCGAGGTTCACCATGGACCACGGCAGCAGGAAGGTACCCAGGCCCGCGCCGACCCGGCTGACGGCCGCAGCGAAGCCCGTGCCGATCCCGCGGATCTCCGTGGGGAAGACCTCGCCCGGATAGATGCCGGTGAGCGTGTTGTACATGGCGTTGACGAAGGAAAACACCAGGAACAGGATCAGCACCGCCAACGGCGGCGCACCGCCCCACAGTCCAATGACGGCAAGCACGACGGCGGCAACCCACTGGGGCGGGACGGTCATGGCGCGCCGGCCGGCCTTGTCCACCAGGAGAACCGTGATGATCACAGCGACGAGGGCAACGGCCGAAAGCCCGACGCCACCGGCCAACCCACCGCCGAGCCCGTAACCGCTCAGCACGCTGTCAGCGAAGGTGGCGATTGCAAAGTATGGGGCCACGCCACAGAACCAGAACATGGAGACGAACAGCGTGGACCGCCAGTATTGCCGCGAGAAGAGCATGGAGAACGTCCCATGCTTGGTGTCTTCCCGCTGCACGTCAGCCATTTCGTCAGGGCTTTCCATGTACCTGTGGGCCACCGCCATGGCCTCATCCCGCCGCCCCTGGTTCCAGAGCCAACGGGGCGATTCGGGTAGGCCGATGCGGAAAACGAACAACACCACGGCAATGAGGGTGCTGCTGCCCAGGATGACACGCCAATCCACAACCGTGAATTGCTCCAGCAAGTAGCCAAAGAGGAAGGCGAGCATGAACCCGGCGTACCAAGCCACCAGGGTCAGCCCCAGGAGCCGTCCCCGCAGCCGTGCCGGAGCGAACTCGGACATAAGCGGCCACCCAACGGAGTACTCGACACCGATGGCCACGCCCATCGCGAAGCGGACAGCAAAGAGCCATTCGGGCGAGTCGACGAAGAACTGGACACCCGACGCCACGACGAACAGGCTCATGTCGATCAGGAACAGGGGCTTCCGGCCGAACTTGTCTCCCGCCCAACCGCCAATGGGTGAGCCCAGGAGAATCCCGAACAGCGGGCCAGCGGCAATCAGTCCTTCCCAGAGCGTGGAAAGCTCCAAATCCTCCGTCATGGAGCCCGTTACGGGACCAAAAATGCCCAGGATGTAGCCGTCAAGGAACATGCCTCCGGCCAGGACGAAGACCATCCTGTACATGAAGCGCCGCTTGAAGGCGGCGGTAGCTTGGACTGGATCCCCCACGACGTTGTTGGTGTCCTTCATGGCCTGTCCTTGGCTTGAACCGCGTTTCTCCCGATGATCGTCCATCGGGGCGGCGAGCGCTAGGGGCTGACGGTATCCCGCATCGATGTTCGCAACCGGTACAGGGAAGTCGTCGCGGTGAGGTACAGGTCCTGGCCGTCCGGCCCACCGAAACACAGGTTGGAAACGCGTTCGGGAACATCGACGGCGGTCAGCAGGCCGCCGTCGGGCGCGTAAACCCGCACCGAAGCGCCGGCGGATGTCCAGACCCTGCCCTCGACGTCCACCCGGAAACCGTCCGAAACCTTATCGTCCTCGAGTTCCACGAATGTCCGCCCGGTTCCGCACGTCCCGTTCTCGACCGGGTAGGCCGCGATCCTGAACGGCGAACCCCGGTCCGGTCCGGCGGTGTCCGCAACGTACAGAACGGACTCGTCCGGAGAGAACGCCAGCCCGTTGGGATGGATGAGGTCAGTGACCACCGGTGTCAGTTCCCGGGTGGCAGGGTCGAAGCGGAACACGTAGCAACCGCCGTATTCCTGCTCCCCCTCGTGGCCCTCCACGGTCCCGGGCAGGATGCCGTAGGGCGGATCCGTGAACCACACCGTCCCGTCCCTGGCCACCACAACATCGTTGGGCGAATTGAGCCGGTGCCCGCCGAACGAATCGACGATTGCCGACACCACGCCGTCGTGATCCCGCTCGACGCGGCGCCGCCCGTGGCTGCACTGGACCACGCTGCCGTCGCGGTCCAGGGTACGGCCGTTGGTGAATTCGACGGCGGTGGCGTACTCACGCGTTTGGCCTGACTCCGGGCTGTACTCAAGGATCCTGTTGTTGGGGATGTCGCTCCAGCGGACGGTTTGGGACTGTGGAATCCACACAGGACCCTCCGCCCAGATGGTGCCCTCGAAGACCTTTTCAAGCGTGCCCGTGATCAGTTCCATGCGGTGACCTTTCCGTTGTGACCCCGCGATAGAGCCTAGTCCTGCGAGCGCACCGCATCCGTCTCAGGGGCTGCCTCGGGACTCTTGGCACCCGCTTCCGGCATGGCGATGACCGCGACGACGGTGAGCACGGCGCCGATCAGGACGGCGAGGAACACGGCACTTGAGGCCTGGACGGTTGATTGCGGATTCGGCCCGCCGCCGTTGGCGTAGATCGCGTTGGCCACGGCGCCGAACACCGCCACGCCGATGGAGCTGCCAATGGACCGGGCAAAGAGGTTGGTGCCCGTGACCACACCGCGCTCGTTCCATTCGACGCTCGACTGGGCGGCGATGAGTGTTGGGGTGGCTACCAGCCCGAGGCCCAGGCCCACGACGAAGCACGAGGCGGCGACCAGCAGGACGCTTGGGGCGGACGCCGTGAGGGCCAGAATGCCGGTTCCCACCACCGTGATGGAAATGCCGATCAGGGCTGTGCGCCTGAAGCCGATCCGCAGGTAGAAACGGCCTGCCTGGGAGGCACTGATGGGCCAGCCAAGGGTCAACGCCGCCAGGGCCAGACCGGCCAGGAGCGGTGAAGTCTGCAGTGCTCCTTCAAGGAAGGTCGGCACGTAGGATGTGAGGCCAAGCATCACCGCGCCAATTCCGAAGGCGATCATCGCCGTCGTCGACAACAGCCTGCGGGAGACCACCCAGGGCGGGAGAACCGGTTCGGCTGCTTTCCTCTCCACCAGAAGGAAGGCGGCAAGCAGCACGGTCCCTGTAGCGAAAACCGCGATGCTGACGGGCGAGTTCCAGGCCCAGGCCTGGCCGCCTTCCAGCGCCCCGAGAATCAGGAGGCTCAGCGCGGTGGTAAGAAGGACTGCGCCGAGGTAGTCGATGCGGTGCGTGGTCTTTTTGACGTCTTCGTGGAAGGTGCGGGCGAGCATCCAGCCGGCCAGGAGGCACAGCGGGATGTTGATCAGGAAGATCCAGCGCCAGATGCCCAGCGAAGCGAACACGCCGCCCAGCGTGGGACCCACCACCGAGGAAATAGCCCACACGCTGGCCAGGTAGCCTTGCACTTTGGCGCGTTCGGCGAGGGTGTAGATGTCGCCGGCGATGGTGATGGATACCGGCTGGACCGCACCCGCGCCAAGACCCTGAAGCACACGGAAGGCGATGAGGGCAGGCATGCTCCACGCCAGTCCACAGAGGATGGAGCCGAGCAGGAAAAGCGCGATCCCGCTGAGAATGATCGGTTTGCGGCCCAGGACATCTGAGAGCTTCGCGTACACCGGTACGGACACGGCCTGCGCCAACAGGTAGGCCGAGAAAAGCCAGGGGAAGGACGAGAAGCCGCCGATGTCCCCAACGATCGACGGGACGGCCGTGGCAACGATCGTGGAATCAATGGCCACGAGCCCAGTGGACAGCATCAGGGCAACGAGGATGGGCCCTCGTTTGGAACGGAACCCGACTCCGTCGGCAGTTTCTGTAGTCATGTATGTCTTGTCCCGTCGCGTTCGTACCGTGTTTCCGTCCCCTCAAGGTGGTAACCGCGGTGGTTACGGAATTAGTCCCCGGAAGGACAAAAGCGGCGGACCACCCGAGGTGGCCCGCCGCCGTCGTAAATCACTGACTGGCAGTTAGTCGTTGATGAGGTCGTGCACCACGATCGTCTGGTCGCGGTCCGGGCCGACGCCGATCGCGGAGAAGCGCGTGCCGGAGAGCTTCTCGAGGGCCAGCACGTAGTTGCGGGCGTTCTCGGGGAGGTCTTCCAGGGTGCGGGCGCCGGTGATGTCCTCGGTCCAGCCGTCGAAGTACTCGAAGATGGGCACGGCGTGGTGGAACTCGGTCTGCGTCATGGGCATCTCGTCGTGGCGAACGCCGTCGACGTCGTAGGCAACACACACGGGAATCTGCTCGATGCCCGTGAGCACATCCAGTTTGGTGACGAAGTAGTCCGTGAAGCCGTTGACGCGGGAGGCGTGGCGGGCCAGGACGGCGTCGTACCAACCGCAGCGGCGGGGACGTCCGGTGTTCACGCCGAACTCACCGCCGGTCTTCTGCAGGTACACGCCCATCTCGTCGAACAGCTCTGTGGGGAACGGGCCGGCACCAACACGCGTGGTGTAGGCCTTGATGATGCCGATGGAGCGGGAGATGCGGGTGGGGCCGATGCCGGAACCAACGGAAGCGCCGCCGGCCGTCGGGTTGGAGGAGGTGACGAACGGGTAGGTGCCATGGTCCACGTCCAGGAACGTTGCCTGGCCACCTTCCATGAGCACCACCTTGCCCTCGTCCAGGGCGTTGTTCAGTTCCAGGGTGCTGTCGATAACCAGCGGGCGCAGTCGCTCGGCGAAGGACAGGAAGTACTCCACGATCTCGTCGACCACAACACTGCGGCGGTTGTAGATCTTGACCAGCAGTTCGTTCTTCTGGCGCAGCGAGCCTTCCACCTTCTGGCGGAGGATGGACTCGTCGAAGACGTCCTGGACGCGGATGCCCAGGCGGGCCACCTTGTCCATGTAGGCGGGGCCGATGCCGCGGCCGGTGGTTCCGATGGCGCGGCTGCCGAGGAAGCGTTCGGTCACCTTGTCCAGCACCTGGTGGTACGGCGCAACCAGGTGGGCATTGGCGGAAACACGCAGGCGGGAGGTATCGGCGCCGCGGGCTTCGAGGCCGTCGATCTCCTGGAAGAGGGCCTCGAGGTTCACCACGCAACCGTTGCCAATAATCGGAATGGCGTTGGGGCTCAGGATGCCTGCGGGAAGGAGCTTGAGCTCGTACTTCTCACCGCCAACAACCACGGTGTGCCCGGCGTTGTTTCCGCCGTTGGGCTTGACCACGTAGTCAACGCGGCCACCGAGCAGGTCGGTTGCTTTGCCTTTGCCTTCGTCGCCCCACTGGGCTCCGACGATCACGATTGCGGGCATGGGATCCTCCCCCATTCTTTCGGGCCGAGCCGCTGTGGCTGGGCGCCGTACATGAGAATGCCCCGAGGTTACCGGTGTGGCCACCAGGACGGCGGCCAACGCAAGAGGTTCGGGGCTCTTACCAGCCAAGTTTAGCCGATGAGCCCTGAAAGTCTGGTGTCAAGGAGCGTTCGACGGCGGTCGCGTGAAGTTTTGATGGCGGCGGGCCGGCTTGTGGTCTTGTACGGCATCAGGAACCCGCAGGCAGGTTCCTGCAGTTCCCGCCAAGCCCGCCGATCAGGCCGGCGTTGGATGCCACGGACGCGGATTTTGAGGTCCACCCAGTGGTGGGATCCTTGATCACGATCGCCAGTTGAAGCTCAGTCCCCAGGCCCAGGAGTCCGCCCAGCAGATTGGTCCGGACGTCCGTGATGTACCCAGTAGTGGCGTCCCCCGTGGTGTTGGTAGCCAGGTTGTATCCGGTCAAGGGGGCCAGGGCGGAGCCCAGCCCGCTGGTGGACGCCTGCATCTCGGCCTGGGCCACGGTGTAGCCCTCCGGTGGCAACCAGAAGATCCGCACAAACGAGTTCAGTCCCAGGGGCCCCGGGTTGTACGTGCACTGGCCGTTGAGCGTTGGCGCCGGAATGGTGACGGTGCCAAAGCTGCCCGTCGCATAGGCGTTCTGCTCCCACGCCGCTTCGGTGACCGCCGGAGGGCCCGCTGCGGACAACACCATCCCCAATGCCACGGCAAGCCCGGCCAGCACCATGCGAGCTTTCATGCGCGCCCGCCCCGGAACCCGGTCCCGCCCCAACTACGCAGCCGCATGCCGTCCGCCCTTGCGCCCACCTTGCTGTTCCGTACGCGGCCGACGCCGGGACCGCGGCCACAACACCCACGTCACCAGCGCTGCAACGGCCACCGTGGTGGCGCCAAGGACCACTGGATGTGCGGCCGCGGCGAGCGGGTAGGCGAGCCCGGGCACGGACCACAGCACGACGCGGACCCGGTCAACCACGTAGGGCGCGGGATCGGGTTCGGCGTTGGCGTCGCCCTTCATGGTGATGGTCCGGGCTTCCCCTTCCGCGGGCTCGATGGTCAGCACGCGGTGCGTGATTGGCAACTTCCCGGCCCGGTCCACGGTGACGACATCACCAATCCGGATGTCGGCCGCCGGAACTTCGCGGACCACGGCCAGCGAACCCGCAGATATGGCCGGCGACATGGAGCCGGTCTTGAACAGGACAAGGGAGATGTTGAACACCACGGCGGCGAGGACGGCCAGGATGCACACGGCACCACCGGCGGCGGCGATGTTCAGCAGGCCTTCGCGGAGCCGGCGGGGCCATGGGCTGTGGCTCATGAGCTCGAGGCAGCTGTGAACTGCCAGGTGGCCGTCGCCGTCTGGCCCTGGAGGGCGTTGTTCGCCCCCACGGGCAGCGTCACTTCGAAGCAGAACTGCGTGGGCGCCCCCGGCAACGTTGCGGTGGCGGCCGCGAGTGGATTCACGACGCCGGCCGCTTGCCCTTGCGTGAAGGGCTTGGCGCCGTCGCTGCCCACCACGAAGGCGGGCGTCCCGGTAAAGGCGGAAGCGTCGCACGTGGCTGAGCGGACCACGCGGTACCGCAACGCGGCTCCGAGGTCGGAGGTGCCGGTTCCGCTGCTGGTGACGGCTGGGACGCCAAGCACCACTTCCCCGGCCACGGAATTCGCCTTGGTCCGGATGGCAAACGGTGCGTACGCAACCGTTCCGGGGCTCATCGCGGTGGCGGTGAAGACCAGGGCCCCGCCAGGCGCCACGTCGTTGGTGCTCCACGTTCCGGCCGCACTGTAGGGCTTGGTGACGTTGGATTCGGTGACGAAGACACTGGCCCCGAAACTCCCCGTGGCGTAGTCGCTGTCAGTCCATGCTGCCAGGGTGACCGAGCCGCCTACTCCCAGCGCCAAGGCCCCGGCAAGGAGTGCCCGGAGGCACAGGAACACCTCGCGCCGCTGCCTCTTTCCGCGGCGCGTCGCTGAGTGTTGGATGCCCATGGATCACTGGGATTCCGCCGCGAATTCCCAGGTGGTGGTCCCGGTTTGGGATTGGACCAGATTGGCATCTGCCGTGATCCTGAAGCAGAGGTTGACGGCATCTCCCGGGTCGGCCTCTGCGCCCTGCGTTAGAGCGAAGGTGACGCTCCCCGGCGTCGTGCCCAAAGCCTGGCCGGCAGTCACCAAAGTGCCGGTGACCGCCTCGCCGCAACCGAACGCCGTCGAGCGTGTCAATGAGTACGTGAGCCCGGTCAGGGAACCGGTGGAGGCTTCGGTGGACACAGTGACGGTGGCGTCGTTGGTGGTCGCGTCATCCAAACGCACGGCGAAGGGTGCGGTGACCACGTCGCCGGGCGCGAGGCTGCCCGGGTTCGCCGTGAAACTCAGCGTGGCCGGTGAGCCGGCGGGATGTTCGGCGAAGGCGGTGCCGTCGGTGCTTCCTTCGAGGTTGAAGGCACCCGCGGTGAAGGTTCCTTGGGCGAATTCGGAGTCGTTCCAGGCAGCCAGGGTGATGGCTGCGCCCACTCCCAGAACCAGGCCGCCAGCCAGGACGGCACGGATTTTCGGAGCCTTGCCTGGCCGCTGATCGATATCCGGCGACGCTTCGTGTGTTGCAACCACTTTGTACCCCCACGTTCGATGTTTGCTGGCGGTTCCGGCGCGGAACCTTGGCGAGGGGGTGCGGTTTCCCCCAAAACCGATACCTCCAACCCATCACTTGGCTTGGGCAAAGTCAACGATAAGACCGCTGACCTGCGGAAATGTTTCGTTGGGAGGATCCTGCCGCCGGAGAGATCTCCGCCACGCCTGGCGGCAACACGCCGCGTCTTATTCGGTCGGCACGCCGGAGGCGGGACAGTACCACCTCCACAGTCCGGTAAGGTTAACCAGCCCCCAACAGCACCCTTTGAGCGTCCGCTGCGCCATGTCCGCGGCCGGTTCGATTGGTGCGCGCTGTGACACCTAGGAGACCAAACTTCTGATGCAAGACCTGGCGATTGACTCACCCGAACAACTCCTCTGGAACCGCCGTTACGAAGACCACATCGCCGAGGTCAACGGACTGTGCGATTCCCTGAAGGAACAGAAGCCAGGCAGCGAGGTCCTCTACATCGACCCCGCACACAGCATGGACGACTGCCGCATCGTCAGCCTTTTCTCCAACCAGCGCACCACGTCCGGCGAGGGCTTTATCAAGCCCGGCGATGACGAGGCCACCACGCGCATGCTCGGCATGCAGTGGCAGCTCGGCCTGCGTCCGGAGTATGTCATTCCGTGGAACGCCTACCCGTGGATCGAACCCAACGAGGAACCGGGCAAGCTCACCCCCGCCAACATCACCGAAGGCCTCAAACCGCTCCTGCGCCTGCTCCAGCTCCTGCCGCGCACGTCGGCCCTGGTGGCGCACGGCAACGAGGCACACCGCCTGGCCGACCAGCTCATGAAGGCCGCACCTGCGAGCATCGCCCGCCGCGGTTTCAAGACGTTCAAGGTCCGCTCGCTCGGTGGCCGTTCCTTCGCCGGAACCCCCGAGCGCCAGCAGGAATACCTGGACGCCATCCACGCCGCCTACGCCGAAGCCATGGCACGCACGGGCATCCCCCGCAAGGCCTAGTTCCCGCCTTTTCCCCAACTGGCTCGCAGTTGTTGTTTTGAGCGCTCATAGCAACCACTACTGCCAGTCAGTTGGGCGGGTTAACGACGACGGCGACCCTCACCTTTTCGGTGAGGGTCGCTTTTCGTTGGGGGTGCTGGTGATGTTGCGTTGTGGTCCTAGCCGACCAGCATGGTGCGGAGGTCCTTGAGGATGAGCTGGGCGCCTGTGGGGCCGAGGCCGAGGAACCAGACGTCGTCGTTGACCTGCTTGGCGTGGCCGGCCTTGACTGCGCCGAGCGTGGGCCACACGGCACCTTCAACCACCGACGTTTCACCTGTGGCCGCAGGATCGCCGTAGCTGCTGTAGAAGATCCAGTCAGCATCGCCCTGCTCGATGTTTTCCGCCGAGACCTCGGCCGCCAGTTCATCGATGTTCTGGTTGTCCGGTCGCGCCAGGCCGGTGTCCTTCAGGATCACGCCGATCAGGGACTTGTTGGCGTACAGCCGGATCTTGCCGGGAAGGAAGCGCACCAGGGAGATCTTGGGATCGCCCTTGACGTCCTTCTTCAGGGCGTCGGCCTCTGCCTGATAATCGTTGAGCGCCTTGATGGCTTTGTCTTCCTCGCCGAGGGCCTTGCCCACCAGGAGGAAGTTTTCCTTCCACGGGAAGCCGGGGCGGATGCTGAACACCGTGGGAGCGATCGAGGACAACTGCTTGTAGAGCTTGTCCGCGCGAAGCTGGCTTCCCAGGATGAGGTCCGGCTTCAGCGCGGCGATGGCTTCCAGGTTGAGGTTCTGGATGGTGCCAACCGACTGCACGCCCTTGACCTTGTCCGCGAGGTAGGTGGGGACCGGGTTGGCGCCTTCCGTGGTGGCCATGCCCACAGGGGTTACGCCCAGGGTTACGACGTCGTCCAGCTCGCCGGTGTCCAGGACCACTACGCGGCTGGGCTTCTTCTCCAGGGTGGTTTCCCCGTTGGCGTGGGTGAGCGTGCGGGGGAAGACGCCTGGCGCAGCGTCAGTGCCCAGCTTGGCCGTTTCCTGGTCCGCGGTGGTGAACTTGGAGCCACCGGTGGCAACATCGGCGTTGCCGGCACTGGAACCGGAGCCACCGCTGGTGCCGCAACCGGCAAGCAGGGCCATGGCCAGCACAGCTGCACCAGCCTTCACGGCCAGGCCGCGCCCACGGACAAGGGCCCACCCACGGTTATATGCGCGTGCACCGGCGTTGCGGCGCTGCTGTACTTCAGAATCGTCATTTTTCACGGAGTAAGGCTAACCTAATTAAGGCACGCCTGCGTAACGCGTGAGAGTCACGCAGGTGCCCCCAGATCCTTAGCCGAGTCCTCCGGAGTGGTGTTTGTTGTGTCCAACGTGACGGCCCCGGCCACCGAAGCACGCGACGGTAGGCCGCCTGCCACCGCCCCCGCGGCCGACACCGCGAACCCGGGGTCCGGCGTCGTACGCAAGAACCGGTGGCGTGTCCTGATCCTTGCCGTGGCCGCTGCCGCCCTGCTCGGCGCCGCGCTCCTCAGCCTCGGCGTGGGCGCAAAGTTCATTCCCGCGTCCACCATCCTGGATGCGTTCACCCATCCACAGAACATCGCGGACCACGGGATCATTCTGCAAAGCCGCCTTCCGCGCACGCTGATGGGGATCGTGGCCGGGATTGCGCTCGGCGTGTCCGGCGCGCTCATCCAGGCCATCACCCGTAATCCGCTGGCCGACCCCGGCATCCTCGGCGTCAACGCCGGCGCCTCATTTGCCATGGTGCTGGCCATCGGCATCCTCGGGATCGGGTCGCTGGGCGGCTACATCTGGTTCGCGTTCTTCGGAGCAATCCTGACCACGGCCGCCGTCTACCTGATCGGAACCTCGGGCCGGAATGTGGTGAATCCCATCCGGCTCACCTTGGCCGGGGTGGCCCTGGGAGCGGTGCTGACAGGCATCGGTTCCGGACTGACCCTGCTCAATCCCAAGGCATTCGACCATTTGCGGTCATGGAGCATCGGTTCGCTGGACACCCGAAGCATGGAAGCCGTGACCACCGTGGCCCCGTTTATTGCCGCAGGACTCCTGATCGCCTTGTCCTGTGTGCGTGGGCTCAACGCCGTGGCACTCGGCGACGACCTGGCCACCTCCCTCGGCGCGAGCGTCAACCGGACGCGGATCCTGGGCGTCGTCGCAATCACGCTCCTCAGCGGAGCCGCGACCGCAGGGGCCGGCGCCATCGGCTTCGTCGGACTCATGATCCCGCACGTTGCCAGGTGGATCGTAGGACCGGACCAGCGTTGGATCCTGGCCACCACGCTGCTCCTTTCCCCCACGCTCCTGCTGGTGGCGGACGTGGTGGGGAGGGTGGCTGCGCCCGGCGAACTGCCCGTAGGTGTTGTCACCGCGTTCGTTGGCGCACCCGTGCTGATCGCGCTGGCCCGGCGCAGGAAGGTGAGCGGGCTGTGACACGTTTGGACTCCCGGCCGGGCATCGACTTTGGCCGCTCCACCGTCTTGTTACGCGTGCGTTCCCTCAGCGTCCGGTTCGATGTGCGGAGCATCCTGGTCTGCTTCGCCCTCCTCGTGGCGGCACTTGCCGTTGCCGTGGTTTCCCTGTCCACCGGCGACTACGAGGTTTCCGTGCCGCAGGTCCTGCAGGCATTCGCTGGCGATGCACCGGGGTTCGCCCAGACCATCGTGATGGAGTGGCGGCTCCCCAGGGTCCTGTCCGCGCTCGTTTTCGGCGCCGCCCTGGGCATGAGCGGCGGCGTCTTCCAATCCATGACCCGCAACCCGCTGGGCAGCCCGGACATCATCGGGTTCAACACCGGCGCGTACACGGGAGCGCTTCTGGTGATGCTGACCCTTGGCGGAGGCTATCTGGGAGTCGCTGCAGGAGCGCTGGTTGGCGGCGTGCTCACGGCGATCGCGGTGTACCTGCTCGCCTTCCGCCGTGGCTCGCAGGGCTTCCGGCTCATCATCGTCGGCATCGGCATCAGTGCCATGCTCGCGGCCCTCAACCATTGGCTCATCCTCCAAGCCGAGCTTGAAGCAGCCCTGGCCGCCGCCGTCTGGGGAGCAGGGTCCCTCAACGGCATCACGTGGGAGCAAGCGGCGCCCGCCGCCGTCGTGATTGTTGTGGTGGGCTTGGCAACGCTGGGAGCCGCCCGCCGCATGCAGCTGCTGGAAATGGGCGACGACGCCGCACGCGCACTGGGCGTTCGCGCGGAACCGACCCGTTTGCTGCTGCTGATCCTTGGTGTCGCGCTGACTGCGGCTGTCACCGCGGTGGCCGGCCCCATCGCTTTCGTGGCCCTCGCGGCTCCGCAATTGGCCCGCCGGCTGACCCGGAGCGCCGGCATCACGTTGCTGCCATCAGCCTTCATGGGTGCGCTGCTCCTCGCCGGGAGCGACCTCGCGGCACAACGCCTGTTCGCCCCGATCCAACTGCCCGTGGGCGTCGTGACGGTGTGCATCGGCGGTATCTACCTCGTTTGGCTCCTGGCCAGGGAAGCAAGGAAATCATGACCATCGCAACGCCTGCCCCACAGCTTCGCGCCGAGGCCCTGACCATCGGCTACGAGCAACGCATCATCTCGGAGAACCTTAACGTCCGGATCCCCGAGGGCTCGTTCACGGTGATCGTTGGTCCCAACGCTTGCGGCAAATCGACGCTTCTGAGGGCGCTCGCCCGCCTGATCAAGCCACGGGACGGGCAGGTGTTGCTGGACGGCAAGTCCGTTCACGCGTTGCCGGCAAAGGAACTTGCGCGGCGCCTTGGCTTGCTGCCGCAATCGTCCATCGCACCGGACGGCATCACCGTGGCGGACCTCGTGGCCCGGGGCCGGTACCCGCACCAGAAGCTGCTGCGGCAATGGAGCCCGGAGGACGAAGCCGCTGTCGTTGAGGCCATGGAGGCCACTGGTGTCTCGGCGTTGTCCGGGCGCTTGGTGGACGAACTGTCCGGCGGCCAGCGCCAGCGCGTCTGGGTAGCCATGGTGCTGGCGCAGCAGACTCCGCTCCTGCTCCTCGACGAACCCACCACCTTCCTGGACATCGCACACCAGATCGAGCTGCTGGAACTGTGCCGCGAGCTCAACCTGGACAAGGGACACACCCTGGTTGCCGTCCTGCACGACCTCAACCATGCCAGCCGCTATGCGGACAACATCATCGCCATGAAGGACGGAGCGGTGGTGGCCGAAGGCCCGCCCGCTGACGTGATCACCGAGTCCTTGGTGGAGGAAGTGTTCGGCATGGCCTGCCGGATCATCGAGGACCCCGTCACGCACACTCCGCTGGTGGTGCCGCTCGGACGCCCGCGCACTTTGCCTAACTAGCTTCCCGGACCCCAAGTAGCTCGCATTAGTGGTTGTTTTCAGGGCTCATAGCAACCACTACTGCCAGTCAGTTGGGCAGGCGGGCCCCCTGGGCGGGTTAACGACGACGGCGACCCACACCAGTTCGGTGGGGGTCGCCGCCGTCTGTTCTTGCGTTAGCGTGCTTCGATCGCTGCCTTGGCCTTGGGGTCCGAGTCGTTCAGGAACTTCTCGATCCTCTCCGGCTCTTCGGCCTCGCCAATGGCAGAGGCCGCACGGCCCAGCGCGTAGAGCGCACGCAGGAAGCCCTGGTTGGGCTCGTGCTCCCACGGGATGGGGCCGACGCCGCGCCAACCGTTCCGGCGCAATGAGTCCAGGCCGCGGTGGTAACCAACGCGGGCGTAGGCGTAGGACTCGATGGTCCGGCCCTCTGCCCAGGCTTCCTCGGCGAGGATGGCCCACAGCAGGGACGATGTGGGGTTTTGCGCCACGAGGTCCAGTGCTTCCTTGCCGAGGGCAAGGTGCTGGTAAACCTCTGTTTCGGCGGGCAG
Source organism: Paenarthrobacter sp. NPDC089988 (assembly GCF_044748465.1). Classification (NCBI taxonomy): domain Bacteria; kingdom Bacillati; phylum Actinomycetota; class Actinomycetes; order Micrococcales; family Micrococcaceae; genus Paenarthrobacter; species Paenarthrobacter sp. NPDC089988. Next base: position 169,131 of record NZ_JBIVGD010000008.1, read on the forward strand.
GAGCGTGGGCTCCGGCCCCATCAGGTTCTTGCGGAATTCGTCGGACATTAGAACGTCTTGCCAGCCGATCCGAGCTGCTGGGCGGCCTCGACGATGCGTGCTGCCATGCCGGCCTCGGCCGAAGCACCCCAGACGCGGGGGTCGTAGGTCTTCTTGTTGCCCAAACCGCCGTCCACCTTCAGTACGCCGTCGTAGTTGGCGAGCATGTGGCCGGCCACCGGGCGGGTGAACGCGTACTGGGTGTCGGTGTCGATGTTCATCTTGATGACACCGAAGGACACAGCGTCAGCGATTTCCTGCTCGGTGGAACCGGAACCGCCGTGGAAGACCAGGTCGAAGGGGTTTTCCTTACCGATCTTGGCGCCGACTTCGGTCTGGATCTGCTTGAGCAGTTCAGGGCGGAGCTTAACGTTGCCCGGCTTGTACACGCCGTGCACGTTGCCGAAGGTGAGTGCGGTCAGGTAGCGGCCGTTCTCGCCGGCGCCCAGGGCTTCGATGGTGGCCAGGGCGTCCTCGGTGGTGGTGTAGAGCTTGTCGTTGATCTCGTTCTCCACGCCGTCTTCCTCACCGCCGACGGTGCCGATTTCCACCTCGAGGATGATCTTGGCGGCAGCCGCGCGCTGCAGCAGTTCGCGGCCGATGCGCAGGTTGTCTTCCAGGGTCTCGTGCGAGCCGTCCCACATGTGCGAGTTGAAGATCGGGTCCTTGCCGGCCTTGACGGCTTCCTCGGACGCGGCCAGCAGCGGGAGGACGAAGCCCTCCAGCTTGTCCTGCGGGCAGTGGTCCGTGTGCAGGGCGATGTTGACGTTGTAGTTCTTGGCAACCTCGCGTGCGAACGCGGCGAAGCCGAGGGAACCGGCCACCATGTCCTTGACGGAGGCACCGGACCAGTAGGCTGCGCCACCGGTGGAAACCTGGATGATGCCGTCGGATTCGGCCTCGGCGAAACCGCGGATCGCAGCGTTCAGAGTCTGCGACGACGTCACGTTGACCGCAGGGAAGGCGAAGCCGCCAGCCTTTGCGCGGTCGATCATCTCGGAGTAAATCTCTGGGGTTGCAATGGGCATGGTGACTCCTATGCTGAATTCGTCTGTGGGTTGGTGACCCTGGAGTAGACCGCTTACGGCTAGCACCATCCTAGCGACAACCATCCGGGCGCCGTGTTTCCGGTCACGCGGGCTGGTAACACTCGCGCCGAGATGGCATTTAATGACAGTCCCGAGCCTTGGGATTGTCATTAATTGTCACCTCGGCGCCCAACCTCTGCTGATGAGGGCGCGGCGAACCTTATGCACGACGGCGGGCCGTTCACCTTCCAGATCGCGCTTGGAGATGCGGACCTCCAGCCAGCCATGGGCAAGCGACCTTTCCTGGCGTTCAATGTCCCTCAGATGCTGCTCCGGGCCAGCGTGGTGCTGCCCGTCGTATTGGAGTGAGACCCTAAACTCCCGGTACGCTCCGTCCGGCCAGAGGACCGCCTGACCCAGGTTGTTGCGCACCACGTGGTTCAATTCGGGCTCTGGCAGGTTTGCATTAACCAGCGCCAGCCGCATGTGTGATTCCGGCGCTGAATCTGCCCCTACGCGGATGAGCTCGAGGGCTGCCCTCGCGGCCCGCACTCCGCGCATGCCGGGATGGCGGTCCGTGATCGCGGCCAGCTCGTCAAGTCTGCATAACGCCGCCTTGGGAACAGGGAACTCCGGGCCGTGGGAGCACACCAGGTGGTCACCCGCCGCCACCAAGTCGTCCACGCCCAGGTGCGAGGCCAAGTCCAGCCACGTCCGCGCAGGCGAGGTGAGACGGACGCCGTCGTGCTCTACGGCCTCCTCTGGTAGGAGAGTGAGCAGGTGGCCCACCACGTTCACGCGGCGGGGAAAGCTGAACCCCCGGCGGCGAGCCACGTGGATGCGCCAATCACCCTTGCAGTGACGGGGCAAGGGAATGCCCCAGATTCTCGCAGCAGTTAAGGATACGAGCACCGAGGTGTCGTCAAGGTCTGTGTAGGCGCGCAGGGCTGCGGCTCCGGAAGCATCGGACGCGGCGGGCACCCGGATTCCCCTGGAAACCAGGAGCAGGTCCTTGGCATGGGTCCGGGACCGAGGCACGCCGGCCTTGTCCGATGCGCGCACGGAGAATGAACCTGATGTGAGGTGCTCCGGTAGTTCTTTCCTGCGCATGCCATATTGTTGCTTTTCCGCCAGGCGCCCAGCCTCGTTATCCACAGCTCCCGCCGCGATCACCGCGCCGAGTTGGCATTTAATGACAGTCCCGAGCCTTGGGATTGGCATTAATTGTCATCTCGGCGGGTGTTACTAGGACACCTTCTGGTTGAACACGTGCCGGCGCACCCAGGCGTGCATGGCAATGGCTGCGGCGGAGGCTGCGTTCATGGAGCGGGTGGAACCGAATTGCTCGATGGACAGCGTGGCGACGGCGGCATCGTGGACCTCCGGGGTGAGGCCCGGTCCTTCCTGCCCGAACACCAGCACGCACTTCTGCGGGAGGTCGTAGGTCTCCAGCGGGACCGAGTCCGGGAAGATGTCGATCCCGATCACCGCCAGCCCTTCCTCCTCCGCCCACTGGACAAAATCCTCAACGGTCGGGTGGTGGCGGACGTGCTGGTAGCGGTCGGTGACCATGGCCCCGCGACGGTTCCACCGCCGTCGTCCGATGATGTGGACCTCCTTGGCGAGGAACGCATTCGCGGTGCGAACCACGGTGCCGATGTTGAGATCGTGCTGCCAGTTCTCGATCGCGATGTGGAAGTCGTGGCGCTTGGAGTCCAGGTCCGCCACGATCGACTCATGCTTCCAGTAACGGTACTGGTCCACCACGTTGCGGCGGTCGCCGTCGCGCAGCAGGTCCGGGTCCCAGTGCTCGCCCTCGGGCCACTCACCCTCCCAAGGCCCGACGCCGACCTCCGCCTTCGCTTCCGCCTCGCCTTCCGCGGGGGTTGCGTCGGGGGTGGGCTGGGCTGCGTTGGGCCCGGAGGCGTCAGGGGGGAGGTCAGTCACCCTTCAACTTTAGCCGCGTGCCAAGTGCCCGGTGCCCGGTGCCCGGTGCCCGACGGGCGGCTAGCCCACCTTCCACTTGTTGATGCGGTAGGAGTTGGCCAACTGTTGCATGAGGCCCGGGTGTGCGTCCCAGTAGGTCTTGTGCCCGCTCACGCCCAGCATTTGCGGGGTACCCCACGGCGTGACGGAGAAGAGGTTGACGGCCTGGATCTCTTCGCCGCGTGCGTTGGTGCACGTGAACCCGACCACCACTGCTACTCCACGCCGGAACTCACGGGTCTCCGGAATGGTGGTCTTGAAGTCCGCGGCGCACTTATGGCCCACCAGGTTCTGCGGCAATTCGGTGGCGGTCATGCCCTTGTAGCGGGCTTCGATGTCCGTGATGGCTTTCTTGACATCGGCGGGATCCTTGCCGAACTTCCCTTCGTCGGATTCAGCGAAGAAGGCGTAAGCCACCGCAATCCCGTCGCCATCGGTTTCAGTGGTGCCCTGGGCCTTCTTCTGGATTTCCTCTCCCGTGGAGGGGTCCTTGGTGATGCCGAACGACTCATCGTGCGTCCACTCCGCCAGGTACTGGAACGACGATTCGCCCGTCACCCACTTGCTGAACAACGGATCCCCGTCCGCGGGCACGTTGCTGGGGCCTGCCAGTTGGTCCCAGCCGGCGGGGAGCGGGATAGCGCCGGCGGGGATGTCCGAGGACGCTGACGGTTCGGCTTCCGCAGACGGCTCGGCCTCCCCCGACGGGTCCGCTTCTGCGGAGGGGCCCGAGGCAGCATCGCTGGCCTCCGCGCTTGGGGTGGCGGTGTCCACGGCCACGGGCTTGGCAGCCGAAGGGATCAGCCAGGCGAAGACCACCACCAGCGCAACAACCACGACGACGGCGATCCCGCCGAGGATCAGGAACAGCGCCTTCTTGTTGTGGTCGCCGGAGTTGGGGTTGGGTCCGCCCTCCTCCGGCCTGTACATTGGCTGCGCCTGGCCTGGCTGGTACTGCTGATACTGGCCTTGGCTGGTGTCGTAGCGCGGCTGGGGAATGCCGTCGGTGTTGTAGGGAGGCTGCGGCGCTCCGTTGGTGTTGCTCATGTGGCAGGACCCTCTCAGGAGACCGGCGTCTTGCGTTGCCGGCATGGCGATCAGAACAGGGGACCTGGTCCGCGCCGACGCCTCTGAAGTCACCGTGTCGATCCCCCGATCCACGGTTGCGGGACGCCTGCGCAGCCACAAGGGTAGTGCAGCCAAGGGAGGTGGCCGCAAGTCAAAGTCCGCTTTCGGCATGGGGAGTTCTATCCACATAGCAAGACCCCGGGGTGTCTGGCGGTCCGAATAATGAAAGACTGGGACGCAGTGCATGAACAATCCCAGCCGGAGGCAAATATGGCAGAAGAATCCACGCCCCAGACGTCCGACTCCGTGTACCGCAACGGCCATGAAATCGAGTGTTGGCTGACGGACATGGACGGCGTACTGGTCCACGAAAACCAGGCAATCCCCGGAGCCGCCGAGCTCATCCAGCGCTGGGTGGACACCTCCAAGCGCTTCCTCGTGTTGACCAACAACTCCATCTTCACGCCCAGGGACCTCGCAGCACGCCTGCGCGCCTCCGGACTTGAGATCCCGGAAGAGAACATCTGGACCTCGGCCCTGGCCACGGCCCAGTTCCTCAAGGACCAGGTCAAGTCCTCGGACTCCGGAAACCGCGCCTACACCATCGGCGAAGCAGGCCTCACTACCGCCCTGCACGAGGCCGGCTTCATCCTCACGGACACCGAACCCGACTTCGTGGTCCTCGGCGAAACCCGCACCTACTCCTTTGAGGCGATCACCACGGCTGTCCGCCACATCCTGGCCGGCGCCCGCTTCATCGCCACCAACCCGGACGCCACCGGCCCCTCCAAGGACGGCCCCCTCCCCGCTACCGGAGCCATCGCGGCAATGATCACCAAGGCCACAGGCCGCGAACCTTACATCGTGGGCAAACCGAACCCCATGATGTTCCGCTCGGCCATGAACCAGATCGACGCCCACTCCGAGACCACCGCCATGATCGGTGACCGCATGGACACGGACATCATCGCGGGCATGGAGGCGGGCCTCCACACCGTGCTTGTCCTCAGCGGCATCACGCAGCGCGACGAGATCGTGTCCTTCCCGTTCCGACCCAACCAGGTCCTGAACTCCGTGGCCGACCTCAAGAGCCAGATCTAAGGACCCACCATGGCTGTGCTCAATCTGCGCCCTCTGGCCGGCGGCCGGATTCTCAGGGGGAGCCAGCCATTTGGCCTGGATGCCGCGTCGACGTCGGATTTTCTGGCGGAACACGGCATCCAGGCCATCGTCGACCTCCGAAGCGAACTCGAGCGGACCATGGTTCCGTGGTTGGTCAGCGAGGGCTCGCCGGAACTGATCAACAACCCGCTGGATCCCAACGCAGTTGCCGGATCGCTGCAGGCCGTGGAGACGCCGGAAGATTTGGGCGATCTTTATCTGGGCTGGCTCCGCATCCGGCCTGAATGGGCTGCGGATGCGCTGCGACCTGTGGCGCAAGGAAAAAGGACCTTGATCCATTGCTCCTTGGGCAAGGACCGGACGGGTGTGGTGTCGGCCTTGGCGCTCATGGCCTCCGGCGCTTCAAACGAAGCCGTGGTGAACGACTACACGGCAACCACTGCCAACCTGCCTACCGTTCTCGAAACCATGGCTGCCACGTGGCGGCTGCACGTACCTTCAACCCCGGCACAATACTTCAGCCCCGATCTCATGATCCTGCAAAGCCCGGAAGCTGCCATCCGGCATTTCCTGGTTGGTTTTGCCCGCGAGTTCGGCGACGCCGGCGGCTTCCTGCGCGAGGCGGGCCTGACCGCCGTCGAGGTTGAAACACTGCGCCACGGCTCCTGACACCTAAGCCGGGCGGATGATCCGACCGTTCGGTTCCTTGTATGACGGCTCTTCGGGCGTGGCAGGCAACGGCTCCAACTGATTTTGCACGTGCTCCAGCAACGGCCTGTACACATCCGCGTTCCACTGCGGGCTGGCGTGTGCCGGCCGTGCTCCCTCGGTACTGAGGATGGGCAGCTTCATGTTCTCGGCGAACACCCTGCTCCACCCGGCACGGGCCGTCACGTAGTTCACGGTGGCATCAGCTGAGTTGCCCATGTAGGCCATCTTTGCCGGGCCCAGCTTGCCCACGAACCGCAGCCCATCGAAATGGTAGATGTAGGCGGACTCGGTCTGGACCAGCACACTCGACGGCGCGATCGGAGAGAGTTGCTCGGCGGTTTGGTCCAGGATCTGCCGCCAGGAGCGCTCGTCCTTATGGACCAACCGCTCCCCCAATTCGTAGCCGCCGCGCAGGACGGACGGAATGCGGAAGCCGTTCTCATAAAGGAACACCACGCCGTCGAACCAGCTTTGGTCCAGGACATCGGCGCGGCTGAAGGGACTGGAATCCAGGACGATCAGTTCGGTTTCCACACCGTGCAATTCCAGCAAGCGGGCCGCGACCTGGGTGGCCAGCATCCCACCGAAGCTGTGGCCGTAGAAATACAGCTTCTCCAGGCCCAACTCGCGGACGTGGAGGACGAGTTCGCGGACAACCTCGTCAACGTCCAAACCCAGGTTGGAGTATCCGACGGCGGCAAGGCGACCCCGCTGGTGCAGGGCAGGCCGCAGTGAGTTGAGGATCCATTGGGCCTCTTCCCAACTGGTTTTGTAACCCGGAAAGAGGATCCAGCTGGCCTTCGGGAAGTACAGGTCCGCGAAGGAATCCGGAACGCGGAGGATCTTCGGAGCGCGGCGTTCGGCCTGCACATGGCGGGTGAAGAGCATGTCCCCCGCGAGCGCCGCTGAGGCGCCGGCGGTGATGAGGAAGTTACGGCGGGATGTCTTCTTCAACCGGGCAGCATAAGGCAGGATCCGGGCCCATGAACCCGGATCCTCCGCTGGCTCCGTCCCCACTCCGGGTTCAGGACCCGGCGCAGGCGTGGCGGGCAGCGGGAGGTCTTCCTCTACTTCCGGCGGTGCCGGAGGTTTCCCTACCTGAACGCCCACGCAGCAAGCATAGGCTTCGAAGGCACGGCCTTACAGCCCCGTGGAAAGTGCACCGCGAATGCCCGTAGGATGCGCCCTTGAGGCACCTTCTCCTCGATCCGGAAGCTCTTAAGTGATTCTTAGCCGACAATGTCGCTGAAGCGGTATATGGCTGACCAATCCGGGTGTTGCTGAAGCCTGTTCAGGACATCAGCCATGTTGTTGTCCGAGGTCATTACCACCGATGCGGCCGCTGCCGATGCGACGTGTATGGCGTCAAGGGATTTGACGTGGAACGGGATCTCCATGGCCCGGGTCAGGACGTGTTCCGAGATTGGTATCACTGTTATCTGTCGCAAGAAGAGATCCACCTGCGCTCCGAGGCCGGGATTGCCGTCCCTGACGGCCACGCGGGCCGCCTCCAGCTGCGTCAGTTTGCTCGTGCAAAGGTGGTTCCATAAGTCTGCCTGATCCAGATAATCCACCAACGCCTGACGTGAGGGATGCTGAGGCGTCAAGAGACGGATCAGTGAAGACGTCTCCAAATAGCATCCCGCACTGACTATCGGCATCAGTAGCGCTCCCCTTCGCGCATTTCACGCAGGGTGTCTTCGGAGTTGATGGTCACAGTTGACTCCATCACCACGTCGCGTGCTGACGGGCGACGTGCAGTGACAGCTCGATGGACGGCTTCAATCTCATCGTGATTTCGCAGCGTGGAAGCCGGCACGACGTATGCCACCACGTCTCCGTCCCGGCCGTAGGTCACAGGGATTACGTTGCCCTCTCGGACCTGGCGAAGAATCTCACTGGAGGAGTGATTGAACTCCCGGCTTGTGACACTGTTCTTGACTCTCACAGAAGCTCCCGTCCATGGCGTTTGGTACTACGGTAGTACGTTTTGCTGAAGATCATCAAGCTTCGTCAAGCGGGCACGTTCCTTAGTCGAGGCCGAGTTCGTCCTTGCCGAACGCGAAGAGGTACGGCACGCCGGTTTCGGCTTCGATCTTTTCCTTAGCGCCAGTGTTGCGATCCACGATCACGGCGACGGCCACTACGTTGCCGCCCGCCTTGCGGACACCTTCGACGGCGGTCAGCGCGGACCCGCCGGTGGTGGAGGTGTCCTCGAGGACCACCACGTTGCGGCCTTCAACGGAAGGACCTTCCACCTGGCGACCCATGCCGTACGACTTCTGCGCCTTGCGGACAACGAACGCGTCAACCACACGGCCTGCGTCAACGGCAGCGTGCATCACGGCGGTACCGACGGGGTCGGCACCCATGGTGAGCCCGCCAGCGCACTCAAGCGGGATCCCGGCGTCGTCAATCATTGCCAGCATGACCTGGCCCACCAGCTTGGAGGCCTCGTGGTGGAGGGTGATGCGGCGGAGGTCAATGTAGTAGTCGGCTTCCTTGCCACTGGAGAGGATCACCTTTCCGCGGACCACCGCCAGTTCTTTGATGAGTTCAAGAAGGCGGGCGCGGGCAACGGAGGTCTCAGGCGAGGAAGTCATGGGTCCTATTCTACGGAAGGTGGGTGACCGTTTTGAGCGGTCCCCGCGCCCCTCGTCGCGAAAGCCCTGGCCAGAGCCCGGCGCTTCAGGGCCCGCCAAATAAGGCCGTAGACCAGCACGGCCAAGGCCACGGGGCCGCCGAACCATAGCATTTGCCAGAGTGGCCCACTGGAATCGAGTCTTTGCTCGTCGATCATGTTGCCGGCAACCTGCATCGCGACAACCCACGAAATTACGAGCAACCCGCCAAGAAAGATTATGGTCGTGGGCCTGCCCTTGCGTTGGCCGTTCGTTCCGAATCCCATTTACTGCTCCCATCCGGCTGCGGCCGTCTCGTCATTAACGAGACGCGGCCCGCCGGATCGTGACGCCGTAATGAAGAATGCCCGGCACGGCCATGTGGGCAGTACCGGGCATTCCGCGCGTCCTCCGTGATGGCGGGGAGGGCGCGCCCCCGTATCAAAGCCTCCCGGCTGAGAGCCAGGAGTTAGAGGCGGGTGTCGAACGAATCGCAGAACACGTTCTCGTTGAACGTTCCCTGGAATTCGGACTTCCCTTGGATTTTCTGGATGGTGGCACGGATTGCTTCGCGCGTCCCAGCGTGGGCGTGGATGGCGGTTTTGACCATGGGCACGTCGATCAGGTGGTTCGGCTGGTTGAGCGAGATGAAAACCGTAGGGACTTCCGTGGCGTACCAGGGGATCTCGGCAGCCATGGGCGAGGACCACTTAATGCGGATGGCAGCTTCCTGCGCGAAACCCTTCACGTTGGCGAAAACGAAGGCCGCATCGTAACGCTCGGAGTAGTCGGCAGTGGCTTCCTCGGAGAGGACCCGCATGAAGTTCATGCCAGCCTCCCCCGCGGCTTCGCGCTGCTCGGCGGTCCTGAACACGTCAACCGTAAACCCCGCGGCTTCGAGCTCTTCTTTGACCGTGTCCAGATAGGCCAGAGGATCGGCCCGTGTGAAGTCCGCCCCGCCCGAGATGCCGTAAAGCCGGATGCGCTTGTGGGTTTCCGGCGTGATGGGCAGGTTGTGGGCGGTGTCCTTGACCAGGGTGACAGTTCTGTCCGCGATGTCAGCGGCGATCGCCTTGTGGGCGTCGCTGCCGATCACAGACAAGGCCTCCGGGGAAGGAACCAGGGATTCCCGGGAAGTCTCGTGCAGCCCCAGGCTCGCCTTCAGCCCGAGGATCCTCCGCAACGCATCTTCCAGACGGGAATCGGAGATGACGCCCGATTTGTACCCATCGAGCATGAACTGGAAGTCCTCGTCCGGGTTGCGGAAGAAGAGGAACATGTCGCAACCGGCGGCGATGGTTGCCGGCACCAGGTCGCGACGCTTCATGGCCTGCGTCAGGCCCACCATGAGCGAGGCATCCGTGAGTACCAGGCCATTGAAGCCCAGTTCGCCCCGCAAGAGGTCCTGCAGCAGCTCAGGCGCGAGCGTTGCGGGACGGATCTCCGCGTCCGCCAGCCCGGGCCGGAAATGACGGGAAACCTCGGGTGCGCCGATGTGCCCCACCATGATCGACTGCACGCCGTGCCCGATCATTTCGCGATACACGTGCCCGTACGTCCTGTTCCATTCCTCGTAGCCCAGGGTGTTGTAGGACGTGACCACGTGCTGATCGCGCTCGTCGATGCCGTCGCCGGGGAAGTGCTTCATGGCGCACACCGTCGGCGACTCGCTGATGCCGTCGAAGTACTCCTTGGCCCGCTCCACCACAATCTCCGGGGTGTTGCCGAAGGCGCGCGTGGAGATGACGGTGTTGCGCCAGTTGTAGTGGATGTCCACGATCGGCGCGAATGCCCAATTGCAGCCAAGGGCAGCGGTTTCGACGCCGGCAACCTCGCCCATGCGGCGGGCGATGGACTTATCCGGGTGCGAACCGGCCTGCAGGTGCGTGGAGACGAACGTGCCGTCATCGCAGCTTCCTGCGCCGCCCATCTCCGGGTTCGATGCCACCAACAACGGAATCCGCGTCTTGGACTGCGCGTACCGGATGTGTTCCTGCACCGCCGCGGACGGACCGGGCCGGTACCGCATGCCACCCACGTGGAAGTTCTCCAGGACACCGTCGAGGTACCCGGGCGAGTAGTCGTTGTTGTGGTTGATGAAGAGTTGCCCGATCTTCTCTTCGAGCGTCATGGACGCCAGCGTGGATTCAACCCATTCCACGGCGGAATCGTCCAGGTTGAAAGGCGCTGCCTTGAGGTCCACCAGGAACCTGGCGGCATCATCCTGTGGGCCAAGCAACTGCTCCACGGATTGGTTGACGATCTGGTGCACGGGCGTCTCGATGTCCACAACCACTCCTTCTTCGTCGGCTTGGAGATGCTCAAGGGTAGCCAGTTGGGAGTCGAGCAGCGAGGCCGGCATGAAGTGGCCGGGGCGGGAGTTCATGCGTACGTTAAGGAGTTCGCGGGTGCCGTGCAGGTGCACGAACGCCACGGACGGGTCGCCGCTGCGGATGATGTCCCGGTAGGCGCGCTTGAGCGCGCTGCAGGCGATCACTAAGGGAGCGTCCGACGTCGAGAACCGCCTGCCGATTTCGGCCAGCCAGGGCGTCCGGTCGTCGTCGTTGAGGGGAGTACCGGCGGCCATCTTGTCGATGTTCGCTCTTGGGTGCAGCGCATCACCGTCGATGAATTCCGCGCCGATCCGTTCGGCCAGGGCGGCCCCGACGGTGCTCTTGCCGCACCCGGCTACGCCCATGACCACAATGTGGTTGCGGGCAGCAGCGAGGTGAGTCCCGCCGTCGTGCGCGCCGCTGTCGTGAGTTGTCCCGGGTTTACCAGTCATGAACCGTGCCGTCCACGAGGCGGTTGTAGGGCAGGTAGGCCTGCTGGTACGGGTAAGCCGCGGCGGCTTCCTCGTTGAACTCGACGCCGATGCCGGGGTTGTCGCCGGGGTGCAGGTAGCCGTCCTTGAAGGTCATGGACTGCTGGAAGACCTCGTTGGTCTTGTCCGAGTGCTGCATGTATTCCTGGATGCCGTAGTTGTGGATGGCCAGGCCCACGTGCAGCTGTGCGGCGAACCCGACCGGGGAAATGTCCGTGGGGCCGTGGAAGCCGGACTTGATCTGGTACTGCGCGGCGAAGTCCATGACCTTCTTCAGCGGGGAAATGCCACCAAAGTGCGTGGACGCGGCGCGGACGTAGTCGATCAGCTGTTCCTTGATGAGCGTCTGGTAGTCGTACACGGTGTTGAAAATTTCACCGATGGCCAGCGGGGTGGTGGTGTGCTGACGGACCAGGCGCAGGCCCTCCTGGTTCTCGGCCGGGGTGCAGTCCTCGAGCCAGAACAGGTCGTACGGTTCCAGGGCCTTGCCCAGCTTCGCGGCCTGGATGGGCGTCATGCGGTGGTGGCCGTCGTGCAGCAGCGGGATTTCCGGGCCGAACTCGTTGCGGACAGCCTCGAACACGGTCGGCAGGTGGCGCAGGTACGCGCGGGTGTCCCAATCCTCTTCCTGCGGGAACGCGCCACGCCCGGCGGGCTCGTAGTCATAACGCTCCCCCGAGGCCTGCGCCTGCGCAGCCACACCGTAGACGGCCTTGATGCCGGGGATGGCGGTCTGGATGCGGATGGACTTGTAGCCAAGTTCCAGGTGCTCACGCACCGAATCGAACAGCGACGGGATATCCGAACCCGAAGCATGCCCGTACGCGCGCAACCCGTTACGGGACGCACCACCCAGGAGCTGGTACACCGGCATGCCGGCCATCTTGCCCTTGATGTCCCACAAAGCCATGTCGACGGCGGCAATCGCCGCCATGGTCACGGGGCCGCGGCGCCAGTAAGAGGAACGGTAAAGGAACTGCCAGGTGTCCTCGATCCGGTGCGGGTCCTTGCCGATCAGCAGCTGGGCCACGTGCTCCTTCAAATACGCAGCGACGGCGAGTTCACGTCCGTTCAGGGTCGCGTCACCGATGCCGGTCACACCGTCTTCGGTGGTGATCCGCAAGGTAACGAAGTTACGGGACGGGCTGGTCACGAAGACGTCAGCGGCGATGATTTTCATGATCAAGGATCCTTTCGGGCCGCGAGGGGTGGGATCTCGGCTCTTTGATGGTGGAGGACTTCGATTGCGTGGAAGCCGGGAGCAAGCCCCTCGGCGAGAGGTTGATTGGAATTGAGTGTAAGGCGATTGGCAGTTTTTGGCAATCGGTTGCCAATTGATGGAATGATGCCTGGTGCCTTCAATGGGATTTGGGGGTGACGGTCGGAGAGCCGAACCACGGCTTGTGCGCCCCCTTTGGGGCTGAGGACCGGCCAGGCCAAGCCGCCTGGGGCTTTTGACGCAACCCCGCGGCGCTCACCCGCCATGCCCGGCAGCCCGCCGTCGTTATTTACGACGGCGGCGTGCCCCGCCTCAGCGGCGACCTCCCGCCCCAGCGGCGTTGCCTCGGGGTGCGTTGTCCTGGGGTGCACTGTCATGGGGTGCACGGTCCTGCTGGGCGCCATCCCGAGACGTGTGGTCGTAGGGTGCGCTGGACGCCAGGGCGCTGGGGTCCTTTGGTTCGGCGCCAGCCTCCTGCGCCGCGCTGCCCGCCTCGGCGGTGCGACGCGCCTTGATCTCATTGACGATCTCAGCGTGCATGGCATCGGTGAGCTTGTACTTGGCCATGACCGCGATGGCCAGTGCCACCATGATGGCCGGGAGTGCGCCGGCGGCAAACTGGATGCCGAGCACTGCCTCCGAAGTTTGGGCGGCGCCGGACTTGTAGCCACCCATGGCGAGGGCGTAGGCAGCAAGGGCACCGCCGACAGCCTGCCCGGTCTTGCGGGTGAAGGAAAAGAGGGCGTACGTGATGCCTTCGGTGCGGACACCGGTTTTCCACTCGCCGTACTCCACGGTGTCGGCCTCGAGCGCCCACACCACGATGCTCACGGCCATCACGCCCAGCATGCTGACCACCAGCCCGGAGAAACCGATCCAGGTCATGCTCGCCGGAGTGAAGAAAATGATCGCCCCTCCAACTGCGCTGAGGGCGCCGGCCGCAACGTAGACGGTCTTCTTGCCGAATGCGTGGACCAGGCGGGGCATGAAGGCGGCCAGGACGAACGTCATCACCAACTGGACGATGGACATGACGGCGTACAGGTCCAAGCGGCCCAGGACATCGCGCAGGTAGTAGAGCTGCACGGAGGACAGGGCCATGTAGCCCGTCAGGAACAGGAAAGAGCTCAGGCACAGCATGAGCAGCGGGCGGTTGGTCTTCAGGGTGTCCATGCTCTGCTTGAAGGAGACCTTGGGAACCGAGCGGTGCACGCGCTCCTTGGCTGTGACGAACGTGAAGAAGTAGAGGGCCGCGCCGATCACCACGAACACCAGCGTGATGGTGGTGAAGAGCCCTTGGAGGTTGGCGCCCGGCTTGATGAGCGGGGCCACGAAGATGCCCAGGCCTGAGCCGACCAACAGCGCGCCCACCATGCGGGCCGAGCCAAGCTTGGCGCGGTCGCCCGGATCCTGGGTCATGGCCCCCGCAAGTGAGCCGTAGGGAATGTTCACGAGGGAGTATGCAAGGCCGAGTGCGGCATAGGTGACGTAGGCATAGAGGAGGGTCCCAGTCTCGCCGATCTGCGGAACGGAGAACGTTGCCACGCTCAGGAGCAGCAGCGGGATGGAACCGAACATGATGAAGGGACGGAATTTGCCGAAGCGCTTGCTGTAGCTACGGTCCACGAGGCGGCCCGCGAAGACATCGGCGAAAGCGTCGAACACCCGGACCACGAGCAAGAGCGTGCCTGCCGCCGCCGCCGAGATGCCGGCAACGTCGGTGTAGTAGACCAGAAGGAACATGGTGGCCGTGGTGAAGGCCAGGTTGTTGGCGGCATCTCCGGCTCCGTAGCCGAGGATGCTGAGTTTGCTGAGCTTGTTCAATGCGGGCTCCTTTACCCATTGCGTCATTGCGTGCCGGGCGTCTCAACAGTTGTTGCGCCACTGGAGCTTTGGGCCCGGCCTGTGTAGCTGATGTAATTCTAGTCACGTTGGCAAAGTTTTGGCAATCGGTTGCCGCAAATTGCTTCAGCACGTTTCGGCCCGTTCATGCTTACCGACGCCGGGGACTCACCTTGCGGGGCCCGCTCTGCACCCCAAGATTCTCGAATGGCACGCAGAGCTTGCCCAACAACATGACCCACGCGCACGCATGAAAACCGTGCGGGGCCCGCTCTGCGCCCCAAACCCAGGAAATGCCACGCAGAGCGGGCCACGCAACGGGTTGTTAAAAACAACGGGTTGTAAAAACGCAGATTGGCCCAGGCAACCCGGGTTTATCGGGCGGCCTGGGCCAATCAAAGGGTGCGATGAATGTGCCTTGTGGTCTACGCGGCCGTCCCCGAACCTGCCTCAGCGGACACGCCAGCGAAACCCTCGCCGAGCTCATGGATCAGCGCCACCACGTCCGGATCCCTGGCCAACTCGGCGTCGAGCAGAGCCAGTAATGCCGCCGTTCGGGCTTGACCGGACAGGAGGGAAGCTTGGGCGACGTCCTCGAACAGGGGGTCCTGCAAGCCAGGTTGAATGGCCAGGAAAGCAGACCACACCGCGATCATCCGGGCGGCGGCCTGCCCTGTTCGCCCGGCAGCCCGCTCCGCGCGCAGGACCGGCACAGCCCGCATCCGCAGCTTGGTACTGCCATCCAGCGCGATCTGGGCCAGGTGGTGGGCGATCCGGGAGTTCCCGAAGCGCTCCAGCAAGGCAGCCCGGTATTCGGTGATGCGAAGTTCTTCTCCGGGGAGGTGCCGCGATGCTTCGTCCCAGAATTCCTCCACGGCGTCGCGGCATACGGGATCGGCCAAGGCTTCGACCACGGTGGTGTGCCCGCGGAGTTGCCCGGCGTAGGCCAGGATCGAGTGCGCGCCGTTGAGGAGCCAGAGCTTGCGGTTCTCGTACGGCTCGATGTCGTCCACGAACACGGCTCCGGCGTCTTCCCAACGCGGTCGCCCGGCAGGGAAAGCGCCACTCAGCACCCAACTGTGGAAGGGCTCGGTGACCACAGGTGCCTCGTCCCGGTAGCCACACGCGGCAGCCACGGCGGAGATATCGGAAGCGGTAGTCCGCGGCGTGATCCGGTCCACCGAGGTGCTGACGAAGCTCACGTTCGCTTCGATCCAGGCCGCGAGCCCAGCGTCGAACGCTCGGGCCAACGAGAGAACCCCGTTCCGGGCTACGTTTCCGTTGTCGGAGAGGTTGTCGCAACTGACGACGGCGAGCGGTCCGGCGTCGTTCGTCTTGCGGGCGGCGAGGCCCGCCACCAAGCGGCCCATCGGCGTCGTGGGTTCCCCTCCGGCGAGCAGAACGGAAAGGTCGTCTGCGCCCAGACCATAGGCCGCCTCAGTGATGGTCAGGGTGACCACGGCGGTTGAAGGAGCCGCGAGCAATTCAACGAAGCGGGCGACATCGGCCCCATCAACGGCCTCGACAATGCTGCCAACAACCTCGAAGGAGTCCCCGGCGTCGGAGCGTTCCACCACCGTGAACAGGCCATCCTGTGCAGCCAATACCGTGGCCGCGTCCGGCCGTCGCCCAGTGAAGGAGGCGATGCCCCACTCCCCCGCGTCGCCGGCGTGCTGGGTGTACCAGGCCTGGTGGGAACGGTGGAACGCCCCGAGGCCCAGGTGGACGATGCGGACCGGGGCGGCGGGAGAATCAGTGCGACCCAACAGCGGAAGCAGCCCGCTCACAGCTTGAACACCCTTCGCGGCGATCCATCCACAATGTCGAGGATCAACTCGTGAGCGCGGTCCTCGCTGACGCGGTGCTCTGCGACGAGACGCGCAAGGAACGACGCCTCGATGCGGCGGGATGCGTCGTGCCGGGCCGGGATGGAGCAGAAAGCGCGGGTGTCGTCGATGAAGCCCGAGGAGCGCGAGAATCCGGCGGTCTCAGTGACGGCCGAGCGGAAGCGCAGCATGGCGTCCGGAGCATCGAGGAACCACCACGGCGCACCGAGGTACACGGACGGGTAGAACCCGGCCAACGGCGCAAGTTCGCGGGAAAACACGGTCTCGTCCAGGGTGAACAGCACCAGGTGGAAGTCCTTGGCCGTGCCGAAGTCCTGCAGCAGCGGGCGGATTGCCTCGGTGTAGTTGATGGCGAACGGGATGTCGTGGCCGGTGTCCGCGCCGAACGACTCGAACGTGGGGCCGTGGTGGTTGCGGTACGAGCCTGGGTGGATGGTCATCACCAGGCCGTCTTCCACGGACATGCGCGCCATCTGGTACATCATGTGGGCCTCGAACGCGTCCCGGTCCGCGGCGGTGGCCTTGCCGGCGCGGGCCTTCTCGAACAGGGCCTCGGCTTCGGCGGGATCGAGCTTGAGCGTCGCCGGCGTGCGGACGCCATGGTCCGCGGACACCGCGCCATGCTCCACGAAATAACGACGGCGGTTTTCCAGTGCGGCGATATAGCCGGCGTAGCCAGTGGCGCCGTCGGCCGCGGTTTCGATCAGCCGCTCCACGTTCGCCGCCCACGTGGGGTGCGCGACGTTGAGGTACGCATCGGGGCGGAATGTGGGCAGGACGCGGCCGTTGAACGTGGGATCCTCGGTGAGCGCCTTGTGACTGGCGAGGTTGTCCAGGGGATCATCCGTGGTGGCAAGGACCTCGATGTTGAAGTCCTTGAAGAGCTGACGGGGACGGAAATCCGGCTCAACAAGCTTGGCAGAAATGGCGTCGTAGCTGGCGTCGGCGGAGAGCGCGGAAGGGTCCGCGCCGAGCTTGAACACCTGCTCGAATTGGGTGCGGAGCCAGTAGCCGGACGCCGTGCCCTCGAAGAGGGGCCAAGCCTCGACGAACCGGCGCCAGACTTCACGTGAGCCCTGGGTTTCACTGGCGTGAAGCTGATCCATGGGCACACCGTCGGCGTGGATCAGGCGGGTGACGTAGTGGTCCGGGCTGACCAGCAGCGCTGCGGGATCCGGGAACGGCGTGTTCTGCTCGATGACTGCGGCGTCAACGTGGCCGTGCGGGGAGATGATGGGCAGGTCCTGGACGCGCTCCAGCAAGGACCGCGCGATGCTGCGCGTCCCGGGATCTGCGGGCAGGAGCCGGTCAGGGTGGGCTGCAAGGGACTGTGACATAGATCAATCTTCGGGTTCACGTTGCCATTTTGTCAACCGGTTGCCAAAAATTGCCAAGTCATTGCAAAGGGCACTGCAACGAGGAGTGAAGGGCTAGCTGAGCAACCGGCCGCTGGAGCCCCGGACCACGAGTTCAGTCTCGACGCTGACGGCCCGGGCGGGCGCCTCGTGACCGAGCAACAGGTCCAGGAGGATGGTGACGGCCCGGGTACCGCATTCCCGCAACGGTGAACGCACGGTGGTCAGGGCTGGGGTGGTGAAATCCGCCCCGAAAATGTCGTCGAAACCAACAATGCTGATCTGGTCGGGAACCTGCATCCCGCCCGCCTGCAACTCCTGCATCAAGCCGATGGCAATGAGGTCGTTGTAGGTGATGACTGCGGTGGCCCCGCTGTCCAGCACGTCGCGCGCAACCTGCCTGCCGCCGTCGACCGTTGGTTTGCTCGACTCCAAGCGGACGGCAGTCAGTTTGGACCATTCCGCGGCAGCCTTGACGCCTTCCCAACGGCGGGCCGTCATCCAGGATTGCGGCGGGCCGGCAACGTAGGCAAGCTGCTCGTGGCCGTTGGCGGCGAGGCTCCGAACCGCCTCGCTGATGCCCTTGTTGACATCCGGCACCACGCAGGGGACGCCGTCGATGTCCCGGTTTACCACTACGACGGGCTTGTCGCCGGCCAGCGAGCGGATGTTGTCGTCGTCCATCCGGGGGCTGGCCAGGATGAGCCCGTCGACGGTAGCCAGCAGCCGCCTGGCCGCCGTGACTTCGGTTTCGGGCGACTCGGACGACTCTGCGAGGACCAGCGTGTAATCCCGGGCCGCGCCCGTGGTTTCGGCGCCGCGGATGATGTCGAAGAACGTGGGGTTGGTGATGTCCGCGACGATCAGGCCGATGGTCTGCGTCCGGCCCGTCGGCAGCGCCCGGGCGAAGGGGTTCACCTGGTAGTTCAACTGCTCGGCCGCGTCCTCAATGATCTTCTGCGTCTTGGCGCTGACCCGGCCCGGCTTGCTGAGGGCGCGGGAAACCGTGGAGGGGTTAACTCCGGCAAGCTTGGCGATGTCGTAGATGGTGGGTGAGGACTTCTCTCCCCGGCCGCGCTTGGAGGGTGCAGTGGAGGTTCCGGCGTTCGTCGCTTCAGTCACGGCTCCATCGTAGTGCCGTATGGCAACAAAAAGCTGGACGGTTGCCAAAATGCTCTCTCACGAAACGCCCCTTTCACGTCGGCGCTCTCTCACGAAACGCCCCTTTCACGCCGGCGCTCTCTCACTCGCTTAAGGAAAGTGAGAGAGGAACCGGCGGAAAGGGGGATTCGGTGAGAGAGCGTCGGGGGGGGGGTGGGTTAGGTGCGTTCGGGGAACTTGCCTTCTTCGGCGATGCGCTTGTTCAGCTCCTGCAGGAACTCGTCCTCATCGAAGTCCAGGGACACTTCCTTGCCGGTCCAGCTGGAGAGGTGGATGGCGTTGGCCAGGCGGACGCCGTTGATGCCGTCGGAGCCCGGAGCGAGCAGCGGAGTCCCGTCCAGGATGTTGGCAGCGAAGTTCTCCAGGACACCGGCGTGCTGGCCGCCCCAGACGGACTCGAACTCGATGACCTCGGTGGAGTAGAGCTCCTCGCGGTTCAGCTGGCCCATGAAGAGCTTCCGGACGTCGTCCATGCCCATGGAATCGCTGATCTCGCGCTCCGGCTTGACCAGGCGCGTGACGGTGGCGGTCTTGCTGTCTTCCACAACGATCTTGCCCTGGTCGCCCAGGATTTCGAACCTGTCGGTTCCCACAATGTCGTGGGTAGCGGTCACGAAAACGCCTGTGGCGCCGTCGCCATAATCCACGACGGCGGTGACCTCGTCTTCGACGGCGATATCGCGCCGGAAGCCGTACGCAACCTTCGAGTAGACGGACTTGGGGACACCGCAGATCCACTGCCACAGGTCCAGCTGGTGCGGTGCCTGGTTGACCAGGACGCCGCCGCCTTCGCCACCCCACGTCGCACGCCACTCGCTGGAGTTGTAGTAGCCCTGCGGACGCCACCAGTTGGTGATGATCCAGTTGGTGCGGCGGATGCTGCCGATTTCGCCGCCGTCGACGATTTCCTTCAGCTTCTTGTACAGCGGGTTGTTGCGCTGGTTGAACATGATCCCGAAGGTCAGTTCCGGCTTGGTGGCGGCGAACTCGTTGAGTTCCTTGACCTGCTTGGTGTAGACGCCGGCCGGCTTCTCCACGAGGGCGTGGATGTCCCGTTTCAGGGACTCAATGCCCATCTCGGGGTGCAGGTAGTGCGGAACGCACGTGACCACGGCGTCCACCGAACCACTTTCCAGCAGGGCGATGTAGTCGTCGAAGAACGGCGCCTCCGGGTAGAGGGAAGCCGCGAGTTCCTTCTTGGCCGGATCGGTGTCGCAGATGGCGCCGATTTCCATGTTCGGGACCATGCCGTCCTTGATGAACTTGGCGTAGGCGCCGCCCTGCTGGCCCAAGCCGATGATGCCGAGGCGTACTTTGCTGCTCATGAAGTGATTCTCCTGTCCGAAAAGTCTAGAAAAGGTCGCCGTGGCCCATGGCCACCAGGTTGTCGTGGGAGGTCTGGAGGGCGTCCCACACCGTGCGCCCGTAAAGTTCGTCCTGCTCCACCAGGAGGTACTGTGCCCCGGCCTCGATGGCGGCGGGCACAATGGACGGGAAGTCGAGATTGCCTTCGCCCACTTCGGCGAACTGGACCACGTTCTTGAACTCGGCCATGAACCCGGCAAAATCGCCCTGCTCCAGGAGCCCGAAGGACGACTCGGGCATCTGCCCGATCCGATAGTCCTTCAAGTGCACCATGGCAGTCTTGCCCGCGTACTTTTGCAGGGTCCGGACCGGGTCCAGACCGCCGCGCTGGACCCAGTGCACGTCGATTTCCATACCCATGGCCGGCGAATTGTCGGCAATGATGTCCAGCATGTACTTGCCATCGAACTTGGCGAACTCCACATGGTGGTTGTGGTAGTACAGGCTGATGCCGTGCTCCTGCAGACGCTCAGCGTAGCCGTTGGCCGTCTTGGCGAAGTCCACCACGGCGTCCAGGGACTTCATGGCGGGGAACGGCAGCATGCCGATGCGCAGCAGGGTGGAGTCCAGGCGCTTGGCGTCATCCACGATCTTGTCGAAGTTCTCGGCCAGGGACTCCACGGGGAAGCCCTTGCGGCCTTCCACCGCTACGGACAAAGCAGCAATGTCCATGCCCAGTTCCGTCCGGGCACGCTCCAATTCGTCCACGTTCTCCGCGGTCATGGGGATCTGGGAGACCTCCACCGCGTTGTAGCCGATTGCGCTGACCTTGCGCAGGGTCTCGAACGCTCCCACTTCGGCGAAGCTCTCCTTGAGCATCATCGCCTGTACGCCTATCTTGGCCACTGTTTTCCTCCGTGGTTCCGGCCCGTTAGGGCCCTCTTGATGTGCTGGCAGGACGCGACAGCTATGCCGCGGCGCCAGCCTGTTCGGTCTGTTGGCGCTGCTGCTCGAGCAAACGGTGCCTGTCGGCCCTGCGTTGTTCCTGGCGGTCCGGATCGGGCACCGGTGAAGCCAACAGCAACCGCTGCGTGTAGGGGTGTTCGGGGTCGCGGGTGACGGTTTCCGCAGGTCCCTGCTCCACGATTTCGCCGCGGTACATGACGGCGACACGGTGGCTGATGTGCCGCACCACGTCGAGGTCGTGGGAAACGAACAGGTAGGAGACCCCGGTGTCCTTCTGGATCTGCAGGAACAGGTCCAGCACGCGGGCCTGCGTGGACAGGTCCAGGGCGCTGACGGGTTCGTCGCACACGATCAGTTTGGGAGAGAGCGCCAGAGCCCGGGCGATTGCCACGCGCTGCCGCTGGCCACCGCTGAACTCCCGCGGGAGCCGGTGGATCGCGTCTGACGGCAGTCCCACCTGGTCCAGCAGCTCGCGCACGCGCTTCTTCGCTTCAGCCGCCGCCATGCCCTGCACGCCAAGCGGCTCGGCCAGGATGTCGCCGATTTCCAAGGCCGGGTTCAGCGAGGTGTACGGATCCTGGAAGACCACCTGCAGGTCCCGGCTCAGCGTGCGGCGCTCCTTGCGGGAGTCGTTGCTGATGTCGTTGCCTTCGAAGATCACCTTGCCCTCGGTGACCGGAGCCAGGCCAAGCACGGCCCGCCCTAGGGTGGTCTTGCCCGATCCGGACTCCCCCACCAGCCCCAGGGTTTCACCTTGGCCGATGGTGATATTGATGTCCGTCAGCGCCCGGAACGGCTTGGCACGGAACCTCTTGCTGGGGTACTCCACCACCAGGTTTTCCACGGACAGCAGCGGGGCTTCCTGCCCTGGGTTCTGGGAAGCAGTCATGCCACCGGCTCCTTTTCTGCTGCATGACGCGTGGCTGAATCTGCGTGTGAAACGGGCCCCTCGGGCGGGGAAACAAGCATGGTCATGGGCGTCTTACCTTCAAGCATGGACCCCAGCAGGGTCTGGGTGTACTTCTCTTTCGGGTTCCGGAGGATGTCCCGGACGGTCCCTTCCTCCACGAGCCGGCCGTTCTGCATCACGGCCACCCGGTCGCAGAGGTCGGCGACAACACCGAAGTTGTGGGTCACCAGGATGACGCCGATGTTCAGCCGCTGCTGCAGCTCGCGCAGCAGGTCCAACACGTCGGCCTGCACCGTTACGTCGAGGGCAGTGGTGGGCTCATCGGCGATCACCAGGTCCGGTTCGCAGCTGATCGCTCCGGCGATCAGCACCCGCTGGGCCATGCCGCCGGAAACTTCGTGCGGGTAGGCGGCGAACGTCCGCTCCGGGTTGACGATCCCGACGTCGGTCAGCAGCTTCAGCGCGCGGGTCCTTGCCTCCGCCTTGGAGATGCCCAGGACGCGGACCATGGGCGTGACCAGCTGGTACCCGATGGTGAACGCCGGGTCCAGGTTGCTCATGGGTTCCTGCGGAATGTAGGAGATCCGCTTGCCGCGCAGCTTGGACAACCGTTCCTGGCTGACGCGGTCCTCGCCGGGAGCCACGGTGTAGTTGCCGTCGAACTGGATGGAACCGGCCACGATCCGGGCGTTGTCCGGCAGCAGGCCCAGGATGGAGAAGGCGGTCTGGGACTTGCCCGAACCCGACTCCCCCACGATGCCCAGGATCTCGCCGCGGTCCACGTGGAAGGACACATCGTCAACCACTTTCTTGATGGAACCATCCGCCTGCGGATAGCCGACGCCGAGGTTGGTCACCTTGACCAGATGGTGTTCGGTTCCACGCTCGACGGCGGCAACCGACTTACGCGACGGGCGCGCCTTGGCGGGTTCCGCCGTCGTGCTGGCGCCGGCTGTGCCCGAAGCAGGGGTGCGTTTCTTGCGGTGCTTGATCTTTTCGCCGTCCTCCAGGGCGTCGCGGATGGCGTTGCCCAGCAGGACGAGTCCGCCGATGGTGAGGGCCATGGCGAGTGCCGGCCAGAGGAGGAGCGTGGGCGTCAGGTAGACGTTCTTGAAGCCCTCGGAGAGCATGACGCCCCACGTTGCCTTGGTGGGATCGCCGAGACCAAGGAATTCCAGGCCGGATTGGATGGCGATGGCAACCCCGGCGATTGCGGCCGTCTGGATGATGATCGGCGCGCGGACCACAGAGAAGATGTGGCGGGCAACAATCCGGACGTCGGAGAGGCCTGAAACTCGGGCCGCGTCGACGTACAGCTCATTGCGCACCGACTGGACGGCAGCCCTGGTGAGCCTGAAATAGGACGGGCTGATCAGGATGCCGAAAGCGATCATGGAAATCCACACGGACGGGCCGAACGCTGCACGGATGGTGAGCAGGACGATCAGGCCGGGCAGGCTCATGAGGATGCTGACCACCCAGTTGGACACGGCCTCGAATTTGCCGGCGTAGTAGCCGGCGATGAGTCCTGCCGGGAGGCCGATGGCGATGGCCACGCCTGCACAGAGCAAGGCCGAAAGCAGGGTCAGCTGGGCGCCGAAGAGCAACCGGCTCCACGTGTCCCGCCCTGCGCTGTCCGTTCCCAGGATGTTGGTGGAGTCCGGGGCGGCCAGGGTCTTGCTGATGTTGGCGAAGTTCTCTTCGAATGGAGCCAGCACCGGGGCGAAGATCGCCAGCAACGCGATGGTTGTCAGGATGACGAGGGCTGCGATGCCCAGGGGGTTCCTGATGAGGCGGCGCATCACGGTGGAACGGACCACGGTGCCGCTTTGGCCTGTTGCGGGCTGCGCCGCAAGGTCTGCTGTTGAATTTATGGAGTCGCTCATGACACACGCACTTTCGGGTTGAGCCAACCATTGAGGATGTCCACCAGGAGGTTCACCACGATGACCACCACCACGGTGTACATCACCACTCCCATGACGACGGGAAGGTCAGTCTGGCCAGTGGCCGCAACTGCGAGCGGACCCATGCCCGGAAGGGCGAAGATCTGCTCGATGATCACCACGCCGCCCAGCATGCCGATCAGCTGGAGGCTCAGGACCGTCAAGCCGGCGGGGGCGGCACTGCGCAGGACGTGCTTGAACAGGATCTCCCGCTCGCCGATGCCACGGCTGCGGAGCGTGCGGACGTAATCGCGTTCGAGTTGCTTGATGACGGCGCTGCGGATCTGCTGGGCACCGCCGGTGACGCCGTTGATCAGGAGGGCGATGACCGGCAAGGTCATCGAAACGATCCACGCTTCAGGCCCTACCTCGGGCGAGATGGTGCTGGTAGCGGGGAACAGGCCCAGCTGGATGGCCAGGATGGTAACCAGGAACACGCCGATCACATACCCCGGAATGGAGTCGCCAATGATCGCGCCAATCTGGACCACCCTGTCCACCCAGCCGCGCTTGACGGCTGCCGCAACACCGATCAGTGCTGCGCAGAGGGCGATCAGGATCATTGCGGCGAAAACCATGGTCATGGTCACGGGGATCCGGGTGGCCAGGGAGTTGGCCACGGGCTCGGACGTGAACCACGAGGCTCCGAGGTTTCCGCTCAAGGCATCGCCCAACCAGGCGAAATAGCGAACGAAGAGGGGCTGGTCGAGTCCCAGTTCGTGTTCCTTAGCGGCGACTTGTTCAGGGGTTGCCTGGTCGCCCAGGATGTTTTGCGCAATGCTTCCGCTGGCTGTGTACAGCAGGGTGAAGGTGAGCACCGAGACGACGAACAGCACCACCACCCCGCTGCCCAGCCTTTTCGCAATGAACTTGATCATGGGGTCCTACTTGGCAGGCGAGTAGTTGTAGATGGACGGAACGGCCTGCTGGGCCTGGGGAACCACGTTCACCTTGTCGTTGTGGTAGTACATCTGGTTCACACGGAACAGCGGGGCGAACCAGGCCTGCTCAACCACGTACTTGTTTACTTCCTTGGCCTTTTCGCCAGCTGCGTCACCGGCGGTGCGTACAGCCTGGATCTTCTCCTCAAGCTCAGGAGTAGTGGACTTGAACGGGTTGTACAGGGCCTTCGTGGAAACGATCTGGTCGATCGCAACGGTCGGTTCGCCCTGGAAGAGGTTGAAGAACAGTGCTTGGTACTTCTGGGCTGCAACGTCCGCGGTGAACGTGTTGGTGATGGCCGCACCCGGGTTCAGGGTGATGCCCACATCGGCCAACTGCTGCTTGAGCACGGAGATCAGGGTCTCAGCGCCCGGAAGCGTGGGAACGTCGAGGCTGACCTTGCCCTCGAAGCCGGACTCTTTCAGGAGCTGCTTGGCCTTGGCGGGATCGTAGCTGTAGTAGTTCTCCAACTCTTCGCTCCAGGCACCACTGTCCTTGCCGAACGGCTGTGAGGTGGGCGTGCCCTGGCCGAGCATCACCTGGTCCAGGATGGTCTTGCGGTCGAAGGCGTAGTTGATGGCCTGGCGGACCTTGACGTTGCCCAGAGCAGGATTCCTGGTGCCGTCGCGGTCCAAAAGGAGCAGGCCGGACCAGTCAACCTGGTTGGTTTCGAGCTTCATCTTGGCGCCCTCGGCCTGCTTGCCGTTCTTGGGGTCAAGGAGCGTGGCGTCGATCTGGCCGGAGACCAGCGCGTTGGTGCGGGCCGTCGGATCAAGCAGGACCTTGAGCGTCAGCTTCTTGTACTTCTGGAGGTCCTTGTTCCAGTAGCCTTCACGGGCTGTGAAGACCGTCTGGGAATCCTTGACGGAGGCTGCCTTGTCCATCACGTACGGGCCGGAGCCGACGGGAACGGTCTTGATGGCGTCGGTGCCCAAGGCCTTGGGGCTGCCCATCAGGCCGGCGGCCTGGCTGAGGAAGAACTCCAGGGCGGGTTCGGGAGCGGTGAGGTTGATGTCGATGGTGTCCGCGTCAACCACGGCAACGTCGGATACCGAGCTGAGCTGGGCCATCTGGGGACCGTTGGCCTTCTTGAAGTGGTCCAGGTTGGCCTTGGCCGCTTCGGCGTCGAACTTGGCCCCGTCGCTGAACGTGACGTCCGTGCGGAGGTCCACGGTGAGCTTGGTGTTGGTGTCGTTATACTTCCACGCGGTGGCCAGCATGGGGCTCAGCTTGCCGTCCGGTTCGCGAAGGATCAGCGAATCGTAGGCCGCCTGGTAGGGCTGCAGCGCGTGGCCAACGTGGGCCTGGGCCGGGTCCCACGAGGTAAGATCGCGGAGGGTTCCCAACGTGAGTGCCGTGACGGTGGTTCCGCCGGCGTTCGAACCGGCGCCGGCTCCACCGCCGCCACAGGCCGTGAGCGCGAGAGAGGCACTCAGTACAAGGGCAGCTGCTGCCGCCTTGGGACCTAACTTCATTGTCGGCTCCTAAAGAGTCTTGCCTGATGCGAACGGGATCGGATCAGAGCTTAGAAGGTGTGGCCTGGGCCACATATTTCTGGTGTGTGGGATTTACAGTACGGTCTTTGGCCGCCTTTGGCAACCGATTGTCAAAAGTTTCTGAAGTTGTTGCCAAGCTGTTTTCAGGAGTCATTGCGCACATACCCAAGCAGGTCGCAGTTGTGCGCGTTTTGAGGGCTCATAACGTGCACAACTCCGACCTGCCTGGGTACGTCAAGAGGAAGGTCAGCCCACCCGGTCCAGCATGTCCGGGTAGCTCTGGGCATAGATGTCCTTCACGATCCGCAGCGACTTTGCCGCCTCGGCAGGGCTGATCCAGAAGGGCTCCGGATGGTCGAGCTTGGCGTAGAAGTCCCGGATCAGCAGCTCATGGGAAACGCCCCAATAAGCCCGGCCGCCGGACTCCAGGGTGCGCTCGGGAATCACGTCCACCCTGCCGTCGGCGTACGTGACGGTCAGCTCGCCCCGGAGGCTAAGGGTGCCGTTCTCTGTAACGACGTCCAGCGTCACCGGTGCGTTCACGGGATTCGCCAGCGTTGCGAAGAAGACGCTGCGCGCGCCGTTCTCATGCTCGGCCACGAAGTCGGCGGTGTCCTCCACCTCGATCACGCCGGCCAGCGCCCTGGTGGATGCATGGCCTTCAACCTTCGCCACGTCACCCACCAGCCACTGCAGCAGGTCCACGGTGTGGATGGCCTGGTTCATCATCAACCCGCCACCACCTCCGGCCCACGTGCCACGCCACGGCCGGTCGCGGTAGTAGTCACCCGTTCGGTGCCACATCACAGTGGCCGACGCCCCCAGCACCTGGCCCAGCGTGCCGCCGTCGAGCAGTTCCCGCATGGCTTGCGACGTCGCGTTGTAGCGGTTCTGGAAGCAGACGGCGATCTTCGCCGTGCTCCGCTCCGCCAGCTCGATGAGCCGCCGTCCCTCTTCGAGAGTGTGCGCCAGCGGCTTCTCGACGATGACACTCACGCCGGCATCAAGGCAGTCGGCGGCTAGCGAGGCGTGGAGGTGGTGCGGCGTGCAGATATGTACGACGTCGGGACGCACCTTGTCGAGCAGGTCGAGGTGGCTCGCGTACCCGGGGACGCCGTAAGCAGTTGCCGCCGCTTCCAGACGTTCGGGATTGGTGTCGCAGACAGCAACCAAGTCGGCATCAGCCATGGTTGCCAGCGCCGCGAAATGGACACTCGATACGTCACCACAACCGATGACGGCCGCTGTTGGCATGTTCCTGCTCCTTCGAAGGAATGGGTTGGTTTGTGCCGCCCTGGTGTGCGCGGCGCTGTTATGTGCCGCGCAGGCCAGGGGGCCCAGGTTGGCGGACGCCAAGGCTAGCGAGTGCGCCGGTTGCCGGACGCCCTGGGCTCAAGCCAGGCTGACGCCATTCTTCGCTGCAAGCCCGGCAAACGCCCGGGCAGCAACACCGAATGCCACCGGCCCGGAGAACCCTCCGAGCTCGTGGGCCTGGGCGAGGTGGGGTTCCAGCGAGGCGAAGCCGGAGAAGCCATCAGCTGCCAGCGCGGCGATGGTCTCGTCCAATTCGCCGTCGCCTTCGCCGGAAGGTACAACCTCGCCCGTGGACGCCAGGGCATCCTTCACCTGGAAGTACTCGAGGTACGGGCGCAACAGGGCATACCCCTGCGTGTAAGGCTTGACCCCCACCTGGACGAAGTTGGCGTTGTCCCAGGCAACCCGGAGCGCCGGCGAGTTCACGGCTTCCATCATGTCCAGGACGCGCTCCGGGGTATCTCCGTAGATGCCCTTCTCGTTTTCGTGGAGGAGCACAATGCGCTCGTTTGCAGCCTCCGCAGCCAGCGCCGCCATGCGTTCGATCACGGCGTCGCGGATGTCTTCCTGGCTCTGGCCCTCGCCGCGGTAGAAGGAGAAAATCCGGACGTAGTTGGCGTCCAGGCCCTTGGCGACGGAGATGATCTGCCGCAGCCGTTCCACCTCGTGCTCCACAGGGAGGCTGACGTCCACTTTTCCAATAGGGCTGGCCACCGCCGAAACCTTCAGGCCCTTTTCATCGAGGATCGCCTTGAGGCGCTCGACGTCGGCCGGCGCCAGTTCCGAGACATTGGTCCCCCAGGCGCTGCGCACTTCGATATGGCTCGCTCCGAGCGCGAGGAGCACCGCTGCCTGGATGGCGGGGTCGGGGTCTACTTCATCGCCGAAACCTGACAGGCTCCACACGGCGCGGGGTTGAGTCACAAAATCTCCTTGATGGGCGGCACCAAAGCTCAGGGCTGGTGCGCGGTGATGCAGTTCACAGCGGGTCTTGTCCGTTTGAGTCTAGCTAGCTTGGCACGCCATTGACAACCGATTGCCAAAAGTTTGCAAGTGTGGCACGGTTGATCCACACTGTGGCAGCGGTCACAGCAGGATCCGGCCCTTACGGAATCCTTTGTTCAGAGAGGAACGCCCATGGCGACGCCACCCGTGGCAGCAGACCGTCCTGCCACCATCCATGACATTGCCGCGCTGTGCGGCGTCGCAGCGTCAACCGTCTCACGGGCCCTGACCAATCCCGACCGCGTGAATATCCGCACCCGGCAGCGGATCCAGGCTGCCGCCGTCGAACTTAACTACACGCCGAACTCCCAGGCGAAAGCGCTGAGTTCCGGGAAAACCGGCGCCGTGGGCGTCCTGGTCCCGGACATCACCAACCCGTTCTACTTCGACCTCATCCGCGGGACGCAGCTCCAGCTCAAAGCCGCCGGTTACACGCAGCTCCTGGTGGACACCGAGGAGTCGGACGAGGTTGAGGCCAGCACCCTGGAGCAACTCCGGAAAAACGCCGACGGGGTTATTGTTGCCGCGTCCAGGCTCAACGACTCCGCCCTTTCCGACGCGGCGCTGCGGATGCCCATGGTCACCGTCAACAGGGACGTGGACGGCGTGCCGGCAGTCATCATCGATACGCCCTCTGCCATGACGCAGGCGCTGGACCACCTCATCTCGCTGGGGCACACGTCCGTGGCCTACCTTTCGGGGCCTGTCGTCTCCCAATCGGGCTCCCGCCGGTGGGCAGTCCTGTCCGCGGCAGCGGAGGACCGCGGGATCGACATGCGCCTCCTTGGCCCGTTCGCCCCGAAGACCCAGTCCGGTGCAGCGGCCGCAGACGCCGCCGTCCACAGTGGCGTCACCGCGTGCATCGTCTTCAATGACCTCATTGCCATCGGGATGCTGCAACGCCTGCGCGAACGGGGCATCCGTGTGCCGGAAGACATGAGCATCGTGGGCTGCGACGACATCTTCGGTGCCGACTTCTGCAACCCGCCACTGACCACGTTGAGCTCACCGATTGAACAAGCCGGGCGGGTGGCGGTGTCCATGCTGTTGGCCCAGCTCAATCCTTTGGCGGGCGGCGGCAGCCGGAGCCGTTCGGTCATGCCCACGCATCTCACGGTGCGCGGCTCCACGGGCCCGGCACCCAAGGCCACCGACCGCGCCCCCAAGTAGGTCGCAGTTCGCGTCGCTCCCAGCGCCCGGAACGACCTCATCTGCTACATAGTTGGGACTCCGGCAGCAATATGGTTGAGCGGTCACAACAGCGCTGGCTAGTGTTGAACACATGCGCGAACTCCAGGCCAAAATCATTGAGGAAATGGGCGTCCAGCCCCGGATCAACCCCGCAGAGGAGGTTCGCAAACGGGTTGCCTTCCTGAAGGAATACTTGAAGGCCACCGGCACGAAGGGCTTCGTGCTCGGCATTTCCGGCGGCATCGATTCGTCGCTGGCCGGCCGGCTTGCCCAGTTGGCCGTCGAGGAGCTTGAAGCCGAAGGTGTCGAGGCCAACTTCGTTGCCGTCCGACTCCCCTATGGCGTCCAGCACGATGAGGACGACGCCCAGGCCGCGCTCGACTTCATCAAGGCCAAGACCGAATGGACCTTCAACATCTCCCAGGCCGTGGACGGCTTCGAGGAAGAGTTCGAGAAGACCACCGGTGCCGCGATCTCGGATTTCCACAAGGGCAACACGAAGGCCCGCGCCCGCATGATCGCCCAGTACGCACTGGCCGGCGAACACAATTACCTGGTGCTCGGCACCGACCACGGCGCCGAGTCTGTGACGGGCTTCTTCACCAAGTTCGGCGACGGCGGCGCGGACATCCTCCCGCTGTTCGGACTGAACAAGCGCCAGAACCGCGAGCTCCTCGCTGAACTGGGCGCCCCCTCACGCGTGTGGGAAAAGGTCCCCACTGCCGACCTCCTGGACGGAAAGCCCGGCCGGACCGACGAGGACGAGCTCGGCATCAGCTACGACCAGATCGACGATTACCTGGAAGGCCGCGAGGTGCCTGAGGGTGCGGCCGAACTCATCGAGCAGAAGTACCTCCGGACCCGCCACAAGCGGACAGTGCCGGTCACCATCTTCGATACCTGGTGGAAATAGCCCTCGGCCGGGCGCCTCAATCGGATAACTGACTGCCGATTGACCAGCGGCCGCAGCACTGCCTGAATCACGACGGCGGGTGCGGACTTCACGCGAAGTCCGCACCCGCCGTCGTCATATACCGACCCTCTCTCACCAAACGCCCCCACTTCCGCCAACCCTCTCCCACCAAACGCCCCCACTTCCGCCAACCCTCTCCCACCAAAGGCCCCTTCCCACAATCCCTCTCTCAGCATCCTTGACGACGCGATAACTACCGATATATCGTTAACTATCGCCGATACTCCATTGGTGATACCTATCGAAAGGACGATGCTGTTATGAAAGGCATCCACGAACACCACGAAAATTCCTTCCCAGAGCACGGCGCCGACCCCCACGGACGCGGCCGATTCAACCGAGGGAAGGGCCGACGCGGCCCGGGCGGCCACGGCGGAGGCGGCTTTGGTCCGGGCTTCGGTCCCGGCTTTGGCCCAGGCTTCGGACCCGGCGGGTTCGGCCCGCGAGGCTTCGGTCCGGGCGGTCCCCGTCGCAACCGAGGCGACGTCCGCGCAGCAATTCTGTCGCTCCTGGCGGAGGCTCCCTCGAACGGCTACGGGCTGATCAAGACCATCGCAGAGAAGACCTCAGGTGCATGGCGACCCAGCCCCGGCTCCGTCTACCCCACACTGCAGCAGTTGGTCGATGAAGGGCTGATCGTCGCCGTCGGCGAGGGTCGTCGCACCGAATTCACCCTCACAGAAGACGGCCGCGCGTACATCGCCGAGCACGAGGAAGAACTGGCCAACGCCTGGAACACCGAGGCCGACTCCACCGGCGCAGCCTTCCATCAGAGCGTTGGAAAGCTCATGGGCGTCATCCACCAGTTCCGTTCCGCCGCCACCGACGAGCAGCGCCAGGCCGCCATCGAAAAGCTCGACGAGACACGTCGTGCGCTCTACCTGATCCTGGCTGACTAGTCCCGAATTCATCCCCTTGACCTTGACGTAACGTCAACCTCTACTGTCGAAGAACAAGCACAGGATGGAGGACGGATGGACTGGTCAATCCAGGAAATCGCCAAAATGGCAGGCACCACCAGTCGCACGCTGCGTCACTACGACGACATCGGGCTGCTGAAGCCAAGCCGGACCGCCCACAATGGCTACCGCTATTACGACGGTCCGGCACTGGTTCAGCTCCAGCGCATCCTGCTCCTGCGGGAGCTCGGGCTGGGCTTGCCGGCGATATCGGACGTTCTTTCCCGGGAGACGGACACCGTCAAAGCCCTGAGCGGCCATCTGGAATGGCTGGGACAGGAACGGGACCGGCTCGCACGGCAGATCGCGTCCGTGCAGCAAACCATTGCGACATTGACAGGGGATGGAAAGTACATGGCACAGGACATGTTTGACGGCTTCGACCACACTCAGTACAAGGACGAGGTGGAGGAGCGATGGGGCAAGGACGCCTACGCCGCGAGTGACGCGTGGTGGCGGGGAATGGGCTCCGAAGAAAAGCAGGCTTGGAAAGACAGGGCCCAGAAGCTGGGCCGCGACTGGATCGCCGCCGCTGGTTCCGGCGTTGCTCCGGACAGTGCCGAGGCACAGGATCTCGCACGGCGGCACGTCGAGTGGCTGCGGGGTATCCCGGGAACGCCCTCGGCGGCGCCGGGCGGGGACGTGAAGGGCTACGTCATGGGGCTGGGTGAGATGTACGTTGCCGATCCACGTTTTGCAGCCAACTACGGCGGGGAAGCCGGAGCCACATTCGTACGGGACGCGCTGCGGGCCTACGCGGAGGCAAATCTGTAGGCCCCGTGCTGAACCGGGTGACCCCGAGACTGCAGTAGCATCACTTGCATGCCGAGCACGGTCCCTGCGTCCCACGCTGCCTGGGACGATGATATTTCGCGTTTCAATCCGTGGCCGGTTTGGCTTGGTGGATCTTGGTCTTCGGGTCCACTTGGGTTCGGGATACCACCCTGGGAGGGCTGGATCCGGTACTCGTCGCCATTTTCGACGTGCCGCTGTTCGTCATCGCCTCTGCCGCGGCAGCGCTGGGAAGCCGGGTAGCCGTGAAGGTGACTGCTGGCTGGACCGTGACTGTCGCCGTCGTACTTGCGCTGTACGCGACCATCACGATGCAAGCTGGGTGGGGCGTCCTGCTCATGGGAGCCGCCAGCGCGGGGTCGCTGGTGGCCGCGTGTCTCATGATGTTCGGGCGGGTTCCCACAGAGTGGATCCTCAAAGGGCCGTTTGCGTTCCGCTCCGCCCGTGATCGGGCCACAACAATTCCCCATGTGGCGACTACCATGCTGCAGCTGCTGTTCTTTTGGGGGTTGTTCCTTGGCTTGATCCCCTGGGTTCTGGCTTTTCTGGAACAGCGGTGGGGAGTTGCAGCCGGGCTTCCAGCATGGGTAGGGGCAGTCGGGGCGTCGGTCTTCCTTTTGGGGAGTGCGCTCGGCGTGTCTTCTGCCATCACGATGTCGACCTTGGGGCGCGGCACCCCGCTGCCCTCGGCGATGCCTAACCGCTTGGTGATTGCAGGACCGTACCGATGGGTGCGAAACCCAATGGCCGTAGCGGGGATCGGGCAGGGAGTGGCCGTTGGCCTGATGCTGGGCTCGTGGATGGTAATGACTTACGCGGCGACGGGATCCCTGGTGTGGAACTACGCTGTCCGACCACTTGAGGAGGCCGATCTGGAGGGACGGTTCGGGGAAGACTTCCGTCGCTACCGGGCCAACGTCCAGTGCTGGATTCCGAGGCTACGCGCGCAGTCCGGATCTCCCCTGTAGTTCCTGTAACAATCCTCGGCAAATCACAATCTTGTAATTTCGATACTAGAATCCCCGGGGGCGTCCAGCCACAGGCGCTCTTTTATCGGCCAGCGACTCACGGTCCGATGTTCGAAATGGGGATTTTTCTTGTCTAATCACACACCACCCGGGACGGGTTCATTCCGGCTGCCCACCTCCACCGTCTGTGTGGGTGTCCTTGCTTTGCTTTTCCTGGTGATCAGCGCTGTTGCCTCGGGCATCGGTGGAGTGCTCATCACGGTGGGGCTTTTTGCCCTGGTGACCGGTATCTATGTTGCCGTTACGGGTCGGCGTTCCTGGGCGTTGATCCCCGGTGGCCGTCGTTCCGGGGCAATCGTGCTGACCGGCGCATTGGTCCTGTTCGTCGTGGGGGCTGCCCTGAGCCCGGCCAAGCCCAAGGAGAACCTTGAGGCATCGCAGGCTGCTGCCGAAGCCCAGAAGTTGGTGGAACCCAGCACCTCCGCCAGCGCCACTCCATCTCCAACGGCCTCGGAATCTGATTCGGTCGCGCCACTGGACCCCGAGACCACCACTGAACTCGCTGCCAGCGCCACTTACAAGGCTCCGCACGCCCAGCCAGCCTACGCTTCCAAAGCCCTCGACGTCCTGGCAACCCTCGCCATCAAGGGCCGTGCCCCGAAAACGGGGTATGACCGCGAACAGTTTGGCCAAGCATGGGCTGACGTTGACCGCAACGGATGCGATACCCGCAATGACATCCTGAAGCGGGACCTCACCCAGGTGGCTTACACCAACAGCGTCCCCTGCAAAATCAAGAGCGGGATGCTCGCGGACCCCTACACCGCCAAGTCCATCGCCTTCCTTCGCGGTGCAACCACCAGCACCGCCGTGCAAATCGACCACGTGGTGGCACTCAGCGACGCGTGGCAAAAGGGAGCCCAGCAACTCAGCCTTGAGCAACGCACCGCGCTGGCGAACGATCCCTTGAACCTGCAGGCCACGGATGGTCCCACCAACCAACAGAAAGGCGACGGCGACGCCGCCACCTGGCTGCCGCCGAGCAAGTCGTTCCGCTGTGAATACGTTGCGCGGCAGATTTCCGTGAAGGCCACCTACAGCCTCTGGGTAACGCAGGCTGAGCACGATGCCATGGCCCGGATCCTTGCGGATTGCCCCAACCAGGCTGCGCCGACCAACGAAAAGGCCCCAGCACCTGCGCCCACACCCACTCCGGCAGCTGTTCCCGCGACGGTAGCTGAGCCCGCACCCGCAGCCCCTGCGCCGACGGCGGTTCCAGCCCCGGTTGTAGTTCCTGCGCCCGCCCCGGCGCCTGCACCGGCACCGGTTGTGGTTCCTGCGCCCGCCCCGGCTGCGGCTTACTACGCCAATTGCGCGGCGGCAAAAGCGGCCGGCGCCGCGCCGCTCTACGCCGGACAGCCCGGACACCGCGCAGCACTCGACAGAGACAAGGACGGCGTCGCGTGCGAGTAACGGGTTGTCACCGTACTAGCCAAAAATGATGTCTCCGCAGGGTCCTGCGGAGGCATCATTTTCGCTCGACAACTGACTGCGGAGAGGGTTTCTCGCCCGGTTTTCCACATAGGGCAGGTGGGGTGGTCACGGGGGATTGGCATGGTGTCAGGGTTGGTTTATGGGAATTGGTGGTGGGGTTGAGGCGGCAGAGGTGGCGGACGCGGGTTCCGGGGCCACTTCGGGTGTCGCCGGGCTTCTGCTCGATGCCAAGAGTGCGACGGAAAAGATTCCGGGTAACCCGGAGCATCTCCGGCCGGGAACATCGGCACCCTCCGCACGGGCCGTCTCTGAACCTCTCGAGGACTCCTGGGGTGGTCCGGGCTCCTCTTTGAGTGATGTTTTGGATGATGGGGCCGCGGCCCTTGAGAGCCTGCGGGATTCGGCCCTCCCGGCAGCGGGGTTGTTCGGTTTCGGGGAAGCGGCGGATTTCGCCGGCCGGGTCGAGGAACTCGCCCGCACCATCGAGTACCTGCAAATTGTCGCGGCCCAGGCGGTGGAACGGACCCGCGAAGAAGCCAAACACGCCGGCACCGCAGCCGCCGGGTCACGCGGCATCACGGGGTGGCG
>NZ_JBIVGD010000009.1:0-22011 GCF_044748465.1 Paenarthrobacter sp. NPDC089988
CACGCCGACCGGGGTACCCAGTACACCTCCACCCAACTCAACGATGTCTGCTCACGGCTCGGCATCCGCCAGTCCGTTGGCAGGACGGGCGTGTGTTGGGACAACGCGATGCAGGAATCGTTCTGGTCCACCCTGAAAGCGGAGTTCTACGACCGGCGCCGCTGGGCAACCAGACAGGACGCCATCCGGGCCACCGGCCGCTGGATCGAGGAGTTCTATAACCGCACCCGGCTCCATTCAGCACTGGGCTATAACACCCCCGTGGAGCACGAACTGCTGCTCACCACGGACCAACCTCAGCCGGCACAAGCCGCCTGACCAACTGTCCACAACTTGCGGGCAACCCCACTCGCAATTAATTCGCCCTATGCCTGGGCGATCGCCTCTTTCAGCGCCCCCAGCACCAACGTCACTGACGCACTGTTCGCGTTCGGGCCCATCATGCCGATCCGCCATACCGTGTCCGTGAACTCGCCGACCCCCGAACCGATCTCCATGCTGAAGTGCTCCAATAGGTACCTGCGCACCGCAGCCGAGTTGACGCCGTCGGGCACTTTCACTGTGGTGAGGCTCGGCAACCGGGAGCCTTCCGCGGCGAACAACTCCAGGCCCATCTCCTGCAAACCGTCCTGCAGGGCAATGCCCGCGGCACGATGGCGGGTTTGGACGACGTCGAGACCCTCGGCGAGGATGCGTCCCAATGCGGCATCAAGGCCGGCGATCATGGTGACCGGAGCGGTGTGATGGTACGTCCGGGCGCCGGACGCGGCCCCGACGTAGCCACCAAGCAACCCGATATCCAGGTACCAGGAGCGGGGTTCCTTGATGCGGCGCTCGAAGGCCAGCTCGGAGACCGTGAACGGTGAGAGTCCCGGCGGCACCCCAAGGCACTTCTGGGTTCCGGCATATCCGACGTCGATCCCCCAGTCGTCTGCCAAAAGTTCCAGTCCGCCGATGGACGTCACGGCGTCGGTGATCAGGAGCGCGTCGCCTTTGCCGGCGCCAAGGGCGGCGATATCGGAGAGCACGCCCACGGAGGTCTCGGCGTGGACCGCAGCGATCACCTTGGGGTTCGGATGCGCGGACAGGACGCGGTCAGCATCAACGGGTTGGCCCCACCCGTGATCCACCCGGATGACGGTGGCACCGCAGCGCCGGGCGACCTCGCACATGCGGGCGCCGAAAAGCCCGTTCACGGCGATCACGGCAACGTCGCCCTCGGCAACAGTGTTGACGAAGGCTGCTTCCATGCCGCCGGAGCCCGTGGCGCTCAAGGGAAGGGTCCGGGCATTGGCAGTTCCCCACACGGAACGGAGTCCGTCACACACCCGGTCCAGCCGTTCAATGAACACCGGGTCCAGGTGTCCCAGAACGGGCCAGGACAGGGCGGCCACGGCTTCGGGGTAGCAATTGCCCGGTCCGGGACCGAACAGGAATCTGGAGGTCAGGATGTCTGGCATGGTGCGAACTCCTTCAACGCAGTTGATGGTCATTCTGCCGCACGCTGCGCTGCGAGGCCCGCTCTGCGCGCCAAAACCCAAACAGAGGGAGCAGAGCGGGCCTCACAGCGACCTCTTAGCGGCAACTGCTAAGGTTACTCACCATTATTGAGGCCGCCACGATAGGGGACGAGAGTGACGACTGAAGGAAAAGGGCAGCCCGGACAAGGCGTCCGCGGGGAGGTGCAACAGGATCGATACATCGCGGGCCAAGACCTCACCCGCTGGAAATCCCCGGTGGGCCGTGCCCTGGCCGCGGGCGTGCAATGGATTACCAATCTCCTGGGCCCCTACGCCGCGTTGGTCATCACGCTCGGAATTGGCCTGGTTGTTGCCGTCGCCTTGGCTGTGGCCTTCGGCGAAGTCTACGAATCGGTGATTGAGGCTGATGGCGTGGCTGGGCTGGATCATCCCGCCTTAAACGCAGCCAAATCCATCCGCTCCCCCGCCCTGGACGTAGCAACCACGGCCTATACCAACATCGGCGGCACGGTGGGCATGCCCATCATCGCCGTGGGGATCATGATCTTCCTGGCCTTGAGGCGGAAGTCGTGGACCCCGGTGATCCTGATGCTGGCCGCAGGACTGGGCTCGCTGCTCTTGACGGTGCTTGGGAAGCCGCTTTTCGGACGCACCCGGCCGGACCTCAGCGATGCCATTCCTCCCTACGAGCACTCACCTTCGTTCCCCAGCGGGCACTCGTTGAACGCGATCGTCATTGCCGGCATCGTGGCCTACTTGGTGGTCCTCCGTGTCAAGACCATCCGGGGCCGGGTCACAACCATTGCCATAGCCTCGGTCTTCTCGTTGACCATGGGCTTGAGCCGGGTCTACCTGGGCCACCACTGGCTGACTGATGTGCTGGCGGCGTGGGCCTTGGGCATCGCGTGGCTCGCCTTGGTTATCACGGCCCATCGTCTCTATCTGACGGTGCGCACAAGGCACCACAAGGAGGTAGTCTCTTGACACGCCCCCGGCACCTCAGCTTCACTTATTACGTATGCTGAAATAACAGTTCCATGATGCGGAAGCTAGAAGCGCAAGCTTCCCCCGGCCACACAACCGGGGTTCCGCATAGCCCACACCATGGATGCCAGCATTTGCACGAGGATGAATCAAGCATGGAGCTTGCAGTATTCAACAGTGTCGACCGTGACGAGGCCATCAAGGTCCTGACCCCTTGCCTGGACATCGCCCGCTGGGTGGAAACCATCGTCGATGCCCGCCCCTTCGCCAGCGTTGACGAGTTGCTGGCCCAGGCCAACAACGCCGCCGAACCGTTCACCCCGGAAGAGGTGGGGTCCGCAATGGCCCACCACCCCCGGATCGGCGAACGCCCCAAGGCCCAGACCACCGAAGCCGCAATGTCCCGCTCGGAGCAGGCCGGCGTGGATGTCAGCGACGCAACCGCGGCGGCCCTCGCGGACGGCAACCGCGCCTATGAAGAGAAGTTCAACAGGGTCTTCCTGATCCGTGCCGCCGGCCGCAGCGCGCAGGAAATCCTGTCCACACTCCAGGAACGCCTCACCCACACGCCCGAACAAGAAGACACGATCGTGGCTGAGCAGCTCCGCGAGATCGCACTGTTGCGCCTCTCCGGCCTGGTCAGCGAAGGAGCCAACGCATGAGCGTTTCACAAGTCACCACCCATATCCTCGACACCGGTTCCGGCCGCCCGGCGACGGGTGTCGCCGTCGTTCTTTACGTGCGCGAAGGCGAGAACTGGACGCTGGTGGGCAAGGGCGAAACCGACGCCGACGGCCGCATCAAGAATCTCGGCCCCGAGCGGATTCCCGGCGGTGCCTACCGTCTCAACTTCGCCACAGGTGCCTACTACGAGGGCCTTGGCACTGAGACCTTCTTCCCCGAAGTGGACCTGAACTTCACGGTTTCGGACGCCGGCGAGCACTACCACGTGCCGCTCCTCCTGAGCCCGTTCGCATTCTCCACCTACCGCGGCAGCTGACCAAGCCTGCCGCCCGTAACGCCCTTCGGCCAGCGCCGGAGGGCGTTACTTGTACCCAAACCCGGAAAGGTAGGCTGGAAGGCATGGCTTCCGAGGACACCCCCACCCCCGCACCGAACAACGAACCGCCCGCACGCCGCGACATCACCGTGCGCCGCGCGCCCAAGTTCGTGCCGTTCATGATCCTCGGAGCAATCGTCGGCGCGATCGTGGCCGCCATCATCGCCTACGGCCGTCCCGCAGATCCGGAATTCGACGCCAGCACTGTCTTCGGCTTCTTCCTGGTGGCCTGCGCGGCCGGTGGAGTCATCCTCTTCTCCATCCTCGCCCTGGTCCTGGACCGCATCAGCGTCAGGCGCACCCGGCGCGCAGTGGTGGAAGCGGTGCCGGATTCGGTTCCGGACGAGGGTCCAGAGCACGACGGCGGCCGCTGACTTTCGCTGCGTTCGCCCCTTTTCGGCGGGCAGCACTGTGAGACGCGCCGCATTTTGCGCGTGTCGCGCTTGATACAGGGGTCACAAAACCGGAGCGGGAACTTACCACGGCCACAACATGAGACAATCGACCAGTGGCACGTGGCGACGGAAAACTTTCACATGATCTTCTCCCAGGCGAAAAAGGCCCCCAGGACGCTTGTGGCGTCTTCGGGGTTTGGGCTCCCGGTGAAGAAGTAGCAAAACTCACCTATTACGGGCTGTATGCGCTGCAGCACCGCGGACAAGAGTCGGCTGGTATTGCTACCAGTGACGGCAAGCGCATCAACGTCTACAAGGACATGGGCCTCGTTTCCCAGGTCTTTGATGAGACCACCCTGAACACCCTCACCGGACACCTGGCCGTTGGCCACTGCCGGTACTCCACCACCGGTGCAAGCCACTGGGCCAACGCGCAGCCCACTCTGGGCGCCACGGCAACAGGCACCGTGGCCTTGGCCCACAACGGCAACCTGACCAACACCGCCGAGCTGCGCGAAATGATCCTGCAGCGCAACAACGGCCAGCTCACCGGTGAAATGAAGCAGGGCAACACCTCGGACACCGCGCTGGTGACCGCGCTCCTGGAGGGCGAAGAAGGCAAGACCCTGGAGCAGACAGCGCTGGAGCTGCTGCCCAAGATCAAGGGTGGCTTCTGCTTCGTCTTCATGGATGAAGGAACCCTGTACGCCGCCCGCGACACGTACGGCATCCGCCCGCTCTGCCTGGGCCGCCTTGACCGTGGTTGGGTAGTCGCTTCCGAGCAGGCCGGCCTGGCCACCGTTGGCGCCAGCTTCATCCGGGAGATCGAACCCGGCGAATTTATTGCCATCGACGAAGAGGGGGTGCGCTCCCAGCGCTTCGCCGATCCCACCCCGGCCGGCTGCGTCTTCGAGTACGTCTACCTGGCCCGTCCGGACGCTGCCATCGCAGGGCGTTCCGTGTACGAGTCCCGCGTGGAGATGGGCCGCCAGCTGGCCCGCGAAAACACACACGAGGCCGATCTGGTCATTCCTGTGCCTGAATCCGGTACGCCGGCAGCAGTTGGGTACGCCGAACAGTCCGGCATTCCGTTCGCGCACGGCTTCGTGAAGAACGCCTATGTTGGCCGTACCTTCATCCAGCCCTCGCAGACCCTCCGCCAGTTGGGCATCCGCCTCAAGCTGAACGCCTTGGAATCTGTAATCCGCGGCAAGCGAATTGTTGTGGTGGACGACTCGATCGTCCGCGGCAACACCCAGCGCGCCATTGTCCGGATGCTCCGCGAAGCCGGTGCCAAGGAAGTCCATGTCAAGATCTCCTCGCCGCCCGTCCAGTGGCCTTGTTTCTACGGCATCGACTTCGCCTCCCGCGCAGAACTCATCGCCAACGGCGCCACCATCGAGGAAATCTCCCAGGCCATCGGTGCCGACTCCCTGGCTTACATCTCCGAAGACGGCATGATCGGGGCAACCCAGCAGCCGCGCGAACGCCTCTGCACGGCCTGCTTCACCGGCAAGTACCCCATCGAACTGCCGCACGCGGACAAGCTGGGCAAGAACCTGCTGGAACGCACGGACCTGGGCGGCCTCCCGTCCGCCGAGGCGCTCAACAACGCGTCCGCCTCCGATTCCGAGGACCCGGCGGACAAGCCCGGCGCTACCGGCTGTGATCCGGGACCCGACGCCGAGTTCGAGAACCTCCTGACCGACGCTGATCGTTTGACCGACGCCGACAAGAAAGAGTCTGTATGACCTCCGCAACCCCAGCCGCCGAGAACAACACCGGCATCACCTACGCTTCGGCGGGTGTCGATGTTGAAGCAGGCGACCGCGCCGTCGAACTCATGAAGGACGCCGTCAAGGCGACACACAACGCCTCGGTGATTGGCGGCGTCGGCGGTTTTGCAGGCCTGTACGACGTGTCCAAACTGCTCACCTACAAGAAGCCGCTGCTTGCCACGTCCACCGACGGTGTGGGCACCAAGGTAGCCATCGCCCAGGCCATG
This sequence comes from Paenarthrobacter sp. NPDC089988, assembly GCF_044748465.1. Taxonomy (NCBI): domain Bacteria; kingdom Bacillati; phylum Actinomycetota; class Actinomycetes; order Micrococcales; family Micrococcaceae; genus Paenarthrobacter; species Paenarthrobacter sp. NPDC089988. Next base: position 5,926 of record NZ_JBIVGD010000009.1, read on the forward strand.
GACATCCACGACACCATCGGTTTCGACCTGGTAGGCATGGTTGTGGACGACATTGTGGTTGTAGGCGCCGAGCCGCTCTACATGACCGACTACATCGCCTGCGGCAAGGTGGTCCCGGAGCGCATCGCGGACATCGTCCGTGGCATTGCTTCCGCTTGCTCCGTGGCCGGTACTGCCTTGGTTGGTGGCGAAACCGCTGAGCACCCGGGCCTCCTGGGCGAGCACGAGTACGACGTCGCAGGTGCCGCAACGGGTGTGGTGGAAGCCGACGCCCTCCTGGGCCCGGACCGCGTCCGCGCCGGCGACGTTGTGATCGGCATGGCCTCCTCCGGCCTGCACTCCAACGGCTACTCACTGGTCCGCCGCGTCATCAACCACGCGGGCTGGGCCCTGGACCGCCAGGTTTCCGAGCTCGGACGCACCCTGGGCGAGGAACTCCTTGAGCCCACCCGCGTCTACGCCGCCGACTGCCTGGACCTCGCGCGGACCTTCCCCGTTTCCGCAGGTGCCGCTGTTCACGGCTTCAGCCACGTCACCGGCGGCGGCCTCGCAGCCAACCTGGCCCGAGTCCTCCCCCAGGGCCTGGTAGCCACCGTTGACCGCGCCACGTGGGAACTCCCCGCGATCTTCAAGCTGGTCTCCGAGCTGGGCAACGTCCCGCTGGCCGACCTGGAGCGCACGCTGAACCTCGGCGTGGGCATGGTTGCGATCGTCTCCCCCGAGGCCGCAGACGCAGCCGTGGCGCGCCTCAACGAGCGTGGCCTGCCGTCGTGGGTCATGGGTACGGTTGCTGCCGACGCTGATTTGAACTCCATCGACAAGACCGGCCCGGACTACGTCCAGGGTGCCAAGGGCGTCGACGGCGGCGCGGTCCGTTTGGTGAACGCCTACGCCTAAGCGCATTAATCGAAGAAGGAAAGGCCCGGCAGTTGTAAACCAGCTGCCGGGCCGTTCTGCATCTCCCGCTTTTCCAAGTAGGGGACAGCACATGTCGCTATAGAGCCTCATAGCGACATGTGCTGTCCCCTACTTGGGTGAAACGATCTGGATGAGGCTGAGAACTCCGCCTTGGGGATCCCGGATGGTGGCCAGCGAGCCTTCTTCCGGAAATTCTTCCGGCTCAACCAACACGTCCCCGCCCGCGGCCGCAGCGGCGTAGGCGGCCGCTCGGAGATCTGAGACCCCGAAGTAAACCTGCCAGCCGGCTTCGTCCCCGTCTTCGGCAGGAACAATCCCGGCCACCTCGTCACCGCGGACCATCAGCGTGGAGTAGCTGCCGCCGTCGTCCTGGGGATACTCGGTGACCTCGTACGCGAAAAGTTGCTGGAAGAACGCCACAGCCGCCTGTGGCTCGGGGGTCAGCAGCTCGGCCCATGCCAAGGCGCCGGCCTCGTTGAAGCGATGGCTTCCCGTGTGGGTTCCTGCCTGCCAGATGCCGGTGGTTCCACCGCCCGGCGGCGCGACGAAGGCCAGTGTTCCCGTATCCGCCACCTGTTCAGGCCCGAACTCGAGCTTTCCGCCAACGTGCGCGGCATCCTCGGCGACTTCCTCGGCGTCGGTAGCGGCGAGGTAGATGTTCCATTGCCCGCGGGTTCCCGCAGCTTCCTGGAGAGGGTTCTGTGGAGCGATGACGGCCACCAGGTCCTTGTCGATGAAGGCTTGTGAGTAGCTGCGACCGTCCGGGGTAGGCAGGTCCTTGAAGGTCCACCCGAACAGTGCCCCGTAAAAGTCCTTGGCCGCTGCAACGTCCCTTGTCTGCAGGTCCGCCCAGCATGGCTCTCCGCTGGCGTAATGGGTCCGTGCGGTCATGCGCTGAGGCCTGACATGATGCTGAACGCCGCGCCGGCCGGATCCATCAGCACTGCCATCCGTCCAATCCCGGGAACGTCGAAGGCGGGAGCGATCACGTGGCTGCCGAGTTCCACGGCGTGGGCTACGCTCCGGTCAACGTCCTCAACAGCGAAGTACGTCATCCAGAACGGCGAGAGCCCTTCGATGGGCAGCTTCAGCGCGCCGGCAACAGCGCGGCCGTCGACCACCAACTCCGTGTACTCCTGAAGATCACCCGCGGGCCGGACGTTGCTGGTGCTGCCCGTCACTTCCTCGTAGAACTTCACCGCCTTGGGGACATCGTTGGTCTGTAGTTCGTTCCAGATCATGGTGCCGGGTTCATTCACCAGCCCCGAACCGTGGTGGTTCCCGGCTTCCCAGAAACCGATCTGGGCGCCGGTGGGGTCGGCTGCGAAGAACATGCGTCCGCCTGCATTAGCTACGGCGTCCGGAGGGAAGAGGACGGTTCCCCCTGCGGCGACGGCCCGCTCGGCGGCCTCGTCAACGGAATCCACGGCGATGTAGTTCGCCCAATAGGACGGCATCCCTTCCGGGGCGTCCGGCATTTGCTGCATCACGCCCGCGACGTACCGGCCCTTCAATTTGGCCATGAAGTACGTCATGCCTGAGCCCGCGTCCATGGCGTCCAACACCCAACCGAAAAGCTCGCCGTAGAACTTCCTGGAAACCTCAATGTCAGTGGAGGACAGGTCCACCCAACACGGTGTTCCCTGCTTGTACTGATCGACCTCCGGCATGGCTTTCCTTTCGCTGAACCTCGTCCCCCATCAACCCCCGCCCCCATCAACTTAGTACCGGGGTCTGACAAGGACAACGGACCGGCCTGACTTATCACGGATGCGCCACGTTGTGAGGCCCGCTCTGCGCGCTAGTTCCCGATTTTGGGACGCAAAGCAGGCCCCACATCGTGGGAGATCACCAAACGAAGGGCGCTGGGATCTTAAGCAAGAGGAAGGCCCGCAGGGTACGCCAATGGCTGGCGTGCCCTGCGGGCCTTCTTCAGAGATTTCCGGCATCGCATGATGCGCGAACAAACCATGATGTACGACGGCGGTACGCAACTCAGTGCCCAAAGGCACCTGTTGGTTGCGACAGCTATCCGAGACGGCGGGTGTCTACCTCGTCGTCGTCGTCTTCCGCGTACTTGTCCTCGTAAGCCGAGTAGTCCGGCTCCGGGGGATCTTCGGGGAAGTGGCTCTTTGCACGACTGGATGGGCCCGTGAGCTCACGCTCAAGTGCCGAATAGTCAGTGTTCGGGGAGTAGTACTTGATGTCCCGAGCCTGCTTGGTAGCTTTTGCCTTTTGACGGCCGCGCCCCATGGCGTGACCCCCTTTTGTACTTGGACCGGAGGTGGTCACCTTGGCTATCGGTGAGGCCCCGGAATGTTTGGTCAATTTGTCGTATGTCTAGATTACATGGTTTCCGGGGTGCCTGTGTGCCACCTGGGGGCCGCGCCGGGCCATTCAACACCCGAAAGCAGCTCAGGGCACCTCCCATGCACCCGAAAATTGGGTAGAGTCTGCCTCAATGCGGCGTCAGAGCAGGAAGGCACACCACTGGAATGAGCCAGGACAACACTCCACCCCGTGACGGTTCATCGCACGAGCCAGGCGAGGAACAGGTGCCGCCTGCCTCGAATGTGCCTCCTGAACCCGAGCACCCCAACCAGCCGCAGGTTCCGCCACAGCCCCTCTCCCCGCCGCATTCCTTTCCCCCACCCGGCGGCTACCCGCAGCAGGGCCCGCCAGCGCAGCACGGCCTGCCTCCCCAGCAGGGAACCTTCGGGCAGCCTGTCTATCCGAACCAGCCAAGCGACCCTGCCCAGCCGGAGTATGCCGGGCAAGACCCCACTTACCAGCAGGAGCCCGACCACCCGGACGCGGTCAAACGCCAGAGGTTGGTCATTGGCGGGATCGTCCTGGGCGTCCTGGTTCTCATCGGTGTTGTGATCTGGGTACTACTGAACCTCCTGGGCACCCGCCCGGAGGCCGTGGCCCCGTCGCCCACCCCGACGGCGACCTTGGGACCGCTCCCACGGGACACGGACTCCAAGGACTTCCAGGTGGGCGACTGCTTTGCGGACTTCGATCCCAACGCCACCAAGGCCAAGGCTGTTGCATGCGATACCGAGCACACGGCCCAGCTGGGCGCCATCCACACCTATGCCCAGGATGATTCCTTCCCCGGCACCAACGCCCTCCGGGACAAGGGCCGCGAGGTATGCAAAAGCATCAAGTTCAACGACGCCGTGGACAACTACACCAATCTGCTCCAGCAGAACGTCTATCCGAGCCAAAGCAGCTGGGACCGCGGGGATCGCAGGGTTGACTGCTTCATCGTGGTGAACACGGGCGGCACCCTTAAGGAAGACCTGCTCCGGAAGTAGCCACTCTGGCTGCTCCCGAAGCAGTCAGCAGCCTACTTCCTTCGGACAGAGAGCCCTGTGCCCGCCGGCATGCCGCCGTCGAGGTCCAAGGACTCAAGCCCCTCGATGGTGAGTTCGTCCACATCGGCCGCCGTGTCAACCAGGACCGTGTCCCCGTCGCTGATGTCGCCGGCAAGGATTTCCTTGGCCAGGCGATCGCCGATCTCGCGCTGCACCAAGCGACGCAACGGCCGGGCACCGTACGCGGGATCGTAGCCGGACATCGCGAGCCATGCCCGGGCGCCGTCGGTCACTTCGAGGGTGAGCCGGCGGTCGCGCAGCCGCTTGGTCAGTTCGGCGACGTGCAACTCCACGATCCGCGCGAGCTCCTCCACCGAGAGGGGATCGAACAGGACGATCTCATCGAGTCGGTTCAGGAACTCCGGCTTGAAGGATGCCCGGACCACGGCCATGACGGCTTCGCGCTTGGCCTTGGCATCGAGAGTGGTGTCCACCAGGAACTGGCTGCCCGAATTGGAGGTCAGCACCAGGATGGTGTTGCGGAAGTCCACGGTGCGGCCTTGGCCGTCGGTGAGGCGGCCGTCGTCGAGCACTTGCAGGAGGATGTCGAACACCTCGGGGTGGGCCTTCTCAACCTCGTCCAACAGCACCACCGAGTACGGCCTCCGCCGAACCGCTTCGGTGAGCTGGCCGCCCTCTTCGTAACCGACGTATCCCGGAGGGGCACCCACCAAGCGTGCCACCGAGTGCTTCTCGCCGTACTCGGACATGTCGATCCGGATCATGGCGCGCTCGTCGTCGAAGAGGAAGTCGGCCAAGGCTTTGGCCAGTTCCGTCTTGCCGACGCCCGTCGGGCCGAGGAACAGGAACGAGCCCGTGGGACGGTTGGGGTCGCTGATGCCGGCGCGGGCACGGCGGACAGCGTCGGACACAGCATGGACAGCCTTGGACTGGCCGATCAGGCGCTTCCCGAGCTCGGCTTCCATGTGCAGCAGCTTCTGGGACTCCCCCTGCAGCATGCGGCCCGCGGGAATTCCTGTCCATGCCGAAATGACCTCGGCAATGTCGTCGGCCGTGACTTCCTCTGCCACCATCAGCTCAGGCTCTGAATCGCTGCGCGCCGATTCCTCTTCGGCAGCGGCGTTGAGCTCGCGTTCCAGCGCGGGCAACTCGCCGTACAGAATGCGCGACGCCGATTCGAGGTCACCTTCGCGCTGGTGCTTCTCGGCAGCCGAACGCAGCTCGTCGATCTTGGCCTTCAGGTCACCCACGCGGTTCAGTCCGGCCTTCTCAGCCTCCCAACGCGCATTGAGCGCCGCGAGGTTCTCCTTCTTGTCCGCCATGTCCGCGCGCAGGGCGGCCAGCCGCTCCACGGAGGCAGGGTCGCTCTCGCCTTGGAGTGCCAGTTCCTCCATGGTCAGGCGGTCCACGGCGCGGCGGAGTTGGTCGATCTCTTCTGGTGCGGAGTCGATCTCCATGCGGAGGCGCGATGCGGCTTCGTCCACCAGGTCAATGGCTTTGTCCGGGAGTTGGCGGCCGGAAATGTAGCGGTTGGAGAGCGTGGCTGCTGCAACCAGGGCGGAGTCGGCGATGGCCACTTTGTGGTGCGCCTCGTAACGTTCCTTGAGCCCACGGAGGATGCCGATGGTGTCTTCCACGCTCGGTTCGCCCACGTAGACCTGCTGGAACCGACGCTCCAGGGCCGGGTCCTTCTCGATGTTCTCGCGGTACTCGTCCAAGGTGGTGGCACCGATCAGGCGGAGCTCGCCACGGGCCAGCATCGGCTTGAGCATGTTGCCTGCGTCCATGGCGCTCTCGCCGGTTGCGCCCGCACCGACCACCGTGTGGATCTCGTCGATGAAGGTGACGATCTGCCCGTTGGAGTTCTTGATCTCCTCCAGCACAGCCTTCAGGCGTTCCTCGAATTCGCCGCGGTATTTGGCGCCCGCCACCATGGAAGCCAGATCCAAGGCGATGAGGGTCTTCCCGCGCAGGCTTTCGGGGACGTCGCCGGCCACCATGCGTTGCGCCAGGCCTTCGACGACGGCCGTCTTGCCAACGCCGGGCTCACCAATCAGCACGGGGTTGTTCTTGGTGCGGCGGCTCAGCACCTGGACCACGCGCCGGATCTCACTGTCGCGGCCGATCACCGGGTCCAGCTTTCCGGACCGGGCAACTGCGGTCAGGTCGGTTCCGAATTTCTCCAGGGCCTGGAACGTGTTTTCCGGGTCCGGTGAATTAACCTTGCGGTCGCCCCGGACACCCGGCAGGGCGGCGAGAAGCGCCTCATGGGAGGCGCCGGCGTCGCGCAGTAACTTCCCGACGGCGTCACTTCCGGCCGAGAGTCCCAGCAGCAGGTGCTCGGTTGAGACAAAGGAATCGCCGAGCTTGTCGGCGTCAGCTTGGGCGGCCTGGATGGCTTGCATGGACTGGCGCGACAACTGCGCCTGCTGGACGGAACTGCCCGACGACGACGGCAGCGCCTTGATGGCGGAACTTGCCTGCACGCTCACGGCGTCCGGATCGGCACCCGTTGCCCGGAGGAGGGCTACCGCGACGCCCTCCCGCTGGTCCATGAGGGCTTTCAAAAGGTGTGCGGGCTCCACTTGCGGGTTTCCCGCGGTGGAGGCATTCATGGCGGCCGCAGAAAGGGCCTCCTGGCTTTTGGTGGTGAATTTGACGTCCAAAGAGAGCTCCCTTTCTGGAGTAGAACCAAGGATTACAGAGTTGAGTCTACTACGCTCAACTTTGGATTTTGTCCGACTGAGTTCCATGTTTGCCCACGGCGAAACTGCTGTCCAGCACCGGTTTGCGCCATCCCGGTGCAACTCACGCTGGCGAGCCCAGCGCACCCGTCCCAGCCGAGCGCACCCGTTCCGGCAGACCCCCGCACCCGAACGCGCCCCGCGCACCCGTGCTTACGGCCGCGAATGGCGGAAAGTGGTGCGCCCCCGTTCGAGCAAACCATCGCGCCCGCTCCCGCCCAGCGCACCCGTTCCAGCAATCCTCCGCGCCCGTACCCGCCGGGCGCACCCGTGCTTACGGCCGCGAATGGCGGAAAGTGGTGCGCCCCCGATCCACAAGATCCGGAAGGGCCCAGGGAAAGTAGGCTGGGGCACATGGAACCCATCGCTTCGGTGCACGAGTTGGAAGAATTGATCGGCCTCCCCCTCGAACGCGTTCGACGCAAGGTGCGGACTTCGCTCAGCGACTTCGACCGGCGGTGGCTCGCTGCCAGCCCCTTCTGCGTGATTTCGACGGCGGACGCCCAGGGTGGCGTCGACGCCTCACCCAAGGGTGACCCTGCCGGATTCATCCACGTCCTGGACGACTTCACGATCGCTATCCCGGAAAGGCCCGGCAACAAGCTCGCCTTCGGATTCCGCAACATCCTGGAGAACCCGAACGTGGGGATCCTCTCCGTGGTTCCAGGACGGACCGACACCCTGCGCATCAACGGAACGGCCCAGCTGATCCGGGATGCGGACTTCTTCGATCACATGGTGGTCAAGGGCCACCGTCCGCGGGTTGCCATCGTGGTCAGTGTGGACGAGGTCTTCACCCACTGCGGCAAGGCCTTCATGCGCAGCGGGTTGTGGGAACCGGACTCATGGGACAGCACGGGCTTGCCGTCCATCGCCTCGCTTTCCAAGACCTACGTCCAGCCGGAGACGCCCTTGGAGGATCTCGAAGCCTATTACGGGCCGGCGTACGCGGAACGCATGTACCGGGAGTAGATCCGCGTTCCGCCCTGCGCACCCCTTACGTCGCGGCATCGCACCCGTTGGCGCCGAGGGCTACCGCTACTACGGGAGCGCCGGGCGTGAAGTGGCGCGAGGGCACCACGTGGCGCGCACCGGCGTCGTAAGCGCACCGCCGTCGTACGCGTCCGGAAGGAAGCGAAAGCGATCCGTAAGCATTACCCATGGCCCACCGGGGACGCCAGCCGTAACCTGTTCTAGGGAGAGAGTCTCAGGCGCGAAGGAGCGTCCCATGGAATGGATCCGTCCGGACAATCCGGACTATGACGAAACCCGGAAACTCTTCAATGCGATGATCGACCGCAGGCCGGCCGTGATCGCCAGGTGTTCCAGTCCCGGCGAGGTGGCAGAGGCGCTGCAGTATGCCCGCAACCACAACCTGGAAGTGGCGGTCAGATCGGGCGGGCACTCGGTGGCCGGCATGTCCACCAACGAGGGCGGGCTGGTGATCGACGTCCGTCCCATGAAGTCCCTGAGCGTGGACCCGGAAGCCAAGACTGTTACGGCCGGCGGCGGGCTCACGTGGGGCGAGTTTGACCGGGCCACGCAGCAGCACGGATTGGCGGTCACGGGTGGCCGGGCCTCGACGACGGGGGTCTCCGGCTTTACGCTGGGCGGCGGCTCGGGGTGGCTCGAGCGGGCCTATGGGTTCGCCTGCGACAACCTGATCTCCGTCGACCTGGTCACTGCTTCCGGCGACATGGTGACGGCGAGCGAACACGAGAATCCGGACCTCTTCTGGGCGTTGCACGGGGGTGGCGGCAACTTCGGAGTGGCTACGTCCTTCACCTTCCAACTGCACGATCTGGGCCCGACGGTCATGGCGGGATTGACGTTGTTCCCCGGTGAGGCGGCCACGGATTTGTCCAGGGCCTACCGACAACTGGCGCTGGACGCGCCGGACCAGGTTGGCACGGCGCTCGTGTATCTGACCGCTCCACCGGAGGAGTTCATTCCGGAGGACATGGTGGGCAAGTTGGCTGTTGGCATGGCCTATGTGTATGCCGGGGACGTGGAGGCGGGCGAAGAGCACGCAAAGCCCTTCAAGGAACTGGGCCCGTCGGTGGACCTGGTTGGCCCCATGGGGTACGCCGATTTCCAGTGCATGATCGACGATCCTCCCGGCCACTACAACTATTGGAGCGCCGACTACCACGACGAACTCAGCGACGAGGCGCTGGACATCCTGGTTGACTCGGCCCGCAGGCTCCCGGGAGCGCATTCACAGCAGCTCATCGGCCGCTGGGGCGGTGCGGTGGCCGGCCCCGCGGCGGAGAACACCCCGCTGTTGAACCGTGGCGCAGCCTGGGTCAGCCATCCGTTCGGCCTTGCGGAAACCCCGGAGGGAGGGCAGGAAGCCAAGGCGTGGGTGAAACAGTTCAGGCAGGACATCGCTCCCCACACGAGCGGTGGCGTATGGCTGAACTTCATCGGCGACGAAGGGCAGGACCGCATCATCGCGGCCTACGGCGAGCAAAATTACCGGCGGCTCTCCAAGGTCAAGGCGCAATTCGATCCCGACAACACGTTCAGGGGGAACCAGAACATCCTTCCGGCAGAGCACTAAGACTCCTTCCCAGTTGCCGTGATCAGCCCGGGCAGAGAAGCCTGCGTTTCCGGGGCGGTGGTTGGCGGTAGACACGCCCCGATGGCCGGCAACTGGGAAGGATCAGTCCACCCTTGGCTGCCCAAATCCGGGACTACACTTTGCCCATGGCCATCTACGTCGACCCTCCCCTCTGGCCCGCCCACGGGACACATTTCTCCCACTTGGTCTCGGACAAGTCGCTCGATGAGCTGCACGCATTCGCAGAGGCGGCAGGTGTGCCGGAACGGGCTTTCGACGGCGACCATTACGACGTTCCTGAGCGCCGGTACGACGATCTGGTCAAGGCAGGTGCCATCCCTGTTGAGGCACGTGTCCTGGTCCGCAAACTCATCGCCAGCGGACTGCGAATCCCGGCCCGAGAACGCAGCAAGGCCCTCACTGTGCCCTTGATGGAGCGCTGGAACAGCACGTACCCCGGCCACGAGGAACTCGGCTTGGAGTTGCTGGAGCGGTGGGGCGAGGACGGCCGCAAGTATCACAGCCGCACGCACCTCTTGGCCGTGCTTGAGGCCCTGGACACCTTGACCGACCCAGCATTGCCGGCCCGCACTGTTGCCCTCGCTGCGTGGTTCCACGATGCCGTCTATGAAGGGGTTGCGGGCCAGGACGAGGAGGAGTCGGCGCGACTCGCCGAAGACCGCCTGACCGCCGCTGGCCTGGCACCGTCGGATGTAGCCGAGGTAGCGCGCCTGGTCCGGCTGACGGACACGCACAGTCCCGAGCCGGGCGACCACGCCGGAGCCCTCCTCTGCGATGCGGATCTGTCCGTGCTAGGAGGCGACGAACAGTCCTATGCCAAGTATGTGGCGGCCGTCCGCGAAGACTACGCCCACGTCAGCGACGCCGATTTCGCGAAGGGGCGTGCCGCCGTCGTGCGTCACTTGTTGGGCTTGGACCCGCTGTTCCACGGCGACCGCGCGAAGGCCCTCTGGCTGGACGCCGCCCGCCGGAACCTCACCGCGGAACTTGCCTGAGCGAACTCCCAAGACCGGGCCGGGAGCGCCGCAACGGCAACTGCCGTCCTCGGTGAGAGCGTCGCGTCGGGGCTTCTCGATCGGCCCTACACTAGGAGGTGTGACCTCCTACCTCCACGCTCCACAGGCCCGCCCATCCGTCGAACACGTCCTCGCTGTCCGCGGCGTCGGAGGCTACCGGCAGTACCGAATCCCTGCCCTCGCCGTCAGCACGGCGGGGACCATCCTGGCGGCGTACGACGGCAGGCCCAACCTGGACGACCTGCCCAACACCATCGATTTGCTGCTCCGCCGCAGCAGGGACAACGGCGCCACGTGGAGCGAACAACAGGTGGTTCGCACCGGCGTCGGGCTGAACGGCTACGGCGATCCCAGCCTCCTGGTTGATGCGGACACGGGACGGATCTTCATGTTCCACGCCGCCGGAACACACGCAGGCTTCTTCGAAGCGGTGGCCGGACTGGAGCCAGACGACGCCATCCAACATGCCGACGTCAGCTATTCAGACGACGACGGCGGGACCTGGCATCACCGGCGGCTCACCGCATCACTCAAGCCGGTTCACAGTGGTACCACCGGGTTGTTCGCCGCGGCCGGCCAAGGCATCCAGATTCACACCGGACCTTTCAAAGGACGCTTGGTACAGCAGTACGTCCTCTTGGTGGACGGGGAAATCATGGCCGCCTCCGCCCTCAGCGACGATCATGGAGAAACCTGGACACTCGGCGCGCTGGTCGGCACGGGTCCTGACGGTGCGGGGCCCAACGAGAACAAGGTGGTGTGCCTTGCCGACGGGCGGTTGCTGCTGCACTCCCGGGCCACGCCATGCCGCCTCGCCGCGATCTCGGAGGACGGCGGACAGACCTGGGGACCCTTGACGGCGGTGCCGGACCTGCCCGATCCCAGCGACAACGGATCCCTGACCAGGTTTGACGGGCTGCCACTTGTCCAATTGCCATCCGAGGCAGATACCTCGCATTGGCTCATCGCCACCAACAACCAGGACCCGCATCTTCGCCGCAACACCGTGCTCAGCCTCTCCCCGGACAACGGTGCCACCTGGCCGGCCAAGCTGGTCCTGTGCGAGGGCAGTTCCGCGTACTCCACGGCCACTCGGCTTCCCGATGGCAACGTTGGCGTCCTCTACGAGCGGCAGGGATATCGCGAGATCGTGTTCGCTTCGGTTCCCGCGGACCAACTGGTCTCTCGACTCGCGTCCGCTCCGGGTACCCTGACCCGTGCGGAGAATCCGCTCACCTTCCACATGGAACTGCGCTCCATCACCCCGGGCAGGCCGGCACGCTGGCAGAACGCCGGTGCATTCCACGTCATACCGTCAAACAGCGATGGCGAGTGGGACGTCCAGACGTGGAAGGAAATCGGCCAGGGGTACGCCGGCCAGGACCAGGTACTGGGCACGCGGGAAGCACAGGACCTCAACTACGGCGCCATCATTCCCGGGTACAAGGCCGGGGACATCCTGGCCTTCACCGGACGCGTCCGCAACAGCGGCACTGAGCCGCTTGCCGACGTCGTACTTCTCGGACCGCACCGGAACGATTTCCCGGCCACGCGCCTGGAGCCGGGTGAGCACTCCCTCTACTTCACGCCGAGTTACACCATCACGGAATCGGACCTGCTGGCGGACACGCTGGAACTCACGTTCGCGGTGGAGTCCGACGGCGGGAGGTTCCGTTCGGAGCGACGCTTCCGGTTCGGGCTGCGCACCGGAAGCGTTGATGCCTCGTAGGGCCTGTCGCCTCAGCGGTAGGTGCTGACGAACGGACGGTTGGTGGGCACGATCTGCTTGCCGAGCGGCATCAAGGAAACCGGGATCAACTTCAGGTTCGCGATGGCCAGCGGGATTCCGATGATTGTCAGGGCCATGGCCACCGCGGTGACCACGTGGCCGATCGCGATCCAGATGCCGGCCACCAACAACCAGATGACGTTGCCCAGCAAAGCGAACACTCCGCTGCCGCCGGGCTTTTCCACCACCATCTGGCCGAACGGCCACAGGCAGTACGCGCCGATGCGGAATGAGGCAATGCCCCACGGAATGGTCACGATGAGGACGCAGCAGATGATGCCCGCGGCGAAATAACCGAGGGCGAGCCAGAAGCCGCCAAAAACCAGCCAAATGATGTTGAGCAGAGTTTTCATAGTCACCATTCTCTCGTGTCGGACCGTCCAAGAGCCTAGGGGTCTGCCCTGACTCGCCCCTGACTTCCTCTCTCACCAAACACCCCCTCCCACCGGATCCTCTCTCACCAAACACCCCCTCCCACCGGATCCTCTCTCACCAAACACCCCCTCCCACCGGATCCTCTCTCACCAAACACCCCCTCCCACCGGATCCTCTCTCACCAAACACCCCCTCCCCGGTGGACGCTCCCTCACTGTGCTCAATGCGGTGCGGCCAAGATGACAGAGCGTTCCGAGTTTCGGGCGATTTGGAGATAGCGCGTCGGTTTGGGCCGGGCTTCGGCCTAGACTCGGTCCTACCAGCGCCGCCTGCGATGCGCAGCTGCATCCATGAACCACGCACGGAGGACCACCATGAGCACAGCACAGCACACCCTTAGCCTGACCCGGGATTTCGACGCCCCGCGCGAGAAAGTGTTCGAGGCTTGGATGGAACCGGACCAGCTCACCAAATGGTTTGGACCCGTGGAAGTAGATGCTCCGCGGGACAAGATCATCGTCGAACCCAGAGTCGGTGGAGTCTGGCAAGTGGTCATGGTCTGGACGGATGAGAACGGCCCGCAGGAGGCCCCCATTGAAGCCGTCATTACGCAACTGGACGAACCGGGCTTGCTGGTCGCAACGGCCAAAGCCGCCCCGGACGCCGACCACGAATACGAAGAGATGCACCTCGAATTCGAAGATCTCGGCGGCAGCCGCACCCGCATGCACCTGACCCAGGGGCCCTTTGCATCGGAAGAGTGGGTGGAAATGACACGGGACGGCTGGGGCACCTCATTCGACAAGTTGGATGCAACGCTCGCGTAAGCGCCACCTGTGAGAGAGCGCGCCCGAAAGCAGGCGGTTCGGTGAGAGAGCGCCCCCAAAAGCAGGCGATTCGGTGAGAGAGCGTCCCCAAAAACAGGCGATTCGGTGAGAGAGCGTCCCCAAAAACAGGCGATTCGGTGAGAGAGCGTGCCCAAAAACAGGCGATTCGGTGAGAGAGCGTCGGATGGGGTCGGGGGGAAAGGGGGCGTTAGGCTTTGGCGGCTTCGACGAAGGCCCGGACCTTGGCCAGGTCTTTCACCCCGCGGGAGGACTCGACTCCGGAAGAAACATCCACGCCCCAGGCACCGGCCGCGGAAGCAGCGGCAGCAACGTTGCCCGGTTCCAGGCCACCGGCGAGCAGCCAGGAACGGCCGGCCAGACCCTTTTCACGCACGGATGCGTAGTCCCAGGCCTCCCCCGAACCGGGCACGGCGGCGTCGATCAGGAACAGTTCCTCGCCCAGATCACCGAACTCTTCCGGGGAGGCACTCATGGTGACGGCGCGGATGAGCCGCATCCCGGCGTCGTGCACTTCCTTGACGTCGGCGGCGGTCCGGTGACCATGCAGCTGAACCCAAGACAGGCCTGCCGCCTGCGCGATGGCGATGGCATCGGCAGCGGTCTCGTGGCGGAAGACGCCGACAGCCGTAACATCGGAGGGCACCAAGGGCAGCAACGAACGGACGGTCTCCGGGCTGACTTCGCGCGGGCTGGCCGTGAGGACGAAACCCACCGCGTCGGCGCCCGCGGAAACGGCTTCGCGAACGGATTCGGGTGTGCTCAAACCACACACTTTAACGAACATTCCGTGCCTCCAGCCGATACGCGCCCAACAATCCCCTTATGACGTTAGCAAGTCACATGGCCCATTGTTGAACCGCACCCGACCACTACGCTGGACGGATGGAGATCATCCGCTTTGCCGACATCCATCCCGAACCGTGGCGCAACGGGGGCGGTGTGACCCGCGAGATCGCGAGCCACCCGAAGGCCGCGTCGGCGCAGGATGGCGCGTGGGACTGGCGGCTTAGCATCGCCGACGTTGCCAAAGCCGGCGACTTCTCCAACTTTCCGGGCATGGAACGGGTCCTGACCATCATCGACGGCGACTTGATGCTCCTCACCGTGGACGGCACCGAGCACCCCTTGGAGAAGTACCGGCCGTTCCGTTTCTCGGGCGAAGCCCCGTCCTCGGCCACGCTGCCCACCGGCGACATCCGGGACCTTAACATCATTGCCCGCGCCGACAAGTTCAAGGGCTTCGCGTCGATCGTCGAGCTTTCCAAGAAACGCCCACATCCCGTTTTCGAGGGCCAGTTCGCGGTTCTGCTGGAGGGCAAAGCCAGCGTTGCGCCCGGCGCGGCAGCAGAGGAAACGCCCGACGACGGCGCCAAGCCGGCTGCCGTCGTCGAGGAACCGGTGGAACTCTCCCGCTACGACGCAGTGGTTGGCTCCGACGTCCGCAGCCCCGAGATTTCCGGCCGCGGGTTCGTGGCCGTCATATCCATCGACCACGTCTGAGTGGTGACTTTTGCCACCAGAGGTGGCCACACCCTTGGGGAGTTGCTAGCCTAGGAATCAAGGTTCGGCTCTGGAACCTCCGGACGACGGTTCAGTACCCGGCACGCGACAAGACTGGCCAAAGGAAAAGTCATGTCGTGGTTGATCCTCATTCTTTCCGGAGCGCTTGAGGCTGTCTGGGCCGCAGCCCTCCACCGTTCCAAAGGCTTCCGAAAGCCCGTCCCCACCATCGTTTTCCTGGTGTCGGTCATCGCCAGCACCGGCGGTCTCGCGATCGCCATGCAATCCATTCCCACGGGTACGGCTTATGCGGTGTGGGTGGGCGTCGGCGTGGTGCTGACCTCCGCTTACGCCATGGTCACCAAGGTTGAACGTCCGACGGCGGCCCGCCTCCTGCTGCTCGCAGGCATTGGCGCGTGCGTGGTTGGCCTGAAGGTGGTGGCGTAGCCATGACGGCGAACACGAATCGTGAAACTGCCGCTGCTACGGCGACGGGAGCGGCGAAGTCCGGGCAGTCCAAGTCCGGCATTTTCTGGATCATCCTGCTGGCCTCGGCCATCCTCGAGGCCGTCTGGGCAACTGCGTTGGGGCTCTCCAACGGTTTTACCCAGCTTGTTCCAACACTGGTCTTCGCTGTGACAGCAACACTGAGCATGATCGGCCTGGGCATTGCTGTGAAGCGCATTCCCTTGGGCACGGCCTACGCCGTCTGGGTGGGCATCGGCGCAGCGCTGACTGTTGGCTGGGCCATGATTACCGGTGTTGAACCGGCCAGCCCGTTGAAGTTGCTGTTCATTGCCGGAATCGTTGGCTGTGCTGCGGGTTTGAAGGCGCTGCCAGCCCAGAAGACCGGAACGGATTCCGAGTAGGGTCCCGCACGCGCCGGGCCTCCATCCGTTTAGATGGCTCGCTGCGCATCATGCCGCTCGCACGGCACAGTGCGCAGCGGGCCATCGAATCGGCCCGGCGAG
>NZ_JBIVGD010000009.1:22108-193665 GCF_044748465.1 Paenarthrobacter sp. NPDC089988
GAGAGCGGGCGAGGCCCGGCGAGAGCGGGCGAGGCCCGGCGAGAGCGGGCGAGGCCCGGCGAGAGCGGGCGAGGCCCGGCGAGAGCGGGCGAGGCCCGGCGAGAGCGGGCGAGGCCGGGCGGTGCTCACATGAGACGCAGGAATACCCCAGCGCGCCCTCGGGTTCACGCCTTCAAGAGCACCCGAACGCATTGGAGATCTTCATGAACGCAGTTCAACTCGGCGACGGCCTTACCGTGAGCCCACTCGGATTTGGCGGCATGGCGCTCACCCCGGTCTACGGCGGCATCGAGCCTGAGGAGGGCTTGAAAACCCTCCGGCACGCGGTGGATGCCGGTATCACGTTCATCGACACTGCCGATGTCTATGGCGCGGGAAGCAATGAAGAACTTGTAGGCAAGCTCCTCAAGGAACGCCGCGACGAGATCCAGTTGGCCACCAAATTCGGAATCGAGGGCAACCCCGCGGACGGATACACGGGCGTCCGCGGGGATGCTCCCTACGTCAAGCAGGCAGCGGAAGCGAGCCTCCGCCGCCTGGACACTGACGTCATTGACCTCTACTACCTGCACCGCCGCGACCTCCGCGTTCCGATTGTGGAAACCGTGGAGGCCATGGCGGAGCTGGTCCGTGAGGGCAAGGTCCGGTACCTCGGCCTGTCCGAAGTGACAGCCGAGGAACTCCGGCAAGCACATGCCGTGCATCCCATTGCCGCGGTCCAGAGCGAATGGTCCATCTGGAGCCGGGATGTTGAACAGCATGTTGTTCCTGCAGCCAAGGAACTGGGGGTTGGCTTTGTGCCATATTCACCGCTGGGCCGCGGGTTCCTCACGGGAACCGTAAGCGCCAGCGACTTGGGCGATAACGACTTCCGACACAAGATCCCGCGCTTCGGCGAAGGTGCCCTTGATGCCAACCAGGCCGTGGTGGCAGCGGTCCGCCACGTAGCCGGGCAACTGGACGCAACTCCCGCCCAGGTGGCCCTCGCCTGGTTGCTCAGCCAAGGCGATCGCCTCGGCATCCCCGTGGTTCCCATCCCCGGCACGCGCAAAACGCAGCGGATCGACGAGAACCTGGGGGCGCTGTCCCTGGAGTTGGGTGAAGCGCACCTGGAGGTACTCGACCAGGCGGCTGCCGCCGTCGTGGGTTCACGCTCTGCCGACCCCAACTGGGTGTCGCAAGGCCGCGAAGCCAACAACGTAGGCTGAATCCATGGACTCGCTTATTCACTCACTGCGTGAGGTCACCATCCGGAGCATTTCGGTCAGCGAAATGAACAACAATGTGTACCTGCTGACGTCCAAGTCGACCGGGGCGCAGTTGCTGATCGACGCCGCCGACGACCTTCCGGCCATCCAACAGCTTCTCGAGGACAGCGCGGCCGACGCGTCCGAGCCCACCAAACTGCTCCGGATCGCCACTACCCACCAGCACTGGGACCACGTGAGGGCACTCCCGGAACTGGTGAAGGTTGCCGGGGCTACCACCTCAGCAGGAGCGGACGACGCCGATGCGCTGCCCGTTCCGGTGGATGTCCGCCTTGGTCACGGCGACGTTGAGCGGTTCGACGACTTCGAGATCCGGGCGGTCCACCTGCGCGGGCATACGCCTGGGTCGATCGCGTTCGTCTACCAGGATCCGGAGGGGCCGGCCCACATCTTCAGTGGGGACTCGTTGTTTCCAGGCGGTGTCGGCAACACACAGAACGATTCCGCACGCTTCACGTCACTGTTGAACGACGTGACGGAACGGCTGTTCGACGCCTACCCGGATGACACGGTGGTCCACCCTGGACATGGGCTGCCCACCACCCTCGGTGCCGAGCGGCCACACCTGGAGGAGTGGCGCGCCAGGGGCTGGTGATCCCCACACTTGCGGGGCCTGCTCCGCGCGCCATTCCTTAGCAGGGCCCACGCCGCCCGGTTCCCTGACTGAGCTTGCGAAGTCAGGGAGGCGGCGGGGATGTTGAGCGGGCCTTCCAAAGCAGGGCCCACGCAGGCAGGGGTTCCCTGGCCGAGCTTGCGGGGCGAGGGAACCTGCGGGGACCTAGCGGCTGCGGCGTTCGTTCGACGCCGGAGCCGAAGCACGGCGCGGACCACTGCGGGCCGGACGACCCGAGCCGGATCCCCCACGACCGGAGTTTCCGGAGTTCCCCGAACCGTACGAGCCACCCGAAGTCCCGCCAGTGTTCGACGACCACACGGCCTTGTTTCCGCTGCTGCGCGTCGTAGTGGCCGAGGCAGAACGCGGAGCCGAAGCCGAACGCTGTCCACCGGTTGCCCGCTGGCCCGTTGCCGGACGACCGCTGCGGCCGTTCTGCCCCTGCGAGCCGGGAACGTCGTTGCGGTGCGTGGCACCCGACTTGCCGCGACCGCGGGAGTTGCGGGCGACGTCGTCGTTCATTGCCGCGCGGCGCTCGGCACGCGGGAGGTCCGTGCGCACCGGCTCGGCCGCGACCTTGCCGCGACCACCACGGCCACCGCGTCCGCCAGCGGTGGGTGCAGCCTGGCCGGAACGGCGGGCGCGCTTGCGCTGGGCGTTGGCTCCGGTGGACGTTCCGCCGCCCTGCTGGGGGAGCTTGGCCGCAAGCAGCGCGGCGCGGGTGCGCGGATCGACCTTGTCCGCGACCTCGCCCACGAGCTCGGCGACCAGCGGGGAGCTGGCGGTGACGCGTTCGAACGACACATCCACACCCGCTGCACGCATGAGCTTCTTGACGTCCTGCTGCTGGTCCGGGAGGGTCAGCGTGACCACGGTGCCGTCGGAACCTGCGCGTGCCGTACGCCCGGAGCGGTGCAGGTACGCCTTGTGCTCTGTGGGCGGGTCCACGTGGATAACGAGTTCGACGTCGTCAACGTGCACGCCGCGGGCTGCGACGTCGGTGGCCACCAGGACGCGCACGTCGCCGCTGGAGAACTCGGCAAGGTTGCGGTCGCGGGCGTTCTGCGACAAGTTTCCGTGCAGGTCCACGGCGGGGATACCGGCATCCGTGAGGGTCTTGGCGAGCTTCCGGGCGTGGTGCTTGGTGCGCATGAAGAGCACGCGGCGGCCTGCGCCGGAGGCCAGTTCGACGATGAGCTGCTTCTTGACGGTCTGGTCATTGACCACGAAAACGTGGTGTTCCATTGTGGTCACCGCGGCCTGCGGATCGTCCACGGAGTGGGTCAGCGGGTTGGACAGGTAACGGCTGACCAGCTTGTCAACGCCGTTGTCCAGCGTTGCCGAGAACAGCAGTCGCTGGCCCTGCTTGGGGGTCATGTCCATGAGCTTCTTGACCACGGGGAGGAAGCCCAGGTCCGCCATGTGGTCGGCCTCGTCCAGCACGGTCACCTCGACGGATTCGAGGGTCAGGATGCGCTGGCGGATCAGGTCTTCGAGGCGGCCGGGGCAGGCGATGACGATGTCGACGCCGGCACGCAGGGCCTTCTCCTGACGTGCCTGGGAGATGCCACCGTAGATCACTGTGGTGTTCAGGCCCATGGCCTTGGCCAGCGGCTCAACCGTGGCGTTGATCTGGGTTGCCAGCTCACGGGTCGGCGCGAGGACCAGGCCCATGGGACGGCCCGGCTTGCGGAAGTAGCCGGCTTCGCGCTCGGCCAAACGGGCTACGAGCGGGATGGCGAAGGCGATGGTCTTGCCGGAGCCGGTGCGGCCACGGCCCAGGACGTCGCGGCCTGCCAGCGTGTCCGGCAGGGTCTTGACCTGGATGGGGAATGCCTCTTCGATGCCGTTTGCAGCGAGGGATTCGACGATTGCCTTGGGCGTGCCAAGGGCAGCAAAAGTAGTCATGTACTTCATGTCTTTCGGGCGGTGTCCAGTGACGGACATCGGCCCCCGACGCCGGTTGGGCCAGGGGTTCGCCGAGGAAAAGTCAGGTGGTCTACCGGTTCGCTGCAGCAGCGTTGGCCGGGACCAAATGGAACGCGTTCATCGACGCAGGATGTGCCTCTCACATGAAAAATGCCCTGCATTGCGCTCTTGCGAGCGAACATTCAGGGCGTCACCGCACATCAAGTGATCCCATTCTAGCAGTGTTTGAGGGCCACCCCTTGCAGCGGGCCCCCAACTGGGGGACAGCAAACGTTCTTCTGAGCCCTCAGTGCGACGTTTGCTGTCCTTAGTTGGGCTGGGTGAGGGAGAGCTCGGGTTCGCCGTCCCGGGCACCGGATGACACCGTGCGGGCGGCGACGCGCGGCGCCACCACCACCCCGACGACGGCGATGATCGCCGTCAGTGCGAAGACCGCCGCAAACGAGTCCGTCGTCGTAAATGCCGCGAAGACCAGTCCCGTAGCGGCGAGGGACAGCGCACCGCCGAGGGAATCGGAGATGGACATCGCAGCACTGTTGAAGCCTTGGTTGTCCGGGGTGGAGAGGGCAAGGGTCATGACGCTCAGCCGCGGGTACATGAGGCCCATGCCAAAGCCGGCGAAGAGCCAGCCGGCAATGGCGATTGCGGGCGTGAGGCTCAATGCGGCCGTAACGAAGGCAAGCGCAATGGCCGCGAGCACCAGGATGGCGCCCGTCCTCACGGCGTACGCGTCAGCCAACCGGGAACCAAGCCGGCCCTGCAAAGCAGAGGCGCCCGCCCAGGCCAGCGCCGCACCCGTGAGGGTCAACCCGGCGAAAGTTGGTGTGAAGGCGTAACGCTCGGTCAGCAGGTACGGCAGGTAAACCTCGGCACCAAAGAACGCCGCTGACGCGAGCCCACGGGACAGGATGACGCTGGGAAGCCCCCGCCGTGCCGTCAGGGTCCCGCGTGGAACCAGCGGACGCACGGCGATCAGCGCGAGGACAAGCGCGACGGCGGCAATCGCCACGCCGAAGCCAAGTACTTCCGCGGACAGGTTCAGTGCAAGGACAGTCAGTGCGGCCAGCGCTGCCCAACCAATGCGCCCGAATGCCCACGGCACGGGTTCCTTGGAGTCGGCAGACGCCATGCCACGCATGGCCGGCACCACCATGGCGAGCGCGGGAATAACCAGTCCCACCACGCCCAGGAACACCCAGTGCCAACTGCTCAACTGCGCCACTACACCTGCCGCGAAGGGGCCGACGAGTGACGGAACCACCCAGGACGCGGCGAAGGCGGCGAAGATCTTGGCGTGCAGGACCGGCGGATAGATCCGGGCCACCAGGACATAGAGGGCCACGGTCATAGCACCTCCGCCAAGGCCTTGGACCAGCCTGCCGAGTACCAGCATCGGCATGGTGCTTGCCGTGCCCGCGATCAACAGGCCCATCACAAACAATCCCACGGAGGCGTAAAGCGGTGCCCGGGGACCCCGACGGTCGGACCAGTTGCCCGCGCCCACCATGCCCATCACGCCCGTAGCCAAGGGACCGGCAAAAGCCAACGCGTACAGGCTGGCACCATCGAGATCCCTGCTGACCACTGGCATGACAGTGGTCACGGCGAGGGATTCGAAGGCACTCAGGAAGACGAGCGCGCACGTGCCCACGGTGGCCAGAAGGTAGGGACGGCGCAGAATACCGGCCGTTGAGGTGTCAGGGGTCATGCACGTTACCCTAGAACCTCAACTATAGTTGAGGTCAATTCACACGCCGCTGGAGGTTGGATCATGCCGCAGGTATCCGGCGACGCCCACCGGGCCCTCACCGTAGGTGAATTGTCCGAGCGCAGTGGCGTCTCGGCGTCGGCTCTTCATTTCTACGAACGCAACGGACTCATCAGCGCCGAACGCACCCCGGGCAACCAGCGCAGGTACGCCCGCGAGACGCTCCGACGGGTGGCGTTCATCAAGACATCGCAGCGGGTGGGCCTGCCGCTCAAGGACATCCGTGAGGCCCTGGATTCCTTGCCCAACAGCAGGACGCCCACCAAACGCGACTGGACCAGGCTCTCCCTGCGCTGGCGGAAAGAACTCGACGAACGGATCGCGGCGCTGCAGCACCTGCGGAACGATCTCGATGGCTGCATCGGCTGCGGATGCCTGAGCCTGAAATCGTGCACGCTGCAGAATCCCTCGGACGAACTCGGGGTTGGCGGTGCGGGCGCCCAGCGCTGGAACGCACCCAACTGACTGGCAGTTGTGGTTGCTCCCAAGGCTGAGAACAACCGCAAATGCCAGTCAATTTTGCCAGAACAGCAATAGGTGTTGCACGCCTTTGCCAGCGACCGGCACGCTTGGGTCATGGCTGAACACACTCACGACGGCGGCACCCACCAACACGCGCACACTCACGACGGCGGCACCCACCAGCACGCGCACACCCACGACGGCGGCGCTCACCAGCACGGCGACCAGCAGGGTCGCTTGAACCTCCACGAGGACGCGGACAACGCCGTGGACATGTGGGACGGCATTTACCGCGAGCGCCCGAAGATCTGGAGCGGCAACCCCAATCCGCAACTGGTGCTTGAAGTGGGCGGCCTGGAACCGGGCACGGCGTTGGACCTTGGCTGTGGCGAGGGCGGCGACGCGATCTGGCTTGCGAAGCAGGGCTGGACGGTCACGGCCATGGATGTCTCCGCCGTGGCCCTGGAACGTGGCACAATCCACGCAGCCGAGAATGGCCAGCAGGACCGGATCACGTGGCGGAAGCAGGACCTGGCCGAATGGATTCCCGAGCCGGTGTACCACTTGGTCTCTGCACAGTTCCTCCACTCCCCCTTGCTGCCGTGGCAGGACTCCACCGCAAAGGCAGCGGCTGCGGTTGCACCCGGTGGCACGCTCCTGATCGTTGGGCACCACCCTCATGGGCTTGCGCCTTGGGGTCATCACCACGAACCGGGAATGTTCTTCACTCCGGACGAGCTGGCGGAATCGCTCGGCCTGGAACAGGGGCCCTGGCTTATCGACGTGCTGGAAGCCCGGGAGCGGACGATCGACGATCCCGACGGCAACCCCGCGACCATCCTGGACACGGTCCTGCGGGCGACGAAGAAGGCCTAGCGCACCGGGAGCCGCCCGGCCTCGGGTCGCTCCGAACACCGCCGCGGCACTTGGCCTCCCGGAGCAATGCCAGCCCAAGCTTCGCCGGGCCGGGGCGCCCAAGCCGCGCTCCGGCGTCGTACCTAAACAGCGTCCGGCAGCAGTTCGCCGTAAGGTGCAACCACCGTTCCCGTAGCCGTCGAGTCCGGATTGAGCATCCAGCCGACGCGTTTGGCCGTGTTGAGCATGACCACGCTTTCCACGAGTTCCACGCCGGGAATGCGCTGCTGGATGGCGAGTTCCATTTCCATGACCTCGGCCAAAGTGCGGAGCCACATGATCATGGTGAAGTTGGTCCGACCCGTGGTGGAGGCGGAAAAGCGGACGTTCCTGATGGCGCGGAGCTCGGTGGCGGCGGCCTCGTGCTGGCCCGCAGGGACATTCGCGAACCATTGGACGGTGACGGGGTAACCGGAGAACTTCTGCGCGATCTCGCAGCGGAAGGACAGCATCCGGCTGGCGAGTACCCTGCCCAGTTGCCGCTGCACCGTGGCTGGGTGACGGCCCAGGGCGCGCGCAATCTCGGCGGCTGAGGCACGTCCGTCGCGGGCCAGGAACGGAATGAGGGCCAGGTGGCTTTCCGGGAGCGGGACCACGATGGCGTCTGGCGCCGAGGGGTTGGCCGACTCCGGCCCGGCGAGCGCGCGGATCGCTTGCTGCTCGGCCTTGCTCAGGACGTTGAGCCGCCAGGCGTAACCGCTCGTGTGGATCCGCGTGCAGAGGGACGTGTGGTACTTGGTAAGCCCGCGGACTTCCTTGAGCCGGGGCAGCAGGCTGGTGCTGAATTCGTCCAGATCCTGGGTGATCACCGTCAAGGTGAGGTCACGGTTGCTCGCGGCTTCCTCCACGGTGATGACCTCGGGAAGCTCGGCGACGGCAGTTGTGACCTGCGGCCGAAGGTCCATTTCGCAGTCAATGTCCACCATGGCCAGGCACATGTTCTTGGGGTCGCCCATGAGGTGGGCGGTGGTCCACGCTGCACCATTTGCCCTCAAACGGTCCCATCGCGCGGCCAGGGTGGTGGCGTGGACGCCCAGGACATCGCCGGCGTCCGACCAACTGATCCGCGGTGAAATCTGCAGCGCGTTGATGAGGCGCAGATCTTCTTCACTGAGTTCCATGGGTCTATTCTCCCGTACTCATGCATGAATCCTGTGATTTGTAAGATTCCATGCGTATTTCCAGATGTTTTCTGAATTGTGAATCAGGTCACCACAGAATGGCATAAGGAACCCGTAGCCGAGCACCACAGGAGAACACATGACCATCGCCGCCGACGCCAAGGAACTGCAGGAAGACATCGTTCGCCTCCGCCACGACCTCCACCGCGAACCGGAGATCGGCCTGCAACTCCCCCGCACGCAGGAAAAGGTGCTCAAGGCGCTGGACGGACTCCCGTACGAAATCACGCTTGGTAAGGACACGACGTCGGTCACCGCCGTTCTGCGCGGAGGCGCGTCCCACGCTTCGGCCGAGAAGCCGGTGGTCCTCCTGCGCGCCGACATGGACGGACTGCCCGTCCAGGAAACCACCGGTGTTGATTACACCTCGCGGCTGGACGGCGCGATGCATGCCTGCGGACACGATCTCCACACCTCCATGCTTGCCGGGGCCGCGATCCTGCTGGCAGAGCGGCGGGACCAGCTGGCCGGCGACGTTGTACTTATGTTCCAGCCCGGCGAAGAAGGCTTCGACGGTGCGAGCTACATGATCAACGAAGGTGTCCTGGATGCCGCCGGTCGTCGCGTGGACACCGCCTACGGCATGCACGTTTTCTCTTCGTTGGAACCGCACGGCCAGTTCGTCACCAAGAACGGCGTGATGCTCAGCTCCTCCGATGGCCTGGTAGTCACAGTTCTTGGCGCAGGCGGCCACGGCTCGGCGCCGCACTCGGCCAAGGACCCCGTGACTGCCGCCGCTGAGATGGTCACCGCCCTGCAGGTCATGGTCACCCGGCAGTTCAACATGTTCGATCCCGTGGTCCTCACGGTCGGTGTCCTGCACGCAGGCACCAAGCGCAACGTCATCCCGGAGACCGCCCGTATCGAAGCAACCATCAGGACCTTCTCCGAGGACTCGCGGCAGAAGATGATGGTTGCAGTACCCAAACTGCTCAAAGGCATCGCGTCGGCCCACGGTTTGGAGGTGGACGTGGACTATCAGCAGGAATATCCCCTCACCATCAACGACGAGGACGAGACGAACACGGCCGAAAAGGTCATCGCCGGAATATTCGGTGAATCCCGCCTCACCCGCATGGCCACTCCCCTGAGCGGCTCCGAGGACTTCTCCCGCGTCCTCGCCGAGGTTCCCGGAACCTTCGTGGGGCTCAGTGCCGTTGCCCCCGGCGCCGACCACTCGACGTCGCCCTTCAACCACTCGCCGTACGCAACGTTCGACGACGGCGTCCTCACCGACGGTGCGGCGCTGTACGCCGAACTCGCCGTTTCCCGCATCGCCACCCTTTCCGCCAACTAGCCCCACGGCCCCTTTGGAGAACCCCATGACCGCCACCGTTGGAACGTCCCCTGACGTCAAGGTCCACAAATCCCACCTGCGCACACTCGTGGGCACCGGCATCGGCAACGCCGTGGAATGGTACGACTGGGCCATTTACGCAACGTTCTCGCCGTTCATCGCCAGCGCCCTGTTCAGCACCTCGGACCCAACCTCGGCCGTCTTGTCCACGTTGGCGATCTTCGCCGTCGGGTTCGTGGCCCGGCCGTTCGGCGGCTTCGTGTTCGGCTGGATCGGTGACCGGATAGGCCGCAAAACCTCCATGACCATCGCCGTTGCCCTTGGCGCGGTTGGCAGCCTGCTGATCGGCATCGCACCCACTTTCGCTGCCGTTGGCGCCTTCGCATCCGTGATGCTGCTGGTGGCCCGCCTGATCCAGGGCCTCGCCCACGGTGGCGAGCTGCCGTCGTCGCAAACGTACTTGTCCGAGATGGCACCCAAGGAAAAGCGCGGTTTCTGGGCCACCCTCATCTACACCTCCGGCACCGCCGGCATCCTTGCGGGTACGTTGCTCGGCGCGATCCTCACGGCCGTCCTGAGCAAGGACGACATGAGTGCCTGGGGCTGGCGCATCCCGTTCCTGATCGGTGGCGCGCTGGGCATCTACGCCCTGATCATGCGCTCCAAGATGAAGGAAACCGAGGCGTTCGAAGCCGAAGCTCCCAAGGAGAAGCGTGCCCCCATGTGGCCGCAGATCGTGAAGTACCGCAAGCAGGCGCTGCAGGTCATCGGCCTGACCGTTGGGCTCACGGTGGTCTACTACATCTGGGGCGTCGTGGCACCGAGCTACGCAGCGACTGCCTTGAAGATGGACCGTGGAGCCGCGCTGTGGGCAGGGGTGATCGCGAATGTCATCTTCATCGCAGCCCTGCCGTTCTGGGGCAAGCTGTCCGACCGGATCGGCCGCAAACCCGTCCTGATCATGTCCTCCGCCGGCTCAGCGCTGCTCCACTTCCCCATGACGTGGCTGCTGAAGGACTCCCCGTGGCAGCTCGCGGTGACCATGTCAGTGATGTTGTTCTTCATCGCAGGAAGTGCCGCCATTGTTCCGGCCGTGTACGCCGAACTGTTCCCCACGCACATCCGCACTGTGGGCGTCGGTGTTCCGTACTCCATCTGCGTCGCTGCATTCGGTGGCACGGCTCCGTACCTGCAGACGTGGCTGGGCACCATCGGCCAGGGCTACCTGTTCAACGTGTATGCCGTGATCCTGTTGGCGCTGAGCATCGCGTTCGTGTTCACCATTCCGGAGACGAAGGGCAAGGACCTTACTGTCTAGGCTCTCCCAAGTAGGGGACAGCTCCTGTCGCTATGAGCCCTCATTGCGACAGGAACTGTCCCCTACTTGGGTTAAACGAAGCGGTCGCGGCCGGCCCGGTACCCGAAGAACGCCGCGAGCGAACCGACCACCAGGAACAGGATTCCGGCGGCCGCAAAACCACCTGTTGCCTGGTGAAGCTGGCCCACCATCAAGGTGCCCGTGGACCCCAGCCCATACCCGACGCCCTGCATCATTCCAGACAGGTGCGCAGCCGTGTGGGCATCACGGGTGCGGATCATGATCATCGTCAGGGCCACCGCCGTGAGCGAACCCTGACCCAGGCCAAGCAGCCCGGTCCAGAGCCAGATCAGCTCGGTTGGCCCGAAAATGCTGAGTGCGAAACCACCGCCGGTCATCAGCGCCACTACCGCATTGATGGCCCGCTGGTCCTTGAACCGTGTGGCCAGGGCCGGAGCAAACAACGAGCCCAACATCTGCAGCACGATAGAGACCGACACGATCAGGCCGGCCGTTCCGCCGTCCACGCCTCTCTCGCGCAAGATAGGCGCCAGCCACGCGAACACGCTGAACGACATCATCGCCTGCAGCACCATGAACGCCGTCACTTGCCACGCCACCGCGGAACGCCAGACGTTGACGCCTGACTTGGTTGCCTGGTGATGCACGGGGTGCTGCCTGATGGCCGGCGGCAGGAAAAGCAAAAGCACGACGGCGGCAGGCACCGCCCAGAACCACAGCGCCGAGGTCCAGTGGCCGGTTGCCGCAAAGACCGGATACGTGAAGCCCGCGCCGAGGGCCGCCGACGCGCAGATGGCCGTGGTGTACAGCCCACCCATGAGGCCCAACCGGTGCGGGAAGTCCCTCTTGACTACGCCCGGCAGGAGCACGTTGCACAGTGCTATTGCTGCGCCGCATGCAGCTGTTCCCACCAGGAGCGTTGGTACGTGGCCCGTTCCGGGGAGTTCGCTGGGCCGGATGAGGAGGCCCGCCGTGAGGACAGCCATGGCTCCCAAAAGCACCCGTTCAGCCCCGAACCTGCGGGCCAGGACCGGGGCAAGGGGTGCGAAGACACCGAGCAAGGTCACTGGCACGGTCGTCAGGACCACAACCGCCCAGCCCGGCAGACCGGCGTCGGACGTTATTTCCGGGAGGACGGCGGAAAAGCTGGAGAAGACCGTTCGCAGGTTGAGGCCGATGAGGATCAAGCAGACCGCCAGATACACCAGGCCGCGTTTGCCTCTTAGTGCGGTGGGGGCTGCGGCGGGATCGTCGTCGATCTCGGCATCCACCGCGACCTCGGGGAAGGGGCGTTTGTTCGCGGACATCTGTGGGCGCTGCGCTGACGCGGCGGGCTTCTCTGCGTTGGCGGGCGTCTGGGAGGAGGTCACACGTCCTATTCTGTCAGCCGCCTTCTCCTGTCCCGAAAGGGCGCTTCACCGGCACTATATGACTCCCGGGCAGTTTTCCACATACGGCCAATAGCACCTGTGGTCGTAAGTTCGCGCTCCATACCGTGGATGCATGAACCAGCCTCCTGCCCAGTCGTCCGGTCACTCCAAACGCTTGGAGCCGCAGCCAACTTCCTCGTTGATCCCGCCCTATCCATCACGGGGCCTGAACCACGGAATCGCAGGCCTTGTTGTCGGCCTCGCGATTCCGTTCGCCTTTTACGTAAGCCTCCCCTTCGGGCTATGGGCTGCTTTCCTCACCAGATCACCTACGTCATCAGGTCCACGGTGGTGGGTTGCTCCCCTCGTTCTCTGGCTCCTACCCACACTCTGCGCTGCAGGGGCAGTGGCGTTAGGAAGCCGATCACTGTGGCTGGCCCGCCGCCGTGGCCGCAACGGGCCAAGGACCAAAGCATGGAGATGGGGAATTGCTAGCTTCGTCATCGTGGGTCTCCAGGCCGCGCTGGTATTCGTTTGGTTCCTGGCCACACGTCGCTACATGGTCGTCTTTTGAGAACCCAGGCTCAAGGATCGTCATGCAGCCCGGTTTTGCGGGGCAACGTATTCTGGATAAGAGATGAGTGACACCCCAGAATCCCCGCGCCCAATTACCCCCGGCAGCCAGGCCTCCTTCGGAACCTACGGCGGCCGGCCGGTCAGCTTCGTGCGCCGCGGCACCCGTCTTCAGGGTCGCAGGCAGGCCGCCTGGGAAGAACACGCAGAGCGATGGGCCATCCAGGTTCCGCGGCACGTAGCCAACACCTCGGTGCACCCTGAATACGTCTTCGACGCCGAGGCAGTGTTCGGGCGCAAGGCTCCCCTGGTCGTGGAGGTTGGTTCCGGTTTGGGCGACGCAGTGGTCCACGCAGCGGAGCAGAATCCGGACAAGGACTTCCTGGCCGTGGAGGTCTACACCCCAGGGCTGGCCAACACCATCATCAAGATCAACAGCCGTGGACTGACCAACGTGCGCGTCGTCGAAGCCAATGCTCCCGAAGTCCTCGAATCCATGCTCCCTGCAGGATCCGTCAGCGAACTCTGGGTGTTCTTCCCGGATCCGTGGCACAAAGCGCGGCACCACAAACGCCGCCTCATCCAGCCGGCGTTCGCATCCGTTGCGGCGAAGGCCCTCGAAAAGGGCGGCTACTGGCGCATCGCCACTGACTGGTCCAACTACGCCGTCCACGTCCGCGAAGTCCTGGCGGGCTCCACGGAATTTGAGAACATGCACGACGGCGAGCGCAGCGGCGAGGAGAGCCCGCTGACGCAGGTGTGGCAATCCGGCGTCGAATCCGTGGTGGGAGGTGCGCCGGTCAAGGAAGGCCGCGCCCCTGTCAGCACGGAGCACACCGGCCCGAATGAGGGCGTTGACCAGGAGGGCGGCTGGGCGCCACGGTTCGAGGGCCGGATCCGGACCAGTTTCGAGAACAAGGCGCATGAAGCCGGGCGCATGATCTTCGACCTCACGTACCGCAAGATCTAGCGAACGGATTTCGGGGGAACCATGAGCTACCAACCGCCGGCTGATTATTATCAGCAGCCGCCACGGACCCGGACACTTGGGTTGGGCGCAGGGATCACGAGCATCGTGGCCGCGGTGCTTTCGCCGGTGGCCGCAGTGGTGAGCATACCCTTGGGAATCGCGGCAGTTGCTTCGCAGATCAGCCGATACAACCAAGGCAACGACGCATGGTGGGTGGGCGCACTGGCTTTCGCTGCTTTGGCAGTCCTCCTGGCCGTGGTGTCCATGGTTTCCGGATTGATCGCCGTGTTCCGGTCCGGCCGCATGAATGCCGGACGTGTCACGGGCATCATCGGACTGTCCATCATGGCCGTCAACGTGTTCGGCGTGGCATTTCTCGTGATCCTGCTGCTCGGTTCCGGGCAAGGGGTCTGACATGCCTCAGGTGCGCGCGGAGCGGTTCATTCGGCTCGACCCGGAAACGACGTTTGCCCTTTCCCAGACCACGGGTGCTTTCCGGCTCAAATGGGATCCGTTCATTTCGGCACAGTCCTTCGTTGACGGCGCCAGGAGTGCAGGCAAAGGGGTCCGGACCAGAACGGTGTCCCGGATGGGGCTGACGATGGTCACGGAGTACGTCTCCTACACACCACCCCGCAACGTGGGAATGACCATGGTGGCCGGGCCGTGGTTCTTCGACAACTTCGGTGGCGGCTGGCGGTTCACCCCTGAGGCCGACGGCACCCGCGCTGTCTGGAAGTACACGTTCTCCTGCAAGCCGGCCTGGCTGAAGCCATGGGCCGAGCGGATCGGGGCGAAAGTCCTGGGCCGGGAAATTGAACGACGCATCGAAGCATTCGCCAAGGCGTGCGAGGACCCGGCACTGGTGGCCGAGCTGCACGCCGCATCACGGCACGGAGATTGACGCCACCGTCTTATCCGAGTCGTCCCTCAACTCCACTCCCGCAATACCAGTCAGCTGCACCGGCGTCGCACCCGTGATCTTGATGCGCCCACTCGGCGTGGCCGTCCACCCGCACGTCCGTTCCTCGGCGCCGTCACGACCCTTCACCCACAGGTAGAGCGTCCCTTCCAGGGGCATGCTCCGGCCCTCAACGTCCAGCTCAGTCCCCCAGGTCTTCTTGACCATGCCCACGGTCAATTGCAGGCCGTTCCCCGACTCTACGGAATAGCTGGCATCAGGCTTCTGCGGCTGGTTCAGCAACGGACCGGCAAGGACACCCACAGCGAGGCACGCCGCAGCGACGGCACCTACAACAGCCGCCCACCGCCGTCGTGATTTCCGCCTGCGGGCCGACAGATCAACCAGGAGGGCCTGCGGAGCGGATTCCAGGGGTGTGAGTGGTTGGGTTCCGCCAGCAGCGGTGAGGGCGACGGCGTCCGCGGCCGGCACGGCGTCGAGCAGCGCGGGTAGGCTTTCGAGTTCCTCCAACTCCTTGCGGCACTCGGCGCAACGCGTGAGGTGGTCCTCAAAGGCGCGGGCCTCGTCCACTTCCAGACCACCCAGCAAGTAGGCCCCCAGCAATTGGTGGACGGATTCGCCGTTCATTTCTCCACCCCCATTTCATCAAGGATCGTTCGGAGGGCCTTCACTGCGTAAAAGGCCCGGGATTTCACGGTGCCAGCCGGAATATTCAGCTGCAGGGCTGCCTCCGTGACGGTGTACCGCTGGTAGTGCAGGGCCACAAGGACCTCGCGGTGTTCGTGGCTGAGCCTCAGAAGCGCCTCCTCCATGAGCACGCGGTTGAGGAGTTCGTCCACACGTTCTGTGGCGCCTTGGTCCGGGAGGCCATGCTCGCCCGTTTCCTTGGGGCGCCGCTGGGCTTTCCGGTAATTGTCGATGATCACGTTCCTCGCGGTCCTGAAGAGGTAGCTGCGCAGGCTGCCCGTGATCTGAGGGGCGTGCTGCCACACCTTCAGGATGGTTTCCTGCACCACGTCGTCCGCCAGATGCGCATCCGGCGTGCAACTCAGGACGAAGCGTTTCAGGGCCGTGCCGTGGTCGCGGTAGATCGCTGCCACCACGTCTTCGTCCAACGGCATAGCCATCTCCTTCGCTTGTCACCCCGTACGACGCGTTTTATGCCCCCGCGGTTCACCCTTGAACCATTCTTCACCCCACGGCGTCGTACGGGTTAGCGCCGACCCGTCCGGCCGGCTCGTCATAGGAGCTAGGGATGAAAAAGCAACTCAGCCTGGGAATCGGGGCACTTGCCCTCGTGGCCGCTTTGGCAGGATGCGGCGGGAGTTCGGGATCCTCTACGTCGGCGCCGCCGGCTTCTGCGTCTTCAGCACCGTCTTCCGCTACGGCTTCCAGTACTGCCGCGTCCGCAGAAATGAAAGTGGCTTCTTCCAGCGCCGGCCAGATCGTGGTGGACAGCAAAGGAATGAGCCTCTACTTCTTCACCAAGGACGTCAAGGACTCCGGAACCAGCGCTTGCACCGGGGCTTGCCTTGCGGCTTGGCCGGTATTTACGACGACGGCGGACGCCCCCACCGTTGACGGCGTCACGGGCACAGTGGGAACCATCGCGACGCCTGACGGGAAGAAGCAGGTCACGCTGAACGGGATGCCGTTGTACTACTACGCCAAGGACCAGGCCCCCGGCGACGTCACTGGCCAGGGCGTGAGCAACGTCTGGTATCTGGTGAGCCCGGCCGGCGAAATGGTCAAGGATGCCGCGACCACGGGGTACTGAGTCTGGTCCGGCTGCCCCGCCCGCGCCGGGTTCGCGGCAAACCCTCCGTTCCCCGCTGAGTTCGCGGAAAACCTGCCAGCATGCCGGAAATTCCGTACGAGCACCAACGGTCAGCGGAGGGTCGGACCGGGTGCAACACATGGACCTTGTCGTTGACGCCCCACAGAAACAACCCGTGGAGTCGTGCCGCAGACAGGTGGCTGTAGGTGAAAGCCCCGGTGGACGTTGTCAGGGTGCCGTGTGCGTGGGCAGCAATCCGTTGCAGGGCACGCTGGCGCGGACCCAAGGCATCCCAACGGCTGGTCCGGATGTAGCACCCGTACCTCAAGCGATGCAATTGCCCGGAGTCCAACAACGCTTTGATGCTTCGACTGTTGTGGCCCATGCCAAGCAACTGCTCGGTTCGCCACATGTTTCCGCGCGCAGGGAGTCCCCGAACTTTGGGAGATCTGGATGTTTCTGGCGGTGTGCTCATCTGCCCAGCATCGCCACACACCGGGGACCGGCAAAAGGCTGAAATGAGCCTATGTGGACAGTCACGGGTGCCTCAGGAACCGGGTTCGCTGGAAGCATGCCCACCGTCCGGAAACCTCCGCGCGATCAGGCAGTGTTCCCGCGAACCCGGCGCGGACAGCCAGAGCGGCAGCGTACGGTAAAAGAACGGCAGACGACGCCGACCATGAGTTGCCAGGGTAGCCGGCCCTCACCAGGTCAGAGTCGCTGGGAATGCAACACTACGGGGGAGAGAACGTGGCAGAAGGCGAGACCACCAGGAATCCGCAGAACCTGGGATTCCTGGCATTGCAGGAGTCGGCCTGGATCTTGGGTGCCATAGCCATGGTCATTAATGCTGGAAACCGTGGCTTTGACTGGGTCTGGATAGGCCTGCTTGTCTGCTGGCAAGCATCTATTGTCTGGGGCTTCGTCAAGCTGCGGCGGGCCAGGGCATGAGCAACGTCTGGTAATTGGTGAGCCCCAGCGCTAGATGGTGAAGGGGACGGCGACGACGGGCCACTGAGGTTGGTCTATGCCGGCACACCCCTCGCACCGGGTTCGCTGGAAACGAGCCAGTACCCCCGGAAACTTCCGGGGGTCCTGGCAGTGTTCCCGCGAACCCGGCGATGAGAACAGGGAAGCTTACGCCTCCACGAACTCGTCCGACTCCTCGAACTCCACGGCCGCGATGATTTCCTTGGTCTCCGGGTGGATCATGAAGGCCTCGTCTTCGTCCTCGATCATGATGTAGTCGCCGTGATCAGTGGAGAAGTGCCATGCGAGGATCTTCTCGCCGTCGTGCTCGTAGTTCGGGTCGCCCATGGTGATCTTCTCCAGGGAGTAGCCCGCAACGTCGCACAGTTCGCGGATGATGACCTCGAATTCGGGTGCGTTGGCGAGGGCCTCCTCCTCGGCCTCGGCCTGGCGCTCTTCAAGGTCAGGAATGAGGGCCACACGCTCGGCGATGTGTGCCTCGATTTCTTCGTCGTTCAGGACCAGAAGGCCGGGCTGGCTGCGGAGGTATTCGGCGTTGAGGTCCACAATGTCCTCTTCCTCCAGGAGTGACTCGAACTCTCCGTCGAGTTCATCCAGCAACGCCACCGATGCAGGCGTGGCCTCGGACTCGTCAAGCTCGCCATCGAGGTAGGCCTCGGCCTCGTCTTCGGACAACGCGTCAAAGGCAGCAGCGGTTCGGTTGAAAAGCTCCAGGTGCCGGGAAGCGCCGATTCCCACCAATCCGGCGCGGACAAAGGCATCCACTTCATCGCGCTCGGGAGCGGTGAACACGTATTGGGCAAACCCACCGGCGAGCGCCTGCGTCAGGTAGAAGTCAACAAAGTAACTGTTGAGCGCGGCCGGTGCGATTTCGTCGCTGTTGAGGAGCTCCGCGTACATCTCATTCACTACGTTGACGTTGGAATCCACTACGTCCCCATTGCCGGCTTCGACGGCGGTCTTGTTCAGGACGACGGGGTACTCGTTGGTAGTCATGGGAAATCCTCACTGCTGAAAGCTGATGGTGCTCCGGACACCTTCAACGTACGCGCGCGAATGGCGCCGCAAACGAGGTTGAGGTTAACGGTGGGCGAAGTTTGGGGGCCGCTCCGGGCTGACTAAGATTGAGCAGATAACCTCCTGCCGAAAGTAGCCGCCTGCATGCCGTCCCACCCCGATGACAATTGGGAACTGGCCATACAAACACCTGCCATTAACGACCGCTCCCTCGCGGCCGGGCTGGCCTATGCCATGGGAAGCCGCGTCACGGGGATCACGTTCGATTCGGCCACGGGGCTTCTCCTGGGCAAGGTCCGCGGCAACACACCGCAGCCTTATTCCACCTCGGCAAAACTCGTCCGCAAACCCAGCGGCTGGAGCTGCACGGTGGGCATTTGCAGCTGCCCGGTGCGCAAGGACTGCAAGCACGTTGCCGCCCTCCTCTTCACCGCTGAGGACCACCCGAGCATCCGCGCCCAGCTTTTGGCCCAGGCTCCCGGCATGCAAACAGCCCGCCCGGACCAGGCCGGCACCCGCCCGGCATGGGAACTCGCCCTCAACAGGCTGATCGCCAAGCCGGGTCCGACGCAAAGCCCCGCCGGGATCCAGCTCGCGCTGCAATTCGAAGTGGAGGAACCGGCAGCCCACTTCTCCTACACAGGCCGTCGCGACCCCGTGCGCAGCGTCCGGCAACTCAAGGTGCGCCCCATGATGATGGGTGCCAAGGGCAAGTGGATCCGTGGCGACGTGTCCTGGAACAACCTCAGCTACGTCAGCTTCCGCCGCGAGTTCAACGAAGCGCAGGTGGAGTGGCTGCAAACCTTCCTCGCCGCCCACGGCTCCCCCAACGGCCGACAGCAACCGTCCGGTGCCATGTGGCTCAGCCTGAACGACTTCACGGGCAAAAACCTCTGGGCACTGCTCGATGAAGCAACAAAGGCCGGAATTCCGCTGATTCACGCCGCTGGGAGCGAGCTTGTCCGCGTCGAGTCCCAACCCGCCGTCGTCGGTCTCAGCCTTGCCCGGCCCAGCGCGAACGGCACCACAAGCGGAAAGCACGACGGCGGCCTGCAGCTTGCGCCGTCGGTGACCGTAGGCGGGGAGGAGGTTGATGCCGGAACCGTGGGCTTCCTGGGCAAGCCGGCGAACGGGATCTTCTTCACGCAATCCGGGGCGGAAACGTTGCCCGGCGTGACGGCGCAGAAGAACCTGATCACCCTGGCTCCGATCGATGGCGGCATCAGCGACGAGCTCCTGGAGTTCGTCACTGATGGTTCCACACTGCAGATCCCGGCGGAGGACGAGAGCCGCTTCCTCACCTCGTTCTACCCGAAGCTTCGGCAGTCCACGCCCGTGCAGGCGGCTGACGAGTCCGTGGAACTGCCCACGCTGGCGGTGCCCACGTTGTCCCTCCTCGCCAATTACGGCAACGACCACAAGGTCCGGCTCCACTGGGAGTGGCATTACACCTCGGGAACGCTGGTCACGGCACAGCCTTTGTGGCGGCATCCCGATGACCGTGGCTACCGCGACGATGCCGCCGAGGCCCGCATTCTTGAATCGCTGGGGCACCCGTGGGAGACCGTTCCCGCCCTGGCAGAGTCCGCCACCGGGGGTTGGGGCGCGCCACGACTTACGGCCACCGCGGAACTGGGCGGCCTGGACACCCTCGCGTTCACCGAAGAGGTGCTGCCGGCACTCAGGGAACTGCCCGACGTCGTGGTTGAAACCTCCGGCGATATCGCCGACTACCGCGAGGCCGAAGAAGCACCGGTCGTCTCGATCTCCACCAAGGAAACGGCGAGCGGCGACTGGTTCGACCTGGGCATCGTCATCACCCTCGAGGGCGAACCGGTGTCCTTCGCCGCAGTATTCTCCGCGCTCGCCGCCGGACAAACGCGCATGCTCCTGCCCAGCGGCGCCCACTTCTCGTTGGACCTCCCCGAACTCCACCAGCTACGCGCGCTGATCGACGAGGCCCGCTCCCTCCAGGACAATCCGGACAACAAGGACGGCAGCCTGCAGATCAGCCGCTTCCAGGTGGGGCTTTGGGACGAGTTGGCGCAACTGGGGATTGTGGACGAGCAGGCGGCTGCGTGGCGGGAGTCGGTAGGTGGACTGCTCGACGACGGCGTGACCGGGCTGCCGCTGCCGGCCGGCCTCAACGCTGAGCTCAGGCCATACCAGCATGAAGGATTCAACTGGCTCAGCTTCCTGTACAAGCACAGCCTGGGTGGAGTGCTGGCTGACGACATGGGCCTGGGCAAGACCGTGCAGGCCATTGCGCTGATGTGCGCGGCCCAGGAGTTGGCCGTAGCCGGCGGAAACGACAGGGCGCCGTTCCTGGTGGTTGCCCCCACCAGCGTGGTCAGCAACTGGGCCTCCGAAGCGCAGCGGTTCGCTCCGGGCCTGGTGGTGCGCACCGTTTCGGAGACTTTCGCGAAGAGTGGCCTGTTGCCGTCGGAAGCGATGGCGGGTGCCGACGTCGTGATTACCTCCTATGCCCTCTTCCGAATCGACTATGAGGCCTACGCCTACTTCCAGTGGGCCGGGCTCATGCTTGACGAGGCCCAGTTCGTGAAGAACCACCAGTCCAAGGCGTACCAGTGCGCGCGAAAACTTCCAGCGCGGTTCAAGCTGGCCATCACGGGCACGCCTTTGGAGAACAACCTCATGGAGTTCTGGGCCCTCACTTCGATCGTGGCGCCCGGGCTGTTCCCGAGCCCCAAGAGGTTTGCCGAAAATTACCAGAAGCCCGTGGAGAAGAACGGTGACACGGCGCAACTGGGCAAGCTCCGCCGTCGTGTGCGTCCGCTCATGATGCGCCGCACCAAAGAGCAGGTGATCCAGGACCTGCCGCCCAAGCAGGAACAGGTCCTTGAGGTAGTGCTCAACCCGCGCCACCAGAAGGTCTACCAGACCCACCTGCAGCGCGAGCGGCAAAAGATCCTGGGGCTGATTGACGACGTCAACAAGAACCGTTTCACGATCTTCCAGTCGTTGACCCTGCTGCGGCAGCTGAGCCTGGACGCTTCGCTGGTGGATTCTTCCCTCTCCGCTGTCCGGTCA
This sequence comes from Paenarthrobacter sp. NPDC089988, assembly GCF_044748465.1. Taxonomy (NCBI): domain Bacteria; kingdom Bacillati; phylum Actinomycetota; class Actinomycetes; order Micrococcales; family Micrococcaceae; genus Paenarthrobacter; species Paenarthrobacter sp. NPDC089988. The sequence goes on from NZ_JBIVGD010000009.1 coordinate 43,551, forward strand.
TCGAAGCTGGATGTCCTGTTCGAGCAGCTCGAGGACATCATCTCCGAAGGACACCGCACCCTGATCTTCAGCCAGTTCACGGGGTTCCTGGGCAAGGTCCGCGAGCGGATGGATGCCGAGGGCATCGAATACTGCTACCTCGATGGCAGCACCCGGAACCGTGGCGACGTGGTGAGTGAATTCAAGAACGGCAACGCACCCGTCTTCCTGATCTCGCTGAAGGCGGGCGGGTTTGGGCTGAACCTGACCGAGGCCGACTACGTGTTCCTGCTGGATCCGTGGTGGAACCCCGCATCCGAAGCGCAGGCAGTGGACCGCACCCACCGCATTGGCCAGGCCAGGAACGTCATGGTCTACCGGCTGGTGGCCAAGGACACCATCGAAGAGAAGGTCATGGCGTTGAAGGCCAAGAAGTCGCAGCTCTTCGCGGATGTGATGGAAGGCGATGCCTTGGCGGGCGGTTCGTTGACGGCGGAGGATCTGGCAGCGCTGTTCGCGGAGTAGCCTGCCAACTGACTGGCAGTTGTTGTTGTTCTGAGCGCTCAGAGCAACCACTACTGGCAGTCAGATGTCTGGGCGGGGGACCTTCCGGACCGCCCTGATTTCTACGTCTTCCTCGGCGCCGAACAGTCGCCTGCCAACTCCGTTGACGTAGATCCAGACGCCAGTTCCGTCAGGCATGACGTCCTGTACCAAACCAGCCATTACCCCCCCCCCCCCGCAAAGTCGATCTCGACTTCGTCACCGGGCAGGAAGTACTCCCACGCCTTGTCACAACGAGTCGACAGGGTCTCCGGATCCATCATCCGGAACACTGTGCTCTTTTCCATGGCAAAGGCCCCCTCCACGTCTGCCTAATTAGCAGTGAAGGGTGCCTGCGGAAAATGACGGGCACAGCTGACTGGCAGTTGTTGTTGCTACGAGCGCTCATAGCAACCACAAATGCCAGTCAGTTGGAGAGGACATTGGTCAGTCCAGCCGCACACCCCGCAGCATCAGCATCGTCCCGCCAACAGCAACGGCAGAGGCCAAGAAGACACCGCCCGCGCCGAGCCCAACAGCAACCACACCGATGGCACTCGGCAGGACCACTTGGCCTACCCTGTTGCCCGCGAGCCGCAGTGCCAACGCCCGCCCGCGCTGCCCAGGTGGCGCCTGTGCGGAGAGCCAGGACATGGTGAGCGGTTGGCCAATTCCCAAACCGAGGCCAAGGAATGCCATGACAACGAACAGCAACCACTCCGGCATGGGAATCGCGGCAACGGCCAGGGACACTGTGGACACGGCCAGGCTGAGGATCAGCAGCTTCAACCGGCCCAGCGTCCGGGACACCCGGCCAAGCCCAAGCCGGGAAACCATGGAGAACACCGCCCGCACGGTCAGCATCAGGCCAACCGTGGCGGCGGTGATGCCGCGTTCGGCGCCCAGCGCGGGCAGATAAACAACAGTCAGGTCCACCACCGCCAACACCGTTGCACTCGTGGCGAGTGCACGGGCCACGCCGGGTGTCCGTAGCAGGGAGAAGGCGCTCCCCCGCGGCGCCTCGGTGGACCGTGAGGCACGTCGACCGCTGCTCACCCGGGAGGAAACAAGGAACGTGGTGCAGAACAGGACCAATCCCATGGCTACGGCCAGGATGAAGATCGCCTGGGTGTCCGGCCGAACGGATGCACCGCCAACAAGCGAAATGGCGAGCGGTCCCAGCGCCTGCCCCAACGACGCCGCGAACGTCAGGTAGCCAAAGGCTGAGTCGAGCCGCGAAGACACCGCGTTGTTCGCCACCACCGCCTGCTGCCCTACAACACAGGCCAACTGGCCCGCGCCCAGAAGCGCCGTTCCGGCGATCAGCGCCGCTAAGGACGACCCCCAAAACAGCAGGAAAGTTGAGCAAAGAAGAACGACGGCGGACCCTGCAGCCATGAGCCGACGCTCGCCCAGGCGATCCACCAGGTTGCCGATGGGCAGCGCCAGCAACAAGGGAAAAACGGCGTAGCTGGCCGCGAGAACACCGAGGGCAAAGGCAGGGACGTCGAGTTCAAGGGCCCGATACGTGGCGGCCGGCCGGACCAGGAACGTCACGGCCTGGATCAACGCAGAATGGACGAGGAGTGCCGTGGACGACCGTCGCCCGAGTTCGCCGATCATTCGACGTCGAGGCCCTTGACCGAGATCATGCGCACTGTCTCGTCCCGGGCTCCTATGACGTGGTCAAATGCGATCTTCGCCGCAGTGTCCGCGTCCTTCGCGGCCAAAGCGGCCACCAACCGGCGGTGGTCAGCCAAGGCTTCCTCACGCCGTTCCGGGGAGTTATTGGTGAAATATCGGTATCGTTCCACCTGACTGGCGATCTGCCCGTGGAAACGCAACGCCCAGGAGTTGCCGGCGATCGAGGCAATGGTGGCGTGGAGGGTGACGCCGTACTTCATGGCCTCGTCCGCGAAGCCCACCAGGGCAGCGTTGCGCTCAAGGATTCCCTGAAGTTTTTCGATGTCGGCCTCCGTTGCGCGGGCACACGCTTCCCGGGCCATGAGGGATTCAAGTGCGGCCCGCACGTCGTAGAGCTCGGAGATGGCAGTCGCATCAAGCAGTGGAACCAGCACACCGCCGGTGGGCTGTTGTTCCAGGAGGCTTTCGGAAATCAAACGTCGGATCGCTTCGCGCAGCGGCGTGCGGCTGACCTGCAACGCGGCTGCCATCGCGGGTTCGTAGATTCGTGTCCCGGGTTTGAGCTCCAGGTCCAGGATCTGCCGTTTGAGTTCCGTGTAAACGAGGTGCGCCCCGGTGTTACGAGGTTGAGGATCTGCCAAAAGGTGCCGCCAAGGAAAGTAGGTGTACTTGTATACATCTATACAGTTGTTGCCCGCACAAAAGCAACGCGGGGTCAGATACGGCCCACCCAGACGGCAAAAGGGGCCGTAGGTGACCCGCGTTGCAGTCGGATGAGAACACTTCGGACCAACCTCGATCGACCCTGTTCGACTCCCTTGTGACACCACAGACCGCCTCATAGTCTCGGCAGAACCGGTTCACCAGAGCAGCCGGTTTCACCCGCAGACCCCGATGATGAGGTACCCCTATGCCGATTCCACGATTCCGAAGGCCCGTGGCCGCCCTGGCCGCAGCCGTCACAGCGGCCACCGGCCTGGCCCTCCTGCCCATAGGCCCAGCGGCCCAGGCAGCAGACGCAACCCCGATCACCATCACCCCGAACCCGGCCAGCCGCAGCGAAGCGTTCGAAGGCTGGGGAACCAGCCTGGTCTGGTTCGCGAATGCGACGGCGGGATACTCACCGGAACTGCGGGAGGAGCTGTACCAGAAGGTCTTCGGCGAGGATGGGCTGAACCTCAACATCGCCCGTTACAACGTCGGTGGCGGCAATGCATCGGATGTCGCAAACTACCTCAACGACGGCAGTGCTGTGGAGGGATGGTGGAAGCCGGTCGCCGAAGCGCAACCCGGCCATCCGGCGTCGAACCTTTACAACCCGGACGGGAGCGTCGACAAAACCCAAGCCAACAAGCTGGCCTTCCTGAACGCGTGGAACCCGGACGACCCCGCCTCCTACAACCCCGACGCCGACCGGAACCAGCGTTGGTGGGTGGAGCGGCTCGCACAAGACCAGCAGATCACCCACTGGGAAGCCTTCAGCAACTCGCCGCCCTGGTTCATGACCAAGAGCGGCTACGTGTCCGGACAGGTCAACACCAACAAGGGCGAAAACCTGCTGCCCGAAGCGGAGGGCAAGTTCGCCGCGTACATGCGGCACGCCGTCGAGCTTCTTGAGCAAGGCAGCGGGATTAAGGTGGATACCATCGATCCGTTCAACGAACCCAATTCCGGCTACTGGGGCACGGACATCAACGCGAGCACCGGGAAGCCACCCACAACGTACACGCAGAAGCAGGAAGGGGCCCTGATCTACCCAGCCGCGCAGGACCGCGTGACCAAGCTGCTGGCCGCCGAACTCGCCAAGGGAAGCACGGACGCGGTGATCTCGGCGATGGACGAAACCGATCCCACCAAGTTCATGACCAACTGGAACGGCTACAGCCAGGATGCCAAGGACGCTATCTCGCAACTCAACGTCCACACCTACGGAACCAATGACCGTCGCAGGGTCCGCGATTTGGCCAACTCCACGGACAAGCCATTGTGGATGAGCGAAGTGGGCGGTTTCTGGACCGGCAACCCGGCTCTCGGAGATTCCACCAGCGGTTGGGACCGCTCCAACATCACCAATGGCTTGGGCATCGCGAGCCGGATGGTCAACGACCTCCGTGAACTTGAGCCCAACGCATGGGTGTTCTGGCAGCCTGTGGAGGACACGTACAAGCAGGAGAAGGCCGACAAGGGCTGGGGTTCCATCTACGTCGACTTCGACTGCAACTACGCCGGCCGCGAGGGCTACTCCAACCGTCGGCTCAACGACGGCGCCGCTCTGGACTCCGCGAAATGCAAGGTCCTGACCAACCAGAAGTACAACACCACCCGGAACTTCACTCACTACATCCGCCCGGGCGACTTCCTCATCCAGAACACCGACGCCAAGACGGCCAGCGCTCTCCGCGCCGACGGCAGCGGTGCCACGCTGGTCCACTTCAATGACACGCCGACGCCGGAGAAAGTCACCATCGATCTCAGCCGGTTCGGCAGCATCGCTCCGGGTGCGAAGGTTACGCCGGTGGTCACCACCAAGTCTCCGTTGGACGACATCGAGAAGAACGCCCTGGTGAAAGGCGCGCCGGTCGCCGTCGACGCCGCGGCGAAGTCCGCCACGGTTGAGGTGCCTGCCGCGTCCGTGGTGACGTTCGTCGTCGACGGCGTCAGCGGTGTTTCGCAGGACGCCGCACCTGTCGAGGACGGTCACCGCTACCACCTCTCCGGTGAGGCTAGTGGCAAGTACCTGACGGCCGGCACGGGCGGCGCTTCGATTCAGGACCTCGGTTCCGACGCCGCCGGAGTGGCTCCGCAGATCTGGACGTTCAACGCAGTTCGCCCGGACGACGAGTTCGCCAATGACCGGCGCTGGGTTGTCTCTTCAGCCGACGGACGCGTTCTGACCGGCAACGGCGGTGTGTTGAACGGCAGCCAATCCGGCGCGGCTTCCTTGGTTTCCCTCACGCTGGAACAGGCCAAGTCCACTCCGGCAGCACAGTGGATAGTGACCACGGAGAACGGGAAACAGTGGACGTTGGTCAATGCTGGAGCGGCGATTGCGCTCCAGGTTTCCGGCAACCAAACGGCGGCCGGGACATCCGTTGCGTTGGCGTCCTCCACGGGAACCACGGCAACGGCCCTTGCCAGCCCGCACCAAGCCTGGGCGTTCACGGACATCGCCGATCTGAAGCTGTTGGGAGTGGCTCCGCTGGACGTGAGTACTCCTGTTGGGACTGCGCCTGCGCTGCCAACCACCGTCACGCCTGTGTACAAGGCCGGTCCGGGCAAACCGCTTCCTGTGACGTGGGCACCCGTCGATCCGGCTGCGTGGCAGAGGGCCGGGAAAGTGACGATGTACGGTTCCGGCGTAGATCCCTATGGGCAGGCGTTTGAGGCAGTCCTCACGGCGACCGTGGGCAGTTACATCGCGACCGATCCGGCCTCGGTGACGGTGGGGGTCGGTTCTTCGGTGGCAGCCGTGCAAGCTGCGGCTCCGGCCACCGTGCCCGGCCAGATCGCAGATGGTCCGGCCCGGAACCCACTGGCTGTGGCATGGGACTGGTCTTCCTTAAGTGCAGGGGCCTTGGAAACCGCGGGAACGCTGACCGTCCCGGGCAAAGCCGGCTCACTTGATGCCACCCTGACCGTCATCGCGGTGGACCGCGTCCCCGTGGCCAACATCTGCAAGGACGACCCCGCCACTACCGTGACGGCAAGCTACACCGAGGGCTCGTACATCGCGAAGAACACGTGCGACGCCAACCCCTCCACCCGCTGGTCCAACTGGGTCAGCGGCGGCCGGAACGAAGACAGCCTGTCCTACGCTTTCGCACGCGAGTACACCGTTTCCTCGGTGGCAGTCACCTCTGCGGAGAAGGCCGCGACGAGCGTCAAGGTCCAGTACCAGGACGCAGCGGGAACGTGGAAAGACACCTCCGCGGGCACGGTGACCGGGCTCTCCATTTCCGCTCCCACCACGGTGTCCTTCGAACCGGTCACCACCCGCGGGATCCGGGTTGCGTTCGTGACCACGGGGTCCTATACGAAGGTCGCGGAGGTGGCCATCGCCGGATCCCGCCTGGCAGATGCAGGACTCGCGGACCTCGGCAGGCTCCTGGTCAACCAGGCATCCGTGGTCGGCTTCGCTCCCGGAACCACCGCGTACCGCGCGTTGACCTCCTCGACGACTCCCGCCGTCGTCGGCTACCCGCTGGACACCGACGCGAAGGTGACCGTCCGGCAACCCACCGCGGAAAGCCCGACGGCGGTCGTCACCGTGACCGCGCCGGACGGGACCGTGAAGGAGTACCGGGTGGACATCTCCACAGGAAAGGAAGCCTGCAAGAACGACGGGTGGAAGTGGAGCCCGTCGCCGGTGTTCAAGAACCAGGGGCAGTGCGTGAGCAGCTTCGCCGCAGGTAAGTAGGAATCTGCCTTCTCCAGCGAGGCCCCCTCGGAGGTGTTCCGAGGGGGCCTCGCTTTGCTCCGAACGAGCAATACGGGGTTCCTTATTGTTATTTTCGGGCACAAATAACAAAAACAGGCCTCCTTATTCACATTTGTGGTCCTAAATGTGAATAAGGGAACCGCTACTCACCGTCCTGAGCCGGTCAGCTCCGTATCCAACGATAGGGCGTGGTGGTTGAGACCTTGACCAGGCCGGAGCGCTCGAGGATCGGGCGGGAAAACTCGGTGGAGTCGCTGTTGATGAGCGTTTTGCCGTGCGCCAACGCGGACTGGGCCCGACGGGCAGTCAGCGCACGGTAGATCCCTCGGCCCCGCCACTCCGGACGCGTTGCACCGCCCCAGATCCCGGCGAAGTCGGTGCCGGGTATGGGTTCCAGACGGCCGGCGCTGACGATGACGCCGTCCGCCTCGGCAACCCAGAGTTCCGTGGCATCATCAAGCGAAAGCCGGCGAAGCAGCGCCTCCGCCATCTCGTCCGAGACGGGCTCGCCGAAGACCTCGTCCTGCATGGCGCTCATGGCCCGGACGTCAGGTTCATCAACCACCCGGCGCAGTGTCACGCCTTCCGGCAAGGGCACGTCCTGGCTGAGCGCACGGGCTTCGCCGATCATGATCGACTCCGGCGGGTCAGGTATGAAGCCATGCTCAAGGAGTGCTTCGTGGAGCCGCGGGGCATGGTCGTGACCGCGGGATTTCCATTCCACCTTGGTGATTTCCGGCAGACCGTCAAAGTAGGCCACGGCGTCCGAGACCAGCCCGCGGACTCCCTCTTCATCGGCCCCACCCAAGTCCCGGTACGTGATGAACCCGCGGCCACCCAGGAAGGTCACCAGACGGAGTGGTCCGTGCTCAGTCACCGTGAGGGCGCTCGGCGTTTCCGCGTCGGTGCGGAGTTGGGCATCGTAGGCCGCGAGAAGGCGGGCTTTGGTGTCGGTTTGAGTCATCTGGAGAGCCTACCCATGGGATTCTGCTGAATCATTTCCTGAATCAGTGGCCGTCTGCCGCATCATTTCAAGGTCGGTCCCGGGTGAGGACGGAATGATCCAGCAGAACCTTTCACTGGTCGTCGAATCGGGTGAGCAGATCGGCCGGGATGCGTTCCCCGTCGGGGAATTCGAAGTGGCCGTCGGTGTAACGCACCGTGTCCGAAGCGTCTCCGGCACCGGCGAGAAGTACGACGGCGGCGTAGTCGCCGTCGCGCGCGGGCCCGGCTGTTCCGGCCCAAGGGATGGTGAGCTCCGAGCCCATCGGGTGCTCACCGGACCGGACGAACGTGCCGGAGTCATCCAGGACATGAACGAACCCGGGCACGGCGCGGACCGAACTGACGGTGGCTGAGGCAGCATCTACTGGCCAGCCACCAATCCGCAAGGGAGCACCTGCCCCGGGCCCGGAGGAACCGGAAACCCGCACCAGTCGCAACTCCAGAGCACCACGCGTCGCGGACACCACGGTCACAGTAGGCCCGGCAGTCGCCGTGCCGGAGACGCCGCTGCCGTGGTCCGGACCGGCGTTGGGATCGGGAGTGATCCAGTTGGCCGTGAACCGGGACGCACCAACGGAAACACCACCCAAGGAGAAGGACCCGAGGTGCTCGAACCCGGTCCGATGCGTCAGGCCGCCTTCAGGGCCAACGAACGCCACCGCGTTGTCCAGTGACTCAGGCGTGAGGTCCGGGAACGTGTGTGTCGAGTAGCCAATCCGGGCATACAGGGGCGAATCCGCCAAAACGGCCCCCGGAACGGCATGGTCCGTCCCGTGATTCCGGATCCGCACCACTCCATCTGCAACGGTGCCATTCACTTGCCACCCCGGCGCCGCGATGATCCGTTGTGTGTCTCCCGCCTCGACAGGCAGTGGCGCTTCCACGGCAGTCCACGCCGGGTGGTCGGCCGGGAGTGCCAAACCGAGCATCCCCTTCGCTGCCCAGTACGGCGATCCGAACCCGGAGTACGCCTGCTTCATACCTGGAAAAGAGCCATGGAAGCCGATGGACAGCAGGCCTTCGGAGGTGACGGAGCCGTGCTGGACGAAGTAGTCGAGCATTCCCGAGGACGCCCTCCGTGCCAAACCCGGAGCCAGGCGTGTGTGTCCGGACAACTCCCCCACCCAGAAGGATGCCGCGGCCGCGAAGCGGTAGATCAGGCTCCGGCCCTGGATCAGCGGAGCGCCGTTGGCTCCGACCAGGTAGGAGAAGTCGTCCAGGAAATCAGCCAGCCGTTCGCCGTCGAGCTTCTTGCGGGCAGCGACCCGTGGATCGTTGGGGACCATCAACGCCCAGAGCTGCGGGTACACCTGGAAGGCCCAGCCCACATAGTGGTCGTAGGCACGCTCGGGACCGTCAGCGAACCAGCCACCGCCGCGGTAGAGGGAATCGTGGATGGCGAGCCCGGCATCGATGTCCTCGTCGGAGTACCGCCCGCCGACGGAAGCCAGGAAGGTCTCCACCACGATCTGGAACCACACCCAGTTGATGGGCGGATACTCCTCGCCGATCACGGTCTCGAACCACGCGATGAGCTGCTCCTGGACGCGCTGGGGCAGTTTGTCCCACAGCACGTCCCGGGTCAGAGCCAGGCCAACCGCCAACGACGCCGCCTCAACCTTCGCCTGCCCCAGCTCGCCTGGCGTCGGCCACCGGCTGGGATTCGCGGGGTTGGTCCCGGCATCCAGGCCGGCGGCGTACCATTCCGCGATCCAGCCCGTGTTCGCAGAGTCGCCGGCGATCCGGAAGGAGGCCAAAAGGAAGGTCCTGGCGAAGGCTTCAAGCGAATCGCTTTCCCGTCCGTACCGGCTGTTGGGCCCGGGCAGGTAGATATTGGCGTGATCCTCGGATCCGAAGCGGTGGGCCGAGCGCAGGAGGTAGTCCGCGTAGGCGGTCCAATGGGAACGGGTCAGGCCGGTGTACGGGGACAGCAAGTGATCCAACGGTGGGAGTTCAAGAACCATCAGAGCGCATCCTCCAAGACAACCCTTGGAGCCCCCACGGACGACTCCCGGACAATCAGTTCAGGGTTCAGGTCGATCCGGTGGACGGGCCGCATCCTTCCTTCCGCCAGGCGTGCGGCCATGAGCTGCACCGCCACCTTCCCCACGTAGCTCTTGGGCGGCCGCACTGCCGAGATGGCGGGCTCGGCCAGATAGGCAACCTCGTCGTCGTAGCCCACAATCGCCATGCTTCCCGGCACATCCACGCCCCGGTCCACGCAGTGCTGCACGAAGGCCACAGCCTGGGTATCGGAGTGCACCAACATGGCGGTGGTTCCCGATGCGCGGCACAGCTCCAGCACGCGGTCAAAGTGCTTGGCGCGGTCTCCGTTGTCCAGCTTGGCCGAATCCTCGTGGATGGATTTGTCCAACGGAATCTTCAAAGCGTTCATGGCCTGCTTCCATCCACGAACCACGTGCGGGCTGGTGGGGCTGGTGGAATCGGTGAGGCATCCGATCATGCGGTGCCCCTCCTGCCACAGATGCCGCACGGCCATTCCCGCGCCGAATGCATGGTCCGTTGCCACCCACTCAAGCTTGTGCGCAGGAAGCTCCGACGGCGCCCGGCGTTCGGCCAGGATCACGGGAATGGGCAGGGCGTTGAGCCAGCGGAGCAACTCTTTGCCGTGCTCGCCGCCCATGTCCGGCGCAACGATGAGTCCGTCGATGTTCTGGGTATCGAGCAACGCCTGTACCTGCCGGCGGTTGTCGGCGGCGTCGTAGGCCGAGCCGCGCACCACGATTCTGAGGTTCTGCACCTCGGCCTCGCCCCGGGCGCCGCTGATGACCTGCGGCCAGTAGTAGTCCAGGGACGGGACAACCATGCCGATCGAGTAACTGTGGGAGGTGGCCCGCCCGGCCGTGGAGCGGTCCAGCGGGCTCGGAAGGGTTGCGCCGCCGTGTACACGCGACACGAGTCCTTCGTCGGCGAGGATGTTCACGTCTCGACGGATGGTCAGTTCGCTGACTCCCAGTTTGGCGGCGATGTCGCGGACGGTGATGGCCCCATGGGCGCGCAACTCCTCCATCAACCGCTCACGGCGTTGCAGCGAGAACAGCGACTTTCCGCCGGATTCCTGGCCTGGTTCAGTGCTCATGTGTTGCCTCCAAAGTGAGGGTGAACGCGCCGGAAGCGCGGGTTTCGGCGGGCATGCGGAACCGTAGACGGGTCAGCTTTTCGCTCCAGATATCGCCCAGCAGCGGATCGTCGAGGTGCCACTCGTCCACGAGCACGACGGCGGTCTCCGGCTTCCAGCGCAACTGGACTCCCCGGCCGCCCACCACAGTCGGGATGCCCTCCGGGGTGATGGTCGCCGTCGCGTCCCGGCCCAAGCGGACGGTGCCGGCCACCAGGTAGGTGATGTCGACGTCGTCCGTTCCTTCCGGTGGCGGGGACGGGAGGTTCCAGCGGTCATCGATGACCACAGTGCCGCCTTCCCGGTTGAGGAGCGAGGTGCGGATCCACTGCTCAGGATGGTCAAGACCGTAGGCAGCGCCGAGACCCAGCGCGAGCGTTGGCTCGTCAGGAGTGGGTTCCTGCAGGACGGTTGCCGCGTACTCCCGGCCAGTCCCCTGCTCCAGCCCGAACGGCGCCGGGACGCTGTGCCAGGCGCTCTGCATGGCGCGGATCAGGTACCTGTCAGGGCCGAATGTTTGCGCGGTGTAGGTGGGTTGCCCGGCGTCGACCAGGAGGGGCACACCGTCCATGGCAACCACTACGGAACCTACATCGCGGTGGTTGTGGTGTTCGCCGTTGTGCCCGCCCTTGGCCGCGAGGGTGAGCCCGTCCGTGGATCCGGGGGTTTGCCGCGCGACCATGATCTGCACGGATGGCAGCCACGTCCCCCAACTGGGGGACAGCACCTGCTCCACTGAGGGCTCGTAGCGACGTTTGCTGTCCCCCAGTTGGGTGAGGACGCGGCCCAGTCCGGCGGCCGGGTTGGGTTCAGGCTCGACGGCGGCAAAGGTTGCGGCGAGTTGGGCGGCGTCGGAGTCCCCCAGTCGAACGGCCCAGCGATGCAGCATGTCCCAGGGCAAGGAGTCGGCCGCGCGGGCAGGGCCGTCGGCGACGTTGAGGAACCACGAACCGCCCAGATGCATGCTGCCGGGGAAGGCGACGAGCGCACGGACCACCGGGAGGTCAGGATTGAGCCCGGCGGCTTCCTCAAGTAGTGCCAAACCTTCCAGCGCGCGGCCGGCCCCGTTCCACCAGTAGGCAAAGCCCTCGTCGATCGCCCCATCTGCTGGAATCGAGGCAAGGAAGCGGTCCAGCCCCTCGATGCAGCGGGCCACCACAACAGCCTGCAGCTCGGCATCGTCAACCAACAGCAGTGCCGTAGCGATGATGTTCGAGTGGATCCACGGGTTCCAGTTGTGCACGTCGCCATTGAGGCCAAGCCAGTGCCAATCGAGCCTGTCCAGGAAGGGCCGGATCACCCGCTCGTGCGCCTCGAAGCGAAGTCGCTTCCGCAGGCCGGGTGCCCGCTCATCCAGCTGCGACCCCAGGACATGGTCCAGCCAGGCAAGCTGTGCCACCACTTCCCCGGCGCCCAGATCGAGGTACGGACGCGAACGGTCCGGGACCACCTCGCCGGAATGGGTGAACACGTCGTCGTGCGCGGCCCAGCTCCAGGAGCTCTGCTCGCACAGCACGTACGCACCGTCGATCACTTCGTCCAGCCAGCCCTCGCCGAAGTCGGGCCCGGAGACAGCGGCCATGACGACGGCGCGTGTCAGCCGCTGCTGCCGGCTCGCCACGAGTCCCTCGTAGGCTGTGCGGTTTCCGTCGCGGAAGTAGCGCGCGTAGTGGGATACCAGCGGTTGGGGCCATGAAGTCCCCTTCTCCGCGGTCGCTTGCTCAGCGAGCGACGACACAGAAGCCAAAGAGACGTGCTGCCACCCGCTGTCAGACGCCGGGCGCACGGTAAGCCGGGAGCGGGCGTCGCGGAGCGAGGTAAGCAAAGCCGGAACGGAGGCCTCGGTGCCCCAAGCGGTGCGTAGCGGCGACGCGTCGACAGTGACGGCGCCGGGAGGTTTCAGCATGGAATTCTTCTCTCAGGTGTTCGAGTGTGAACGTTTTGGATCAAGCTCGATTGAATTGAATGAACTGTCTTGTTCATGAGTATGTACTGATTATTAGATGTGATGCAACACATAATCACGGTCGAACAGACCAAATGAAGAACCGAAGGGAGGGTCCCTGAATGTCGCTCAAGCCCCAGGCACTGCTGGTCATGAATAGCGGAACCTTTGCTGACCAGTTCGATTCCGCACGACTGGAGCGGCTGGCAGGAATGGTGGACCTCGGCGGGCAACCATGGACGGATTCCCTCGATGCACCCGAACTGGCGGGCCGCTTGGAAGAGGTGGAAATCCTGCTCACCAGCTGGGGCGTTCCGCGCCTCAACGCGGAACGACTGGAACGCATGCCCAAACTCCGGGCAGTCTTCCACTGTGCAGGGACGGTCCGCAGCTTCGTGAGCGAGGAATTGTGGGATCGAGGCATCACCGTAACCAACGGAGCAGACGCCAATGCGATCCCCGTCGCCGAGTTCACGTTCGCTTCGATCGTGCTCGCCGGCAAGAAGGCCCACGTCCTGGCCAACGACGCCCGTACCTTCCGCGAGGACTGGGACTACGCCACGGCCCGCGGCGAACTCGGGAACATCGGCCGGGTCATTGGAATCATCGGGTTCTCCCGCATCGGCCGCCGCGTGGTGAACCTGGTCCAGCAACTCCAGGACGTCACGTGCCTGGTCAGCGATCCCCACGCCAACCCGGCGGACGTCGCCGCCGCCGGTGGCAGCTTGGTGACGTTGGAGCAACTGCTGCGGGAGTCCGACGTCGTGAGTATCCATGCGCCGGCCCTCCCGGAAACCCGCAACATGATCAGCACCCGCGAGTTGGACATCATGAAGGACCACGCGACGCTCATCAACACAGCACGCGGCTCCCTCGTGGACACAGCGGCGCTCGAAGCCGAATGCCGCAAGGGTCGCATCACCGCGCTCCTTGACGTCACCGAACCCGAACCGCTCCCGGCGGACTCGGTGCTGTATGACCTCCCCAACGTCATCATCACGCCACACATCGCCGGCTCGCTCGGCACGGAAACCCGGCGGATGTCGGATGCCGCCCTGGATGACCTTGAACGGTACCTCGCCGGGAAGGACCTCCTGGCCCAAGTAGTGCACGCGGACCTGGGCCTCAGCGCCTAAGTCCGCACGAACCAACCTGCCGCACGTGCGGCAGAATTAAACCAGTACTAAAGGAGAACGCAATGAAGCGCACAACCCTCGCCGCGATCGCCCTTGCGGTGACTGCAGGGCTTGGACTCGCCGGCTGCTCAGGCGCAGCAGGCCCCGCCGACCAACCGGCAGCAAACGGCAAGACCAAGCTGACGGTCTCTGTCTGGAACTACGAGGGGACCCCGGAGTTCAAGGCATTGTTCGACAGCTACGAGGCTGCCAACCTGAACATCGACATTGAACCCGTGGACATCCTGGCCGACGACTACCCCCAGAAGGTCACCACCATGCTGGCAGGTGGCGACACCACGGACGTCCTGACCATGAAGAACGTCATTGACTACTCCCGCTACGCCAGCAACGGCCAACTGCAGGAAATCGGCGACGTGGTGGACAAAGTTGGCAAGGACAAACTCGCCGGCCTCGACGCCTTCGACATGGACGGCAAATACTATGCCGCTCCGTACCGCCAGGACTTCTGGTTGCTGTACTACAACAAGGACCTGCTCAAGGCAGCCGGAGTGGAAGACCCCAAGGACCTGACCTGGGACGAGTACACGGCGCTGGCTAAGAAACTCACCACAACCGGCGCGGACGGCAAGAAGGTATACGGCACCTACCACCACATTTGGCGTTCCGTGGTCGAAGCCATCTCCGCAGCCCAGAACGGCCAGGACCAGAACAGCGGGGACTACGGCTACTTCGAGGACCAGTACAACACCGCGCTGGACCTCCAGAAGAGCGGTGCCACCCTGGACTTTGGCACGGCCAAGAGCCAGAAGACCAGCTACCGGACCATGTTCGAAACCGGCCAGGCAGCCATGATGCCCATGGGCACCTGGTACATCGCCGGCATCCTGCAGGCCAAGAAGGACGGCAAGACCAACGTCAACTGGGGCTTGGCACCCATGCCCCAGAAGAACGACGACGGCAAGGTCACCACGTTCGGTTCACCCACGGCATTCGCTGTCAACAAGAACGCCGTGCACTCCGATGAGGCCAAGAAGTTCATCGAATGGGCCGCCGGTGAAGAAGGCGCCAAGGCAATCTCCAAGATCGGCGTCGTCCCGGCCCTGCAGAACGATGCGGTCAAGGACGCCTACTTCAAGCTGGACGGCATGCCCACCGACGATCTGTCCAAGAAGGCCTTCACGCCGGATACCACTGCACTGGAAATGCCCGTCAGCGACAAGTCCGCCGCAACGGACAAGATCCTCAACCAGGAGCACGATCTGATCATGGTTGGCGAGCGCTCCGTCACGGATGGAATTGCTGAGATGGGCAAGCGCGTCAAGAGCGAAGTCCTCGGCCAGTAAGGCTCGTCATGGGTACAGAAACAATCTCCAAGCCAGTTGCCCCGGCTGTTGCCGGCCGGGGCAACAGGAAGCAGGCCAGGCGCAACACCCTGATTGGCTGGACGTTCATCCTCCCGAACTTCATCGGCTTCCTGGCCTTCACCCTGGTTCCAGTCCTCGCGGCCTTCGCCCTCTCCTTCATGGAGTGGACCTCGTTCAGCGCCCCCAAGTGGGTTGGGCTAGCCAACTTCCAGCGGATGTTCGCCTCTGATTCCTTCTGGATCGCGCTGCGCAACACCGTGGTCTATGCGCTCGGGCACGTTCCCCTGACCATGGCCCTGGCCTTGCTCCTGGCGATGCTGTTGAACCGGAAGCTCAAGGGCATCGGCTTCTTCCGGGTTGCGATCTTCTTCCCGTACATCACTTCCCTGGTGGCCGTCGCCGTCGTCTGGAACATGCTGTTCAGCCCTGACAACGGCCCGATCAACCAGTTCCTCCACGCGATCGGCATCGCCAATGCACCAGGCTGGACGTCAAGCTCGGACTGGGCGCTCCCGGCCGTGATCATCACCAGCGTGTGGCGGGACATGGGCTATTACATGGTCCTGTACCTGGCAGGACTGCAGGCCATCCCGACCGAACTCTACGAAGCCGCGGAAGTCGACGGGGCCAGCGCCTGGCAGCGTTTCTGGAACGTCACCATCCCGTCGCTGCGGCCCACCACGTTCTTCGTGGTGGTCATGCTGACGGTCTCCAGCTTCAAGGTGTTCGACCTGATCGTCGTCATGACCAACGGTGGCCCCGGACGCTCCACCACGGTCCTGTCCCAGCTGATCTACCAGGAGGGCATCGGCGAAGGTAAGTTCGGCTACTCTTCGGCCATTTCGCTGGTCCTGTTCCTCATCGTCCTGACGGTCACCGTCCTGCAGTTCAAGATCCAACAGCGGAGGGAACGCTGATGACCAACATGGCCGAAGACCTCAAGGCTGAGGCCCGCTTCGCCGGGTCGGGCCTGCCTCCCGCAGGTGCGGAAGACCGCCGTCGTACAGTCCGCAAGCGTTCGCCGCGTGCGCAGAAGAAGCGGACCGCCAATGTGATCATCTACGGCGTCTTGGTGGTCCTGGTGGTGGCGCTGATGGTGCCGTTCATCTGGATGGTGTCCTCCTCGCTGAAGGAGAACAACCAGGTCCTCACCGTCCCCATCCAGTGGATCCCGCAGGAATTCGTGTGGAGCAACTACACGGACATCTGGACCCGCATCCCCATGATGGGCTACCTGCAGAACTCCCTCTACCTCGCGGTCATCATCACCTGCCTCCAAGTCCTTACGGGCTCGCTGGCGGCCTACGGTTTCTCCAAGGTCCGCTTCCCCGGACGTGACGTGCTGTTCCTTTGCTACATCGGCACCATCGCCGTCCCGTGGCAGGCCTACATGGTGCCGCAGTACATCATGATGCAGAACCTGGGCCTCACCAACAGCTTCAACGCCCTGATCCTGCTCCAGGCTTTCGGCGCCTTCGGTGTGTTCCTGATGCGCCAGTACTACATGACCATCCCGGACGAGCTCTGCGAAGCGGCCCGGATCGATGGCCTCAGCGAGTACGGCATCTGGGCCCGGGTGATCCTGCCACTGTCCAAGCCGGCGTTGGCCAGCCTGGCGCTGCTGACGTTCGTGAACACGTGGAACGACTACATGGGCCCGTTCATCTACCTCACGTCCAACCGCCTCTGGACCGTCCAGCTGGGCCTGCGATCCTTCGTGGGCCAGTTCGACGCCGAGTACGCCATGATCATGACCGGTTCGGTGATCTCCGTGATCCCGATCCTCATCATCTTCCTGATCGGCCAGCGCTACTTCATCCAAGGCATCGCGACGAGCGGCATGAAGGGATGAGCACCGTGCGTGCTCCCCGCAAGCGCCGCTGGTCAGGGCCTGGATTCGAAACCTTCGGCAGCATCTTCGGTTTCGTCTACACCTTCCTGGCCGGCAACGCGCTGCTGGCCGTCGCCAACGCGCCGCTGGTGCTCTGCCTCTCCCTGGTGGCAGACCCAGCGGCCGCTTGGCCGTTTTTCCTTGCACTCTCGGTCACCATCGCGCCGTCCCTCGCCGGCATCTTCGCGGCCTTCCGGTCCTTGAACGACGACGGCGGCGCGGTCACCCCTGTTGCTGCCTTCCTTTCGGGATACAAGCGCAGTTTCACCCGCACGGCACCGCTTGGTGTGGGCGCGGTGGCGCTGCTCCTGTTCCTCGGCGTAGACCTCGTGGCCATCCAGTCCCTTCCTGGTACCGCACTTCTGTTGCCGCTCATCGTCGTAGCAGCCGCCGTGACGGTGAGCCTGACGGTAACGGCGATTGCCGGCGTCGTACTCCTGCCCCAGGCGAGGCTGAAAAGCATCCTGAAGGCCTCCCTCTACCTGGTGGTGCAGCGCTGGTACCTGAGCCTGGCCATGCTGGTGCTGCTCGGCATCAGCGTGTCCGCGGCAGTGCTGCAGCCCGTCCTGGGCACCGCCCTGGCACCTGCTCCGCTGCTGTTCGTGATCTGGAGCAACGCCTCTTACGCGTTCCACGCCGTACTCCGTGCCCCCTCCAACTAAAAACGCTCTCTCACCGAACCGCCCTATCAACGCAATCGCTCTCTCATCCGATAAGAGAGCGTTGGCGTTTAAGGGGTGGAAGGTGAGAGAGCGTTCTCGACAGGGGGCGTTACTGGGCGCCGCGGCAGAGCTCGCCGTACTTGGTGCCGGCCTCCTGGAACGACTGGGTCAGGCCCTCCATCTTCTTTGCGCGTTCCGCCTTGGCAGCCTCATCGGTTGGCTCTTCCTTGGCCTGCTCATCGAGGTAGTCAAGAACTGAGACCACTACAGGCTTCATGTCATCCGAGGCCACGCCTTCGATGGGGCGAATCGCGTTTGCCACCCGGTTGGCTGCCGTCTTGTTCGTGTCCTGACCCAGCCCGGATACGGCGGCTGTCATCCTGTCGCAGGTCTGCGCGGTGGTCAGCTGCGGTGCTGAACAAGCGGAAGCCGAGGCGAGCAGCCCGGCGGCGATCAGGACAGTGGTGAGTTTCTTCATGATTCCCTCAATGGTCGACGTCTCTTCGATTGTAAAGGGCGTGGCCTAGGCTGGGGGACATGGCGATCATCCACAAAGCAACCCTGTCCCCCACCAAGCTTGAACTCATCGCTGGCTACCTGCCCACGCAGCCGTGGTTCATCCAGGACGGCGAACCAGAGCTTATTGGCGCCTACCGTTTTGACGATCCTGCTGGCGAGGTTGGCATTGAAACCCATGTTGTTGCCGCGGGTGAACGCGTCTACCAAGTTCCGCTGAGCTACCGCGGACACGAACTCGGCGGCGCCAACGAGTGGCTGATCGGCACCATGGAGCATTCAGTTTTGGGCAAGCGCTGGGTGTACGACGCCTGCGGCGATCCTGTCTACGTCAAAGCCCTGGCCACTGCGATCCTCACCGGACAGAAGGAAGCCGCTTTGCTGGTGGACGGTGAGCCCGAGCCGCGCCCCAGCACCGTACAGGTCAAAGGCAGTGGAAAGCTCGACGGCGGTGTCCCCGGGTTGAGCGCTTCGGCGCCCGTATCCGGCAGCGGCGTCACGATCATCGATGCGGGGGCACTGCGCCTGAAGGTAAACCGCGTGGTGGATGTGGCCGCGGATGCTGCCACCAACACTGCTGCAGCGCCGGAGCTGCACGTCGAACTCGCGCTGCACGGCTCGTGGGCAGGGCTGGAAAACCCGGTAGAGCTTGCGTCGGTGATCCGGGACTAGAGTCCGTCCGCGGCGGCACTGTTTGTCACCGGGCGGGTAGCGTAGGCTGGCACACGGGGCCATCTACTCCGTGAAGGGGTCATCGTGTACTCAGCCAAATCAATTGTTCCCGCCGTGCAAGACCTCGCAGGTGAGTGGGTTAAGCACGCCACCGAAGGTACTGCTTCGCAAACTGACGCCGTGGTGGGATGGGCGTTGTCCCGGATCAACCATGCCGACGTGCCTTCGGTGGTACACGGAGTTGTCCTCACGCTGACCGGTGACCGGAAGGCAGCCAAGCATGCGCGGGGCACCGCAGCAAAGGCCGTCAAGAAAGCAACACAAACGCTCCATCGTGGACGCAAACAGAAGTCCGGGAGTGCGGGATTGGTGGCGTTCCTGGTTGGTGCCGGATTGTGTTTCGGTGCCGTCATGGCTTGGCGGATGATGGCCCGGCCTGGTGAGCCCACTCCAGTTCCTGCGGACACCACCCTGCCCGATCAGGCCGCCACAAACTTGGACGCCTCCACAAACTTGGACACGGTGCCGTTCAAACCGGACTCACCCGTCGTTTAGGCGCCTCGTCCGGCCTCGTTTCCCGTCTCGCCGTTCCTGCGGATCCGCCGCCTGAGAACCAAGCGGCTCAGCAAAAGGTAGGCTCCTCCACCAGCGACGAGGAATCCGGCCACGCCCACAATGAGGATTTGGGTGATGATTCCAGTAATTACCAAGGCAAAGCCGACCAACAGGGCCAGAGCGCCCAAGACCATCCTGGCCCCCGTTCCACGGAGGCGGCCAGACCTCAGCTGAAGGTCAAGATCCGGGTCCGATGCAACAAGTCCACGCTCGAGCTCTTCGAGGCTCCTTCGCTCCTCATCCGACAACGACATCGGAATCCATCCCCACCCCATGAGCATTCAACGCCACTGGCGCTTACGTTCCACGCTGAGGCACCTGCGCTGCTTGCCGTGCCATGCCTTTATTATCTGTCGATTCGACCGCCGTAGCCACAGCTTGCCCTGCCATCCTGCACGGGAAAGAACCACTCTGCGAGTACGGCGTACGGCCGCTGGGGATTGGCTCCCGGGCACGGCGATACTGTGACAAGCTAAGAACGTACCCAGCACGACGTACGGCAACCAACTGGAAGGCGATTCTTCCCATGGCACGACGATCTGCAAAAATTCCGAACAGCCTGGCACAGAACCCGACGCCACGACGCGGCCGCACGGCATGGCTCGTCGTCATGGGACTCCTGGCGGGCATTGCCGGCGGTGCGTTCGCCTGGCGCATGCTGGCCCCTGACGGCGAACCCGTTCGGCGCCTGCCCGTGGAAGACGCCCCGCCACAAGCCTTGGTGGTCCCCACCGAGCCCGTGGAGATCTCCACCCGCATGCGGCCCGGTGAATGGACGGAGGAGTCCCTGCAGGAACACGTCGAGGACTACAAGCAGCAGATCCGGGACATGGGCGCGTCCGAGTCGCAGATCATCGCCGAGGTGGAGCGCACGGAAGAGGGCGCAGCCAAGGTTGTGGTCCGCTGGGACCGTTCGGCTTAGTCCCTGCTGCTAACGCTGTCCCTCCCCCGGCCGCGGTCGCCATACGACGACGGCCTGGGAACGGGCGCGGGGACGCTGGCCCCGTGCGAGACTTACGACATCGCCCGCGGCACCCGCTGCGAAGATCCTCGCGTCCACGGGAGCCCGGCGGCGTGACAGTTCTTCGGTCAGTTCAGCCACGCGGTATTGCAGCGCGGCCACCTGGTTCTCGAGGTCCAGGATGCGCTTGATCCCCTCCAGGGAGACGCCGGATTGCGAAAGGCGTTGTACCTCACGCAGCCGGTCCACGTCGTTCTGTGAGTAGCGACGGGACTTTCCGGGCGCGCGGCTGGGCGAGACGATGCCCAAACGGTCATACTGGCGCAACGTCTGCGGATGCATGTCGGCAAGCTCCGCAGCGACGGAGATGACGAAGATCGGCTGGTTGACGTCGATAGCCATGACCTTCTCCTTACAACCGGGCCTTCGCGGCCAGGTCGTGACGCGGGTTGGCGTCGGAAGTCGCCGCAGCGAACGCCTTCACGGCCTCCTCCGCTTCCTTGCTCAGGTTCTGCGGAACGGCGACGTCGATGGTCACCAGCAGGTCGCCGGTCGTCTTGGACGTCTTCACGCCCCGGCCCTTCACACGCAGCGTGCGGCCTGCGGGAGTGCCCGCCGGGACGCGCAACTTGACGGTGTCGCCGTCGAGCGTTGGAACCTCGATGGTAGCGCCCAGCGCCGCCTCCCCGAACGTGACAGGCACATGGACGCGGATGTTGTCCCCGTCGCGCTGGAAGAAGTCGTGCGGCTTCACGCTGACGGTGATGATGAGGTCCCCGTTGCCGGCCGGGCCAACGTTGCCCTTGCCGCGCTGGCGGACCTTCTGGCCATCCTTGATGCCGGCCGGGATCTTCACGTCGATGACGTTGCCGTTGCTCTCGCGCAGGCTCACCGTAGTGCCCTTGATGGAACCGGCGAAGGAGATGGACGTGGTGGCGGTACGGTCCGAGCCCTTCTGCGGGGCGCGCTGGAAGCCGGTCTGGCCTCCCCCGAATCCACCGCCGAAAAGGTCAGCAAACTCCGGCGGAATGCCACCGCCCTGCGGCTGGCGTGCGCCTGCGCCGCCACCGAACAGGCCACCAAACAGGTCCTCGAAACCACCGTTGGCCCCGGCGCCGCCTCGACCACCTGCACCCGGAGCGAACCGGGCACCACCCATGGCGCGGATGGCGTCGTACTGCTGCCGGTCCTCAGGACTCGACAGTACCGAGTAGGCCTCGGAAATGTCCTTGAACTTCTTCTCCGCGACAGCGTCCCCGGCATTGGTATCCGGATGGTACTGCCGCGCAAGCTTGCGGTAAGCCTTCTTGATGTCAGCGTCGGACGCGTCCTTGGCAACACCAAGGATCGCGTAAAAATCCTTTTCAACCCAGTCCTGGCTGGCCAAGAGCGTTTCCTTTCATTCGGGAACGAGATGGCAGTTCATGCCAATGTTTCATTGAAACACTGTCACAAACTGCCATCTCGAAGAGTGCTAAGCCGGTACTGCGACGATCACTTGGGCTGCCCGGAGGACACGCTCGCCTGAGCGGTATCCGGAGCGCAGCACCTGGCTGACCGTGTCTACTTCGATGTC
This sequence comes from Paenarthrobacter sp. NPDC089988, assembly GCF_044748465.1. Classification (NCBI taxonomy): domain Bacteria; kingdom Bacillati; phylum Actinomycetota; class Actinomycetes; order Micrococcales; family Micrococcaceae; genus Paenarthrobacter; species Paenarthrobacter sp. NPDC089988. Next base: position 65,640 of record NZ_JBIVGD010000009.1, read on the forward strand.
CTCGCCGGGCTGCTGGATGAGTGCCTCGTGGATGGTGGGGTCGAATTCGACTCCGGTGTCCGCGATGCGCTCCAGTCCGTACGTCTTCAGCGCGTTTTCCAGCTTGGTGGCGATGGCGGCGAAGGGGCCGTCTTCGAGGTCACCGTGCTGGCGTGCGGCGTCGACGTCGTCCAGCACCGGGAGCAGGGAGTTCAGGACGCCGATGACGGCCATCTCCCCTGCTACGGCGCGGTCGCGTTCCACGCGCTTGCGGTAGTTGACGTACTCAGCCTGCAGGCGGAGGAGGTCGTTGCGCAGTTCGGCTGCCTGGGCCTCCGCCGCGGCACCGGGTGCGACCGACTCTTCAGCCGGAACCTCTACCCCGTTGAGGATTTCCTCAGCCTGGGACAGGGCGTCGCCCTCGGTGGACGCAGCGTTGCCTTCGGCGTTCGCTTCGCCTTCAGGGTGGCGGGCGGCCCCGGTCTCCGGGTCAACCTTGCGGTTGTCCCGAATGACCGGCTTGCGCTGCTCGTTGCCTTCAGAGTGCTCTGCTTCGTTGCCGTGATGAGGCATGGTTACTTCTTCGCTTCGTCTTCGTCGATGATCTCGGCGTCGACGATGTCCTCGTCGGCCTTGTCGCCAGCGGCACCTGCGGAAGCACCTTCAGCACCGGCACCCGGGGCGTCGGCTGCTGCAGCCTGCGAGTAGATGGCTTCGCCGAGCTTGGTCTGGGAAGCCTGCAGCTTCTCAAACGCCGTCTTCACGGCTGCGTCGTCGGTGCCTTCGAGCGCGGACTTGAGGGAGTCGACGTCGGCCTTGACCTCGGTCTTGACCTCTTCAGGCAGCTTGTCCTCGTTTTCGGCGATGAGCTTCTCCACCGAGTAGGCGAGCTGCTCTGCGGAGTTACGGGTATCCGTAGCTTCGCGGCGTGCCTTGTCCTCTGCAGCGTGCTCTTCGGCTTCACGGACCATGCGGTCAATGTCGTCCTTGGAGAGCGCCGTGCCACCGGTGATGGTCATGGATTGTTCCTTGCCGGTGCCCTTGTCCTTGGCGGACACGTGCACAATGCCGTTGGCGTCGATGTCGAAGGTGACCTCGACCTGCGGAACACCACGCGGTGCCGGGGCGATGCCGGTCAGTTCGAACGTGCCCAGCGGCTTGTTGTCGCGGGTGAATTCACGCTCGCCCTGGAAGACCTGGATGGCCACGGACGGCTGGTTGTCGTCAGCGGTGGTGAAGGTCTCCGAACGCTTGGTGGGGATAGCCGTGTTGCGCTCGATCAGGTGCGTCATGACGCCACCCTTGGTTTCGATGCCGAGGGACAGCGGCGTGACGTCGATGAGCAGTACGTCCTTGCGCTCGCCCTTCAGGACACCGGCCTGGAGCGCGGCACCAACGGCCACAACCTCGTCCGGGTTGACGCCCTTGTTGGGCTCCTTGCCGCCAGCGAGTTCCTTGACGAGCTCGGAGACGGCAGGCATACGGGTGGAGCCACCGACGAGCACGATATGGTCGATGTCCGAAACCTTGATGCCGGCTTCAGCGATGACGTCGTGGAACGGCTTCTTGGTGCGGTCCAGCAGGTCCTTGGTGAGGTCCTGGAACTTGGCACGGGTGAGCTGCTCGTCCAGGTGGACCGGGCCGTCGGGGGTGACGGAGAGGTACTGGAGGGAGATGTTGGTGCTGGTGGAGGAGGACAGTTCCTTCTTGGCCTGCTCTGCGGCTTCACGGAGACGCTGGAGGGCGATCTTGTCCTTGGAGAGGTCGATGCCCTTGACCTTGAGCTGGCTCAGGAGCCATTCGACCACGCGGTTGTCCCAGTCGTCGCCACCGAGGCGGTTGTCACCGGCGGTTGCGCGGACCTGGATGGTGGAGAAGTTGTCTTCGTCCTTGCCTACCTCGAGGAGGGAAACGTCGAAGGTACCGCCACCGAGGTCGAAGACCAGGATGAGTTCATCTTCCTTGCCCTTGTCCAGGCCGTAAGCCAAGGCAGCCGCGGTGGGCTCATTGACGATGCGGAGGACGTTGAGGCCCGCGATCTCGCCGGCTTCCTTGGTGGACTGACGCTCGGCGTCGTTGAAGTAGGCCGGAACGGTGATCACAGCGTCGGTGACCTTTTCGCCCAAGTAGCTCTCGGCGTCGTTCTTGAGCTTCATGAGGATACGCGCGGAGATTTCCTGCGGCGTGTACTTCTTGTCATCGATGGCGACGGTCCAGTCGGTGCCCATGTGGCGCTTGACGGAGGCGATGGTGCGGTCGATGTTGTTGACGGCCTGGCGCTTGGCGATCTCGCCAACCAGGACTTCGCCGGACTTGGAGAACGCGACGACGGACGGCGTGGTGCGGCCGCCTTCTGCGTTGGCGATGACGGTGGGCTCGCCACCTTCAAGAACAGAGACCACGGAGTTGGTGGTTCCGAGGTCGATACCTACTGCACGTGACATATCTTGTTTCCTTTCAATGACCGATGTTGATGATTGCACTCGACAGCACTCCGCTGAGGCGGGTTTTGCTGTCGGGAGCCCACTCAACAATCGGCTAGTTGAGCGTTCTGCACTCAACTGTACTCAGCCTCGAAAAGATGTCAATCCAAAGTTGAGTGAGGTACGCTCAACTTTGGTTTTGGACGTCGCTACTTCCCTGTATTCACGCGGGTTTCGGCGTTCGTTTCGCCCACGGTGAACTGCTCGGGCGGCTCCGGCTTGTACACCCATGCCACCAGCACCACCGAAATAATCATCAACAGGAACCACGCCAGCAGCTTGTCGATCGAGACGGCCTGCCACCCGTTCAACTGGTTCGGATAGAGCCACGCGCGGGACCACGTGCCGATGTTCTCCGCGAACCAGATGAAGAGCGCCACCAGCAGGAACGACACCAGGATGGGCATCCGGAAGCGCTTGCGGAACACCCGGTAGTGCATCACGCACCTGCCGTAAACGAGTACGACGGCGGCCAGCAGCACCCAGCGGAAGTCGACGATGTAGTGGTGCGAGAAGAAATTGATGTAGATCCCGGCCGCTACAAGGGCTGTGATCCATCGTCGAGGGTAGCGGTCGAAGCGGAGGTCGAACAGCCGGAACACCCGGACCATGTAGGAGCCCACGGCGGCATACATGAAGCCGCTGAACAGTGGAACCGCGCCGATGCGGAGGATCCCCTCCGCACCATAGGACCAGGAGCCAACGTCTGTCTTGAACAACTCCATGACTGTTCCCACCACATGGAACAGGACGATCACGCGAAGTTCGCGCAGGGTCTCCAGCCGGAAGACCACCATCAACACCTGGATTGCCACGGCCGCGAGGGTCAGGAAGTCATTGCTGGCCAGGCCCGCCCCGGAGGGGTACCAGAGCCGCACCGCGATGATCACAGCCAACAGCAAGGCTCCGAAAACGCATGCCCACGCCTGCTTCAGCCCGAAGACAACAAATTCGGTAAGTCCTGCACGCAAGCCACCTGCCGAGCGGTCCAGGTAGCGGTGGGCGAGGGCATCGATCGACCGCTCAACGGACGTGGAATTACGCATGCCGAACCGCGCCCCTGAGCGGCGCCGGCTTCAGCGTGCTCAGGCAATAGTCCCGTGGCCAGTACCGGATCCGCTGCGGCAATCGTGGGTACACGCGCCCCACAAGGCGCATTGCGCGGTCGAAGCGGCGCGCCTGAACCGGCGTCCAATCGAAGCCGAACCCTTGCCGCAGATCGTCAGGCAACAAACCAACCGTGAGAAAGCGGGCAACAGGCATCACGAGTCGCATGAGCGCCGGACCGCCGACTGGATAGAGCAAGTCCCTGGCGACCTTCCGTGCCTTATCGTCCGGCTGCAGCACCGCCATCTGCGCATTCCAGTACTGGGCAAACGCCGCCCGATCCGCCGGCCACATATCCGCCGGAAGCTGCAGGGCTGTGCCGATCCGGGCGTAGTCGCGGTACATGAGGTCGGCGGTGTCCTCGTCGAGCTTTCCGTGGACTTGCTCGTAGACAGTGAGGGCCGTGTTGTAGAGGGTAGCCACCACCCAGAGTTGCGACGAGGCATCGAAGGCGCTGTAGCCCTTGGACTTGTCGTCGGCTGTTCGCCGGACGGGGGCGTGGGCCCGGTTGACCGCCCGACGGACGGCCGCCACTTGCTCCTCCGTCCCATACACCACTGCGTAGACGTAGGTCAGCGTGGCTTTGAGCCGGTCCTGCGGCCGATCGGCGAAATTGCTGTGCTCCGCCACGCCGTGACCCACCCGGGGATCGGCGATCTGGAGAAGGATGGCACGCCCGGCACCGGCGAGCAGGACGCCCTCCGCACCGATGTCAACCAGTCCACGAGCCATCCGAATACTCTACTTCCGCCCCTTACAGCCCCGCGACTCCCTGCAGCACGCCAAGCTGATGCTCGAAGAGTTCTTCACGGGCGGCAAAAGTGTCAGCGCCGTACTGACCGAACACCTCAAAGCTCACCGCCCCGAACAAGGACGTCCACACCAGCACGCCCCTCGCGAGCGACGCATCCGGTGCCGCCAGCCCCATCTCCGCGCGGATTCTCGCCAGATCCCCGGCGAGCTTGGGAGGAATTACGACGTCGGGAGGCAGCTCTGCGGTCAAGGCGCCGGCGCGAAAGGCGGCGTCGAAAATTCCAACGAGGCGAACAATGACGCGGGTGCCGGGCACCGTGGTGCGCTCCCCAGGGGCTTGGTACCCGGGGACTGGACTGCCGAACAGGAGTGCGTAGCTGGCTGGCTCACGAAGTGCCCATCTCCTGACGGCCATGCCCAACGCGTGGAACTGCCCCGCGAAGTCCTGTCCGCCGGCGGAGTCCACCGCCGCGTCCACCTCGTCACCGAGATCGTTGTAGGCATCGATGAGGAGGAGGGTCAGCAATTCATCGCGGCTCTCGACGTAGCGGTAAACGGCCGAGGAGACCACTCCCAGGTCGCGGGCAACAGCGCGAAGGGAAAGCGCGGCAGCTCCATGCGTGGCCAGATGTTCCCTGCCGAGCCGGACGATGTCGGCGATGGTTTGGGCGCGGGCGCGTTGCCTGGGGGTAGGTGGTTTGGCGGTCTCAGGCATGTGGACAGCTTGCCACACTTGAGAGCGTCGTCAACAAAAGAGAGCACTGCTCTTGACTTTCTGTGCAGCCGGGTTCATTCTGGATTTATGAGAGCACTGCTCTCTATTTCAAAGGTAGCCAGGAAAGGAACCCCATGTACGTCGTCACCGGAGCAGGACCTGTTGGATGGACCGTGGCTGAAGCTCTAGCCATGCAAGGGAACGAAGTCCGCGTGGTCACCAGATCAGGCAGCGGACCGGAGCATCCCCTGATCCAACGCGTGCGCGGAGACGCCTCTGACGCCGCTCAGTTCAGCGAAGCAGTTCGCGGCGCGCAGGCCATCTTCCATTGCATTCACGGTTCCAAGTACCGCGCAAAGGAATGGGCAGCTGAACATCCTGGGGCCGAGCAGGTGGTGATGGACGCAGCGGCAGCCGCGGGCGCCGTCGTCGTTTTTCCCGAAAGTCTCTACTCCTACAGCGAGCCTGACCGCATCATGACGGAGGCCGGCCCACGCGAGGCGACCGGCGGCAAACGTGGCGTCCGGACGGAGCTGCTCAAGGCGCGGCAGGCCCATGCAGCGAACACCGTGAGCATCGTGGCGGGCGACTTCTTCGGGCCGCGGGTCATGATGGCCCACGCCGGGGAACGCATGGTTCCGCTGGTCCTGGCAGGGAAGACGGTCCAAGTGGTGGGAAGTGCCGACCAGCCGCACTCCTTTACCTTCGTCCCCGACCTGGCCGCGGCCATGATTGCTGCGGCCCAAAGGCCCGAGCTGTGGAACCGCGTGCTGCATGCGCCGACGGGTCCGGCGATAACCCAGCGCGGACTCGCCGGCGCCTACGCTGCTGCGGCCGGTGTGCGGACCCCCAAGGTCACTGCCATTCCCGGCTGGGTCCTGCGCGCTGCGGGCGTTTTCGCCACGGACATGCGGGAACTGGCGGAGTTGCTTTACCAGTTCGAGCGGCCGTTCGTCATGGATTCGAGCGAGAGCCAAACGCTCCTTGGCTTGGAGCCAACCCCGCTCCCAGATGCATCGGCGGCAACGGTGGCGTGGTGGCAGACGAAGCGGGCGACGCTGGCTTAGAACCTGCTCGAAGTCACCGCGACTGCCATAATGCGAAGTTCTGCCAGTCCTCGGGAAATCCCATGCTTACACACGGAGAAAGGAGTTCAGCCCCACCTGGGGCGCGAAGTCTGATATCCAACTTCTTAATGTGGGTTCTAAAGGTCAGGTGCCAATTGGTTCCGCCGGAGTGCGACCGAAGCATGAAGGCCAGGGTTGCTGCATAAATGTAGAGTCTCTGATGTGCTTTGGGCGTGGCCGTAAAGTCAGGTCGAGTCAGATGTGCCAAAAAGGCACCGATGGTGTCGTGCTCCTTGAGCGAGATAGCCCTTTTGAAGGCCCGATTGAAAAGCCGGGAGCCGTGCGCAGACGCGTTCCGGAAGTCAACCATCATCCGGAGCACTGCACCGAAGCGCCGCGGGTGGGCGAACCCAAACATGCGCGCTACCTCGCGAGCATCAGGTGTCTGCATCAATTCAAAGAGATACGGCAGATTTCCGAAGCTCAGCACCTCGGTGACGGCCCAGATAGGGACCTCTTGCTGCGGATACTTCAGCAAGTGATGCTTGAGGAAATCTTCGTCTTCTGCCGCTGCCCCGACAGCGCCCCGCCAGGTGGACGTCCATGCCTCAAACTTCGTACGACCTCCCGCGGGCCGATCACAATTGTGCTCATCAAGGAACCTCTTGGACGCATGTGCGGCCACATCCTTCGCCGCGAGGGTATGGCCAATCGCAGCCCTCAGACGAACTTCGAAGTCCATCAGGCCTTCTTGGCAGACGCGGGCGAGCTTGAAATCGAACGCTTCCAACGCCATGACATGGTCGATACTTGCGCCGGGGATGTAGTCATCCGAACGGTACTGGTGGAGTCTGGTGTCGACTTCGTGGGCCGGAAGGAGTCGTCGAAAGATGTATCGGTACGCACCCGACCGGAAGTAGCCCACCCTGGTAAGGAACGTCAGCGCTGTATCGCGGTCAGGAACTGCCAGACCACGGTCCTCCAGATGTTGAAGCAACTCTTCGCGCTCTTTGAATTCCTTGGTGTACTCCACACTTCACCGACTCGTCCCGTTAACGAAAATTGCCCCCTTGAGCCGAAGCTCAGAGGGGGGCAATGTCTGATGGATAGAACCTAACACATTTACCTGTGAACCACTGATGAGCAGACCGACGCTGACTTATTCAGTCCTTGTTTTGGGGTTCGCTGGGCGGGTCGTGTTCGAGCGCTGCGGTGATGGCCGCTGGCGAGGGAAGAGTTGCTTGTTCGTTGGCGGGTCAGGCAGGTTTCTCGATCGGAGCAGCACCGACATGGATTAACCGCTTTTGTCACACAGTTAACTCCCCATTCACACCACCCTCGGCAGCTGTCAACTAGGGTTCCTTAGCGTCGAGGCCATGGAAAACATCACCCGCAGATCCCTGATTTCCGCCGGCCTCGGCGCCGGCGTGGTTGCCGCACTCCCCAACAGTGCGGTGGCCGTTTCAACAGCGGACGACGCCGGTCTCCGCACAGATCCGTTTACGCTGGGCATCGCCTCCGGCGAGCCTTGGCCCGATGGTTTCGTCATCTGGACCCGGCTGGCCGTGAACCCCGTGGCCGAAGATGGCCTGGGCGGCATGCCCTCGCGAAAAGTTGCCGTTGCCTGGGAGGTGGCCACGGACCAGGCCATGCGCCGGACAGTAGCCCGCGGCGTCGAACATGCCCGCATCGAATCCGCCCACTCAGTCCACGTGGAAGTAAAAGGCCTCAAGCCGGGCAGGGAGTACTTCTACCGGTTCCGGACGGGCCGCCACGTCAGCGCCGTGGGACGAACCCTCACCAGCCCGGCCCCCGGAGAAACTCCGGCCGCCCTGGCCATGGCTTTCGCCAGCTGCGCACAGTACGAGCACGGCTACTTCACGGCGTACTCCCGCCTCGCGGAGGACCACCCGGACCTGGTGCTCCACCTGGGCGACTACCTCTACGAATACAAGAAGGACAGCTACGTGATCGGCGGCGGCAACCCGCGCGACCATGAAGGCCCCGAGACCGTGGGACTGGCCAGCTACCGCCAACGGCACGCACAGTACAAGGCCGATACCGACCTGCAGGCAGCCCACGCGATCGCCCCGTGGCTGGTGGTGTGGGACGACCACGAGGTGGACAACAACTGGGCTGACGACATCCCGGAGAACAGCGACCCCGCCCAGCTCAACGACACCACCGAACACTTCCGGCAACGGCGTGCAGCGGCGTTCCAGGCGTACTACGAGAACATGCCACTGCGCCGGTCCTCGTTGCCGGCAGGCTTCGACATGAAGATCTACCGCACCATCCAGTGGGGTCAGCTCGCCAACTTCCACATGATGGACACCCGGCAGTACCGCGACGACCAGCTCGCCGGTGACGGATGGCGGAAGAACGTTGCCGAGCGCCTGGACGAGAACCGCACCATCACCGGCGCCGAGCAGGAAAAGTGGCTGCTGGACGGTTTCAGGAACTCCACGCAGCGCTGGGACATCCTGGGCCAGCAGGTCTTCTTCGCCGAGCGGGACCGCGACAAGGCGGCCGACGTCGACGACGTCTCCATGGACGGCTGGGACGGGTACGCAGCCTCCCGCCGCCGCATCACCCAAGGCTGGGTGGACGCGAAGGTGCGCAACGCCGTCGTGCTTACCGGCGACGTCCACCGCCACTGGGCCACCGACCTCAAGGTGGATTACAAGGATCCGGCCTCCCCGGTGGTCGGTTCAGAACTGGTGTGCTCCTCCATCACGTCCACGGGCGACGGCAGCGGCTCCACCACGGACCCGACCATGGCCTGGAACCCGCACCTGAAGTTCTACAACGACAACCGCGGCTACGTGAACACCCGCATCACCAAGGACTCCATGACGGCGGATTTCCGCGTGCTGGACTACGTCACCAAGCCCGGCGCACCGGTCAGCACCAAAGAAGTCCTTCACCATCAACGATCGGGTTCCCGGCTTGGCCTGACCCGTACGAGGGGACCCCACGCAACTGGGGGACAGCGCATGCTCCATTCACGGCTCAGTGGAACGTTTGCTGTCCCCCAGTTGGGCCGTCCTCAAACGAATGGAGTTACCCCTGTTTCCCCAGTGACTGCGGGAGTAACCTATTCCCAGTTACGTTTGTGGATCACCTAACCGCTGGGGTTCTGCCGTGGGCTATGTGCGTTCGTCGCTGTCCGACCTGCTCGGGGTCCTTTCCGACGCCGTCGCTCCCCACCGCGTCAGGTTCGACGACGGCTCCCCCACCGCAGGCGTCCCGGCACCCGACGCTCCCGTAGTAGTCCACGCCGTCGCCCTCAACCGGGTGGGCCGCTCACGACGGGACGGACCGGTGCTCGATCTCGAACTGCGGGTGGCCATTGAATGCCACGGCCCCGAACAACTCGACAACATGGAACGACTCCTGCTGTCCGTGGAACGCCACAGCCAATACTCCATTGTTTCCAGCAACGAATACCGTCCCGGCGAATACCAGGAAAGCATCGAAGACGGGCTCGGGTTCCTGGTCCGGATCCCCGTCGCGCTGCGCTTTGAAGAACCTTCGGGCCCACCCGTCCTGGAGCCACTCATCGCCAAGACCGGCGTTGCCCGCCGCATCCACGGACGCTTGGTGGACGTCCACAACAAAGGCATCCCCGACGCCTACATCCACGCCCATTCCTCCGCCACGGCCGTCGTCAGCGATGCGACCGGCCACTTTGAGGTCCTGGCCTCGGCGGACGAACTCCAGCACTTTGCCGTAGCGGTACGCGGCACTGAACGGGAAGTCTCGGCCAGCACCAGCAGCCTGCCGGTCATCATCCGGTGGACCTGAGCCCGCTTGACGGGTAGGAAAGGGAGCGCACCATGGCGAACTATCAGGCGCCAGGCGTTTATGTACAGGAAGTGCCCAGCGGCGCGCGAGCCATCGGGCAAGTGAACACGAGCATCGCCGGCTTTGTGGGCCTGGCCCCGGACAAGAACGCCTTGGTGGGTGAACTCCGCGTGCTGGACAACTGGACCCAGTTCGTGGACCAATACGTCGGCAACGCGGCTGCGGGGACGCCCCTTTCCAACGCTGTTTACGGCTTCTTCTCAAACGGAGGAAGCCGTTGCTATGTGGTGAACATTGGGGCGGACGGCAGCCTCACCGGGACCGCTTCGGCGCCGAACGGACTGACGCTCTTCGAAGCCGTGGACGACATCTCCATGGTGGCAGCCCCCGGCTACGCCACCGCCGAAGCCTACGCGGCACTGCAGGCGCACGTGGAACACCCGTTGCGTCAGGACCGCATGGCGATCATGGACACGCTCGAGAAAATAGACGACGTCGGCGCCCTCACCCGGGCGGCGACGTCCGGGGTTCCGGAGGACACGGGTTCGGCCTCGTCGCCGAAGAAGAGCGACAGCACACCCGACGCCGGGGCGGACGGCCAGGAAGACTTGGGAGCGCCGCAGTCACCCGGCGGCTACACGGCACTGTACTTTCCCTGGATCGTGATGATCGATCCCGTCTCCGGCCAGAAGGTGACCCAACCGCCGTCGGGCCATATCGCCGGGGTGTGGGCGCGGGTGGACGCCACCCGCGGAGTCCACAAGGCGCCAGCCAACGAGCCCATCCAGGGCGCGCTCGACCTGGTGCGGCGGGTGAGCCGGGGCGAGCAGGAAGTCCTCAACCCCGCGGGCGTGAACTGCATCCGCTACTTCCCCGGCGAGGGCATCCGGGTGTGGGGTGCGCGGACCAAGGCCCCCGAAGCCAGCGAATACCGCTACGTAAACGTCCGGCGGCTTACCAACATGATCAAGGAATCCGTGGCGGACGGGACACGCTGGGTGGTCTTCGAACCCAACGACCACACACTGTGGAAGTCGATCCGGCGGGACATCGGCGCGTTCCTCACCAACGTCTGGCGGGATGGCGCCCTGCTCGGGACTACTCCTCAACAGGCCTTCTTCGTCAAGTGCGACGAGGAAACCAACCCACCCGAAGTCCGCGACGCCGGGCAAGTGGTCACGCTGATTGGCATAGCGCCTGTGAAACCTGCCGAGTTCGTGATCTTCAAGCTCATGCAGTCGGCCGAGAACACCAGCCAGACCGAGAACGCAGGAGCCTGACATGAGCACCCCAACCCCTGCCGCCCAACCCGGAAACGTAGTGGACCCGTACCGCGCGTACAACTTCAAGCTCGTGATCCAGGGTGTGGTGCAAGGACATTTCACCAACGTCGAGGGCCTTGGCCTGAAGATTGGCCGCATCCTCTACCGCTCAGGCGGCGAAAACAGCACCGTCCGCGTGATCCCCGGCCAAGTCGAATACACGCCCGTCACATTGAAGTACGGCCTTACCGATTCCACGGAAATGCTGCAGTGGCTGTTCAAAGCAGTGAACGGGACGGTGGAACGACGCAACGTCTCCATCGCCATGCTCAACGACGCCGGTTCCGCGGAAGTCCGGCGCTGGAACCTCTTGGGCGCCTGGCCGTGCGACTGGTTCGGAGCACCCCTCGACGCGCTGGGGAAGGACCTCGCGATCGAGACCCTGAGCATCGCCTACGACCGTCTGGAGCTCGACGATGCCCGCGCTCCCGTCGCCTGACCTCTTCTCTTGGCGGCGGGCGCTGGCCGGGCGGTTACGCCGCGTGGCCGCATGGGTGGAGCCGGTTCGCGGGTCTGACGCCGCCTGGACGCCGGATGCCAACCCGGGCGGGGCGGGTGCCAGCGACGTGTCCGGCGTGGATCCGGGTGCCAGCGTCGTGTCCGGCCCGGATCCCGCCTCGGGGTTCTTTGAGGAAGGCGCGACGGCGGCCCGCGGCTTTGATCTCGAAGGCGCACCCGAGCATTGGGTTGCCTTGCTGCGGGACGCAGGGCTGGCCCCTAAGGTGGCCGGCGGCTCCGTTCCTTCCAGACCCGCCCCACCCACCCTCCTTGCAAGGCCCGCTCTGCGTGGCATTCGCCGTCTATGGCGGGCAAAGCAGGCCCCACAACACGAACCCGCTCCCGTAGCGGGGTCCGCCGTACGTGCTTCCGAGCGCCCAACAAACGCAGAGCAGGCCCCACAACGGACACCTGCCCTGCGGCTTCGCACACCATCCCAACCCGAAAGACCCCACACACCCACGAGCACTCCCCTTGCCGGGCCCGTTTCACGCCCTAACCAGCCACCACAGAGCGCAGACCAGGCCCCACAACACGAACCCGTTCCCGTTGCGGGGCCCGCTGTGCGCGCTTCGGAGCATCCAATAAGCGCAGAGCAGGCCCCACAACGGACATCTGCCCTGCGGCTTCGCACACCATCCCAACCCGATGGACCCCCATCGCCTACAAGCTCTCCCCTTGCAGGACCCGCTTTACGCCCGAACCAGCCAACAAAGACCGCAGAGCGGGCCCCACAAGGCGGTCCCACGCAGGCGCCTCACCTTCCGGGGCCCGCTGTCCGTGCTTCGGAGCGTCCAATAAACGCAGAGCAGGCCGCACAACGGACACCTGCCCTGCGACGTCGCACACCATCTCAACCCGATGGATCCCAAACGCCCGCAAACGCTCCCCTTGCAAGGCCCGCTTTACGCCCCAACCAGCCAACAAAGAGCGCAGAGCGGGCCCAACAACGCACTCAACCCCAGCAGGACCGCACGCCAGCCACCGCACGCACCCCCGCTGCCACGCACACGCCAGCCACCGCACACACACCAGCCCCCGCCCAACCTGGTACCTGGCCCGAACTGGCACCCCGGCCACCCCTTCCGCCAGCCAACCCAACGAATGCGGCGAACCCCGTAGCCCAGGCGATGGCCCGCCAAGCCAGGCTGGCCCGGGAACAGGAAGCGGTGTGACATGGAACGGGTCGCCTTCCTGATAGAGGACACCGGGGAACACCTGGGCTGCCTGCTGAACCCCGAGACCGTGGTGATGCAGCGAACGGCAGGCGTGGAGCCGCGGCGCAGTGCGGGCGGCAAGCTCAGCGGCACGGGATTGGCGGACGATCCCCTCCTCTTCACTGGCGGCGGCCACACGGAATTGAGGCTGGATCTCCTGTTCGACGTCGACCTCGCGCCGGCGTCGCTGCATGTGCAGGACGTGCGGCAGATGACCCGGCCCATTTGGGCGCTCGCGGAAAACAGCGCCGAAGTGGAGCGGCAACGTCGGCCGCCGTCGGTCCGTTTCGTCTGGGGCCGCGCGTGGAACGTGCCGGGCATCGTCACGGAGGTGGCGGAACGTTTCGACCGCTTCGCACCGGACGGCTCGCCCCTGCGTTCGTGGATGCGGATGGTGTTTGTCCGGGTGGGCCAAGCCGCGGACGAGGAAGGCGGCGAGAATTACGAGCTCGCCCAGCGTCTTCCTGCCGTGGACCTGACGGCACCACCCGTGGACACCCTGCCGGTGACCGGCGACGGCAGCACAGACCGGGACGCGTTAATGCCCGACGGCGGCGACCTCCTTCCCGAGGTACCGCCGGCTGAGCTTGGGCGGCTGTCCATTGAAGCCTTTGGCACGCCCCTGCTCTGGAAACTCCTCCTTGAGTACAACAGCATCGACGACCCCGCCCACTTCAACGGACCCCTCGCAGTCCCGCCGGTCGGTGAGGCACCGTGAGGCAACTCCAGGGCCTCCCGGAACTCATCGTCACGCTCGGCAGGCGCAAGCTCACAACGGCCGAAACAGCGGCCATCGTGTCCGTCAACGTGCTCAGTTCCCTGGCGAGGCCGGCCCAATGCCTCATCACTTGGCGCCCGGGTCCAGGCAGGACCGCTGCCGCACGCGGCGGAGTAGACCCCGCGCCCGGCGATGCCCTCCGGGTTGAACTTGGCGGCCAACGTACGCCGCTGTTCGCGGGTGAGGTCACGGTGGTGGAGTACAGCTACGGAGCTGATCTCGGCCAGGAAATCCGCATCCGGGCCTACGACGCCCTGCATCGGCTGAGAAAACGCCAGTACACCCGGCTCCACGCGGACGCGGACCTCGCCACCTTGGCCAAGACCCTCTGCGACGGGACAGGACTGAACGTGGTGGGCGGCGGCGAGCGCCTGGGAAACGTCTACCAATGCGCCCGAACGGACCTAAGCCTGCTCGTGGAACAAAGCGCCCGCGTTGGCGCCTATCCCGTGGTCCACGATGGCACCCTGGCCCTCACCGGGCTCGACGGCGACGGCGAACCAGTGGATCTCATGCTCGGCTCCACGCTCCATTCAGCGGAGATCGAAGTGAGCCAGGAACCCGCCTACGCCAGTGCCGCAAGCAACGGCTGGCGCGCCGAGGGCGCGTCCACCCACCAGGCAACAACCAGTTCCTCCAACGCCAAAGCAAGTGTCTCTGCCGACCCGGGCCTGGCCAGCGTGGGCGCGGGCGGTCCCTTCCGGAGGGACAACGAACTCCTGGACAGCACTGCGCTCGCGGATGGCCTGGCCCACGCGGAGTTGGACACACGGATGGCCGGACAGGTGACGGGTGTTTTCGTCGCCGAGGGCAATCCACGGCTCAGGGCGGGCGGCAAGGTCAGAATCGCGGGCGTTGCCTCGAATATCGAGGGGACCTACCTGATCGCGAGCGCCGCGCACCGGCTGGACGGGACGGGCTACGAAACCACGGTGACCACCCGGCCACCCGCCGCAGCACCGGAACGCAGGCCCGATGTCTTCACGCTCGGGATCGTCGTGGACACCGAGGATCCCGAAGCGCGGGCACGAACGCAGGTCCGGTTGCCGGCCTTTCCGGACCTCCAAACAGCCTGGGCGCCGGTCCTCGCCCCCGCGGCCGGTCCGGACAAAGGCCTCGTGGCAACTCCCGCTCCGGGCGACACCGTCCTGGTGCTGCTCCCGGCAAGCGACCCGGCCCAGGCAATCATCGTGGGCGGCCTGTACGGCAGCGAACAGCCGCCGGACCACAACGCAGGGACGCCCCGGCACAGCCGCTACACCTTCCGGAGCGCTGACGGCCAGGAGTTAATGCTCGACGGCGGTGCCCGCACCATCAGCTTCACGGACGGGCACGGGTCATCCGTGGAACTGGGACCGGACAAACTTCGCATCACGGCAGCCACGGACCTGGTCCTGGAAGCCCCGGGCAAAGCCATGAAGATCCGCGCGAAGACCGTCGACTTCGAGGAGGCCTGAAGACACCATGAAGATTCTCGTCAAGGAAGCCATCCTCCGTTGTGGCCACGACGGCAAAGTGGAAAACGTCCCCTCCCAGGAATGGGTCCGCGTCAAGGACTCCGCGATCCTGGTAGCCACGGATCCACAAGGCCGGGACATCAGCATGTGCCCGAACGTCGGAATCAACATCAAGCCGTGCAACAAGACCTTGCCTGTGACCAAGGGGTACTCCACATTCATCAGGATTGCCGGCAAAGCCGTGTGCCTGGATACGGTGGAGGGTTTCACGGACGGGACGCCCCCAGGCGCGGTTAAGTACAACGTCCGCCGTCCGGGCCAAACGTTCGTGGAGGCCGGCTCATGACGAGGAGAAGGCCGTGAGCGCCCCCAGATACAAGTCCGTGGCGTTCATCCACCCGGACTTCGATGCCAGTACCGGACTGCCCGGGCTCAAGACCACCCCTGCGGGCAGGCTCGCGACGGTTACGGACGCGGCCTCGGTCCGGCAGGCCCTCCTCCTGCTGCTCAGCACGCGGCCCGGCGAACGGGTGAACCGTCCGAGCTACGGCTGCCACCTTTTCCGCCTCGCGTTCGCCCCCGCCGATGACACCACCGCCGGGCTCGCCATCCACTATGTGGCCAAGGCCGTGGAGCAGTGGGAACGCCGCATCACGGTCCTGTCCCTTGATGCCTCACGCTCAGCCGAAAGCCCCGAGATCCTTGAGGTCAGGCTGAAGTACCGGGTCAGGACGTCCCAGCTCGAGGACGAAATCGTCATCGCCTTGCCCGTGGAATCCGGAGGTGCAGCATGAGCCTTCCCGTGCCGAACCTGGACGATCGGAGCTTCGCCGAGCTCGTAGCGGGTGCCCGCGAACGGATCCAGCAGATCGCCCCGGAGTGGACCGACTTGTCGGTGCACGATCCCGGAATCACCATCGTGGAGGCCTTCGCCTACCTGACAGACACGCTGATGTATCGGCTGAACCGCGTGCCGGACAAGCTCTATGCCGTCTACCTGAACCTGCTCGGCACGTCCCTCTACCCGCCAAGCTCCGCGGAAACCATGCTCGAATTCAGCAGGGCATCGGCCGCGAACACGGACCAGGAAATCCGCATCCCCCGCGGCACCCAGGTCAGTTGCCCGCCCGGCGTCCCCGGCGCACCGCAACCGGTCTTTACGACGACGGCGGCAGCCACCCTGGCGCCCGGCCAGGCCAGCGTTGTGGTCCCGGCAGCCGATGTCACCATGTACGACGCCATCCCGATCGGTACGGGAACGGGCAGACCGGGCCAGAGCTTCGTGATCCCGAACGCCCCGATCGTTTCGGGCGCGGGCCTGGCTATCGCCGTCGAAGTTCCGGCAGGGACGCGCCTGGGCAGCGGCGAGGCGGTGCTGGTGGATGGCAGACCCTTCCGGTACTGCAAAGAGGTGGAGGCGTTCGCCGACGCGAGCCCTGGGGAGATGCCGGTACGGATCGACCGGAGTGCCGGCGTCGCAATGTTCGCCTGGTGGGATGAGGAGTCCGCAGGCCGGACGCCAACCGTGGTGCCGGATCCGGGTGCCGAGGTCCGGGCCTGGTACCGCAGCGGCGGGGGTGCCCCGGGCAACGTGGGAGCAGGGCAACTGACCGTGCTGCGGACACCCGTTCCCGGCGCGAAAGTCACCAATCCGGAGCCTGCTACCGGCGGCCGTGACGGCGAATCCCTGGAGAATGCGTTGCGGCGTGCGCCGCAGGACTTCCTGGCACGGGACCGGGCCGTAACCGTCCGCGATTACGAAGTCCTGGCCCGACGGCATGCCGGCGTTGGCCGCGCGCGTGCCTTCACACGCAAGGACCTGTGGGCCTTCGCTCAACCCGGCGAAGTCGAAATCGTCCTGGTCCCGTTCGTTCCGGGGAGCCGGGACGCCGCGGCGCAGCCCTTACGGGCCGCGGATCTGGAGGCCCACGCCCGCGACCAAGTGCGCTCTGACGTGGAACAATACCTGCGCAGGCGGTCCACGGTTGGCGCCGAGCCTGTAGTGCGCTGGGGCCTCTACAAGCAGGTGCTCGTGGACGCACGGATCGTGGTCCGTCCCGATGAGGACGCCGAGGCCGTGAAGTCCCGGATCGTGGGCCGCCTGTCTGAAGGCATCAGCCCGCTGAGCCCGGATTCGTCGTCGTACGGTTCAGGTTTCGGCAAGCCCCTCCGAGTTTCGAACCTGTACCGGGCCATGGAAGAAGCCGAGCCCGGCGTGCAATACGTGGACCGGGTCCGCCTGGAAGTGGACAAGGTTC
Organism: Paenarthrobacter sp. NPDC089988; assembly: GCF_044748465.1. Lineage (NCBI taxonomy): Bacteria > Bacillati > Actinomycetota > Actinomycetes > Micrococcales > Micrococcaceae > Paenarthrobacter > Paenarthrobacter sp. NPDC089988. Next base: position 83,081 of record NZ_JBIVGD010000009.1, read on the forward strand.
CGGACACGGACGCCGTGGGGCTGGTGCAGGCGGAGGGCCAGGACAATACGTGGTTCGTGGCGCAGGACGGGATGCTGTTCAGGACCACCAACGCCGCCGACGGCTGGGAAGCCTGCGCCGAGTTCACTGCCGGTGACGCTGCGGCGGGCTCGAAGGAAACTGTCCGGGCCATCGCCCCCTTCCGCACACCCGCTCCAGGCCGCGCCGGGCCGGAACGGCATCCCGGAATGGTGGCAGTCAGCACGGTCACGGACACGGTCTCGCGCATCTACATCAGCGACGACCTCGGCGAATCCTGGCGCAAAGCAGCGGAACTGGGGTTCGTCGTCGCGGATTTGTGCTGGGTGGACCGCCAGGGTGAGCCACTGCTCCTGCTGGCCGGCGAGCGCGGCCTGTACGAACTTCCCGTCAGCGAAGGGGCCATTCCGGTCCAGAACGTGGTGGACACCTCGCAACCTGACCGTGGCTTTTATGCAGTGGACGCCTTGGTGGATATTCGGGGCCGGACCGGCGTGGTGGTGGCCGCCGAGGCCTCGGCCGGCGTGTGGCTTTCCCCCGACGCCGGAACCGCCGGGAGCTTCAAACAGGTGAAGGCGGCCGGCGAGGACATCCGCTGCCTGACGGTCCAGTACGACGGCGGCGCCAGCTATGTGTGGCTCGGCCGCGCGGTGCCGGAGGGCACCGGGACGGGATGCCTGCGGTTGAAGATCGACGAGTTGGGCCGCACGGACTTTGACCAGCAATTCATGAATTCGTGGGAGCAGTTCAGTGCAGGTTGGACCGGCGGCAGTTGTTGGGGTGTGCACGTGATGGGCAACGCTGCCTACGCGGCCACCCAGAGCGGCGGCGTACTCCGGCTTCAGCTCGGGCAAGCATCGGCGCAGTGGAGCGTTCCGGACGTCAACTGCAACCTGCCGTTGCGGGACCGGACCCGATTCGAACCCGTACGTTCGGTGTCCGGAGCGGTCCTGCCCGAAGGGGGCGCTTTGGTGCTCGCTGCCGGCCCCAAGGGCGTGTACCGGAGCAAGGACAGCGCTGTGTCCTGGGAGAGCTGCACTCGCCGGGTAGTGGAGGACGTCGTGACCCTGCCGGACACGTGGCTGTTCTGCTCCGGAGACCACAGGATCGAGGTGGTCCACGGCAATGGCTGACAGCTCAAAGCTCCTCCGGGTGCTGCCCGAAGTGTTCCAGGTGGCCGCCGACACCAGCCCACCCATGCAGGCCCTGCTTGCCGTGGCCGAGGACATGCACGCGCCCGTCCGTGAAGTCCTGGACCGCATCCATACCGTTCCGGATCCCGGGCGGGCTCCGGCGTCGTTAATTCCCTTCCTGTCCCGCTGGGTGGACCTGGACTGGCTGACCTTGCCCGGACCCGAAAGTTCGCGCACCGGCAGCATCCCCGTCGCCCGGCAGCGGGACCTGATCGCCGCTTCGGCGCAGCTGTCCTCACGCCGCGGCACGGTTGATGGGCTCACCCGGTTCCTGCACCTGGCTACGGGAGTTGCCGGGTTCGGTGTCGAATCCGTGCCCGGTGCTTTCCATATCAAAGTGCTGGTTCCCACTGCCGCCGCGGATCAGCTGGAACTGGTCGGCAGGATCGTGAAGGGCGTGAAGCCTGCGCACGTGACGGACGAGCTTGTTGTGCTGGCAGCAGGTGAAACCGGCGAGCCCGGCCAATCCGGTGATCCCGCCGTACCCAGCGCAGGCGGCCAGCCCGGTGATCCCGGTGAATAAGGAGAACCGGACTCCCATTCTGGTTGTCCTTGCCTGCGGAGTGATCGCCATCCTGGTGCTGGTGTTCGGCGTCAGTTGCGGCGGGAACAACAATGCGGCTGGTGACTGGCAGGCAGGCTTCTCCGGGGCTGCCGCAGGGGGACGGCTCACGGGCACGGATTTATTGGTGACCGGCGGATCCTGTTCCGTCTCCGACACACAGCTCACCGTCACCGGATCCTGTGTTCTCGACGTGAAGGAATTCGGTGGAGGCCTGTTCTACTTCGGACCGCCAACCAAGCGGGCACGACTGGTACCGCAGCAGCCGGTTACCGTAGCCCTCTTCATCCAGGGCACCCGCGCGGAGCAGGACTCAGGGCCCGGAAAGTCCGTGGACCTGACGTTTGGAACCTCGGGTGGACAACTGGGCGTAACGTGCCGTGCCATCGGGACGTGTGTTCTGCTGCTCCAGGAGGCGGGCTGACATGGAATTATCCACGCGGACAAGAGGAGTTAGGCCATGACCACCATCACCATGACGTTGAGCTCCCCCGATGTGATCCTGAAGGACGGCAAAGGATCACTGACGGCCTCCGTCACCAACGGCTCACCCGGACCCGAACGGGTGGTCCTCGGCGCCTTCCCCGGGCAGGTGACCAATCCGCCGTCGAAAACGTATACCACCATCCCCAACCCGTTGCGGACCATCGCGGCCGGGGCTACCGAACAATACGTGGTCAACTTTGACACCGCCGGCGCTGCCGCGGGAAGCTACCCCGTCAAGCTGATCGCCTACTCGGCAGACGACGCACCGGAGGACTACGCCGATCAAGCCCACGTGGTCACGCTTAACGTGCCCGCGGCGGAGGCACCCAAACCGGCGCCGAAGTTCCCGTGGCTATGGGTGATCATCGGCGGGGTGGTGCTCCTGGCGATCATTGGCGCGATCCTGTTCTTCATCTTCAAGGACGCCAACGTGCCGGACGTGAAATCCAAGCCGGAAACCGAGGCCGTCAAAATCCTCACGGACGCCGGCTTCAAGGTCTCCACCAACCCAACAGAGAGCGCTGAAACGGAAGGCACGGTGGTCACCCAAACCCCCGCCGGTGGCGAGAAAGCCGGCCGTGGGAGCACGGTGAACCTGCAGATCGCCGAACCCGCCAGACCGACTGTCCCGGATGTCCTGGGCAAACGGATCGAGGATGCCAAAGCGGCCTTCCAAGCAGCGAAGATCCAGCTGGACTTCACCCAGGGATCGCAGTGCTTCGGCTCCGCCTTTGAGCCGCTGTTCCGGCCGTGCATTGTGGTGGGCGTGAACCCGGACGTCGGAACCAAAGTCAACGTCAACGCGCTGGTGCTGGTGCGGACCGAGCCCCGGTCCATCATCGTGGTCGATCCCCTGCCCAATATCTGCATGGTCAATCCGCAGTTCTGCGTCCAGAGGCTGCAACCTTGAGACGGGTTTACGCGCACGGGCCCGGGACATGAAAAGATCAACCATGCGTCCGATGCAGCACTCCAGCAAACTCCAGAACGTCCGGTACGAACTCCGTGGGCCCATCCTCCAAGCAGCCAAGGCCATGGAGGCTGAGGGTCACCGCATCCTCAAGATGAATCTCGGGGACACCGCACCGTTCGGGCTGGAAGCGCCGGAGTCCGTGGTGGTGGACATGATCCACCACATCCGCGGCGCGCAGGGGTACAGCGATTCCAAAGGCATCTTCTCCGCCCGGACCGCCATCTCGCAGTATTACCAAACCCGCGGGCTGATGAACATCGGTGTTGAAGACATCTTCATCGGCAACGGGGTCAGCGAACTCATCTCCATGACGCTGCAGGCCTTCATGGAGAACGGCGATGAAATCCTCATCCCCGCGCCGGACTACCCACTCTGGACGGCCACCGTCACGCTTACGGGTGGCAAAGCAGTGCACTACCTCTGCGACGAGGACGAGAACTGGTGGCCGAACATGGCCGACGTCGAGGCCAAGATCACCCCTCGCACCCGCGGCATCGTCATCATTAACCCGAACAACCCCACGGGCGCGGTCTACCCCCGGCACATCCTGGACCAGTTCGCTTCCTTGGCGCGAAAGCATGACCTGGTGCTGTTCTCGGACGAAATCTACGAGAAGATCCGCTACGTCGATGCCCCACACATCCACACGGCCTCCATCGCGGACGACATCTGCGTACTCACCTTCAGCGGACTCTCGAAGGCTTACCGCATGCCCGGGTACCGCGCCGGATGGGTTGCCGTTACAGGTCCGTTGGCCGCCACCGCCGCGTACCGCGAATCGCTGGAACTCCTGGCGTCGCTGCGTTTGTGTTCCAACGTTCCGGCCCAGCACGCCATCCAGACTTGCCTGGGCGGCTACCAAAGCATCGAGGCCCTCATTGCTCCGGGCGGGCGCCTCCGCGAACAGCGGGATCTCGCCTGGAAGTTGCTCACTGCCATCCCCGGAGTTTCCTGTGTACCTGCGGCCGGTGCAATGTACCTGTTCGTGCGGCTCGATCCCGAGATCTACCCCATCGAATCGGACGAGAAGTTCGTCCTCCAACTCCTCCAGGAACAGAAGATCCTGGTCTCCCACGGCACGGCCTTCAACTGGCCCACCCCGGACCACTTCCGGTTCGTGATCCTGCCCAACGTGCGGGACATCGAAGAAGCCGTGCGCCGGATCTCCCACTTCCTCGCGGCGTACCGCAACCGCCCCGCGGACTAACCCAACTAAGTCGCAGTTCAGGTCGTTCCCAGCGCTGGGAACGACCTGAACTGCGACCCAGTTGGGCAAGCTGTCACACTTCCGGGCTCCCTTCCGACATCCCTGATGTAAGGAACCATTGAGGAAAGGGAACACCATGCCACGCATCAACATGGGCCGGAGCAACAAACTTGGCTATGCCGCCGTCATCGGTTTGGAAGGCTATGCCCGCAAATCCGTCGATCCGGAACTCTACGAGCTCATCAAGCTCCGCGCCTCCATCCTGAACGGCTGCGGATTCTGTGTGGACATGCACGCAACCGAGGGCGCCAAGCGCGGCATCCCGTCCCGTAAGTTGCACGCCGTCGCAGCCTGGCAGCATTCAAAAGTCTTCTTCGATGCCCGCGAACAGGCCGTGCTCGCCCTGACCGATGCCGTCACCCAACTGGGACCGGACACCGTAACCGACGAGATCTGGAACGCCGCAGCAACGCACTTCGACGACGGCCAAATGGGCGCTCTGATCCTGGCGATCTCCACCATCAACGTGTGGAACCGGATTGCGATCAGCACACAGATGGAGCCACCGCTGGACGAGAAGAACCCCTTGGTCTGAGCGGTAACGTGGCAGCATGACGCTTGCAGTCTCGGCCACGGCGGCGTGGCAAAGCGAACGCAACCGCCTCCTGGGCATCGCTTACAGGATGCTGGGCGATTTCGGGCATGCCGAGGACGTCGTCTCGGAGGTTGCGATGGACGCAGTCCGGCAGGAACGGCGTTCCAGCGTGGACTCGTGGCCGGCCTGGCTGACCACGGTGTGCGTTCGGCGCTCCGTAGACCGGGTGCGGCAGCTCGCGGCAATCCGGGAGGACTACACCGGGCCTTGGCTGCCCGAACCGGTTGACACGGCCCAGCTTCCGGAGGAGACACTCGCCAACCGCGAGCTGTTGTCGCTGACCTTGCTGCATCTTGCCGAGCAATTGGCACCCGAGGCGCGGGCGGCCCTGGTGCTGCACCGCGCCTTCGGGATGTCCGCCCCGGAGATCGGGGAAATCCTGGACAAGACGCCCGCTGCCATACGGCAGATGATTTCGCGCTCCGAACGCCGTTTGGACATCGACCCCAACGCACCCGCCCCTCGGGCCAAGGACCGCGCCGCCTTGGAGAAGCTGGTGATCGCCATTGAGAACGGCGAGATTGACACTGTGGTTGCGATGCTGGACCGGGATGCCGTGCTGTGGGCCGACGGCGGTGGCAAGGTCAAGAGCGCCATGAACCCACTGTTCGGTGCAGCCCGGATCGCACGGTTCTTCGTGGGCATCCTCGGAAAGGCCGCCGCCACGCAGCCCGTCACCGCGGACCTCATCGATGTGAACGGCGGGCCGGCGCTCGTGCTCAGGCATTCGGGCCGCGCCGACGTTTTAGTGCTCGACGGCGGCCCTGACGGCAGCATCCGCGGGTTGCGGCAGGTCTCGAATCCGGACAAGCTGACGCGGGTTTCGCTGTAGCTCTGCCGCGAAACCGCGGGAAAGCTGCCTGCTCGCACGGAAACTTCCAGACGAACCAGCAGGCTTCCCGCGAACCCGGCACTCCAATCCCCTGAGATCAGTCCCCCGCCGAACCACTCACCCGCAGCGCATTGATGATCGCCGGAATGGATCCGATCAGCATGATCAATGCCCACACCAGCGCAACCACCACGGTCACCAGGGCCCAAAACTGGTCGCCGACGGACACCAACGGCCCCGGCAGGAACCCGTGGATCAGCCCAAGGACCACCTGCAGCAGCACCGAGATCACCAACAGGATCACCAGCCCGGTAACTTTGAGGAACTTCGGCTGGCTCAGGATCAGCAGCACCGCGAACACGATCTTCAGCAGCAGCAACAGCCCGAGGATGGCCGCGGCCTGCCCCTTGGGAAAGCTCCCCCACAGCGCCAGGTAGGCAATGGTTCCGAAGGGCGTAGCCACGAACAGGCCGATCATCAGGAAGAGTTTGGCCAACGCGAGCAAAGCCGTGAGGAACGCAGCGATCACCCACAACAGCGTCACGATCAGCGTTGCAATTCCCTGCACCCGCCCGTACGTGCGCAGGTTCATCATGAGGCTGAGCCCCAGCATCACCACCGTGAACAGCAGCAACCCATCCAGGAACGCGAGAAAGCCGATGCCCGCCCCCGGAGGATCGGCATCGGCTTTCTGTGTTTTGAGGAACACCTCCAGCGGGACGCCCAGCTTGTCGGCGTCCCCCGGGGAGACAGGGTCGACGGCGGTCTGGCCCAGGACCAGGGCCATGCCCACCTCGGTCAGGACTACTACAGCGAAGACCACCAGGGCCGCGATGAAGAATGGACGACGCAACGCATCCGTGTCCGGCCCGCTGCGGATCCCCTCACGAATTGACCCCGCCATGGCTCAATTGTGGCACCAGGGATTTTCGTGGCAAGGGGTGACTGCCAGCCCTGCGCCCTGATCTGTCCTCCAGTTGACGGTGCTATTCGAAGGTGATTACGTTGCTGGGCCTGACCTTGCCGGTGGCTTGGTCGACATCGAAACGCCGTAGCGTACCGCGGCCGACGGTATCTGCGGCCATCTTCGCCAGTTTCAGTGCATTGGCTGCGCAGATCGACTCTGGGCCGCTGGCGTAGCAGTGCTCGATGACAGCATCCGGCACGAATCTTCCGCCCATCACAGGATCTTGCAACCTGCCTGACCACCACCGCTGTCGCGCTCGTTCGATCGCGGTTTCCCTGATTGTCTCGACATCAACAATGTCCACTTCCTCGTAGCGGGACACGAAGAGCTCGTCAATGTACTGCGCGGGCAACTTTTCCCAAGACAACGTGCCGTCGATGATGACGTTCTCGCCTGTAGCGAGTGCCATCTGTCTGACGAGGTTGGTTGTTCTCGTGGAAATAGTATGAACGTGGGAGGCCAGCTCCCGTACTCCTACGGGCTTGCCGTCGGGCAGTGTGTATTTGTGGCGGTAACCCAACAGACCGTGACGTTCAGCGTCGTCCAGGATCAGGTCTTTGGCATCGTCGGGGTCAATAAGGCGGTAGCCCTTGAGGTCCAACGTCTTCAACGCCTCGGTCTTGCCTGCGCCAGGGGGACCGGCGGCGATAACAACCGCATGGCCCGCCGTCATAACATCCTGCTGCCGGGCCATGAACGCCTTTGCCAAGCGGACCACTGTTGCGTCGTCAAAGTAGGCCAAAAGAAGGTCCGGAGCTTGCTCCAGATCATTACCCGGACCATATAGGTCGGTCAGCGCGGCATGAACAGCCTCCCTTTCAGCGGCCAACAGCCGCCCTGACCTCATTGAACTCGGACTCATTCAGAAGATCCTGAGCGAACGCTCCTACAACCTGGTCCCATGTTCCGGGAAGCCGGCCCTCATGCGGGTACGGGGCATCCTCACCATCCGTGTAGGTCAGGGATTTCAACTTTTGGAGAAGTTCCGCCCTAGGGGTGTCGTAAGCGAACGCGCGAAGGATGAGTTCCTCCGGCTCGTCGGCCGACAGGACCTCCGGGCGACGTTCGATGGCCTTCAGCATTCGATGCACTTTTGCCTGACTGGTCACCAGGACATCAGCGATCTCACGCTGGTTCATCCCCCGCGAGGAGGCGTTGTGAACCGCACGCAGTTCATCAAGCAGATCCACGCGCTGCCGGGCCTGACGCTGCAACGCGCCTCGGTGCAAAGCAGCAATATCGTTGTTCATCACGATCACGGCGACCTTCTTTCCTCTTACTCAGTCTATGCCCTTGATTCAAGGTGAATCAATCACTCGGACAACAGACGAAACGGCAGAACCAGGACGGCGGCCAATCTCGAGGCCTCCACAGCCGGCCCGGCGCCTAAGCCGGGCCACGAGCGTTGCGGCGAGCAACGCCGTCGTGATTTCCAGGCCGATCACCAACAAAAGTTGGGCGGCCCCGTTGGTATCAACAGCGCCCGACGCCGGCCTGCCGCCGTGCGCGTGTCCGGAACCGCCCGCTCCGAGCAGCAACACGGCGTGCAGGGCAACCATGGCAAGGGCTGATCCGGTCACTTGGTGGAGGGCACCAAGCCGGCTGTGGCGCCAAATGTGGACCGTGCAGGGCACGCAGACCGCCGCGAGGGCCACCATAACCAAACCGATCCAGGCGTCGTGGTGACCCGAGGCAGCGAGCCAGAGGTGGGTCACACAGGAGACGGCAGTGATGGCGGCGCAGATCCGGGGGTGAAGGACGGGTCCGGAGGTGCGGACCCTTCCAATACTGATGGCCATGGCTAGTGGCAGTGCCCGGAGGCTTCGCCGTGCGCTGTCTCAGCAGCAGTCTCAGCGGGAGCCGTGTGGCAGCTCGATCCGGAGCTGTTCGCGGGCACGTCCAGCACGGGGCTGCGGTCAAAGAAGCCCTCGGGGCGCAGCTTGAAGCCGACAGTGTCCACGGGCATGATCGGCCAGTCCTCGACGCGCGGGAAGTGGGTCAGGCCGAAAGTGTGCCACACCACGATGTCCTGGCCATCGATGTCGCGGTCCTGGGCCACGTAGGCCGGGAGTCCCGCGCCGCCCGAGTGCTGGTTGACGAAATCGCCCGTGGGGTAGCGCTCCTCGTCCGCGTAGCGGGTGACCCAAACGTCCTTGGTGGCGAAGGCCGCGCGCTTGGCAATCGAGGAACCGGGGTCGGCCAAGAGCGTGGGCTGGTTCTCGGCGTGGAGCTTGTAGCCAACGGGTTCACCCAGGCGGTTCTTCGATTCCGGGTTGGAAATGATCCAGGTGCGGCCAACCTTGGCGTCGGATTCGCGGACACCCTCGGATTCCTTGGCCAGCAAAACGCGCTTGCGGGAGAAGGCGTTGCCGCGCTCGTTGCCCGGCCCCATGGCCTGGCGGACCACGTCTTCTTCCTCCACGCGGTTGGTGAAACCGTCGATGGCCATATCCAGGCGGGCGCTGAAGAGGTGCTGGTGGAAGGGTGCGCCCAGGCCCGGAGCGAGCTGGGAGATGTTGTCCGAGCCGCCTTCCGGGAACGCCGAGGTGAAGACGATGCCGGTGGCCTTGGCTTCGAATTCGATGGTGCCGTCCAGGTAGAGGTACCAGTAGAAGCCGTAGTCATAGTTGCCGATGGTGGTAAAGAAGGAGATCACCAGGCGGCGGTTGCGGCGGGTGTAATTGATGCCCGTCCACAGGTCCGAGTGCTTGGAGAGGATGCCCCAGTCTTCCTCGTGCATGCAGATGCCGTTGCGGATTTCGCGGGGGTTGCCGAAGGCGTCGCTGATGACCGGGCTCAGGTAGGTGATGTCGCCCAGGCAGTCGCAGCCCAGTTCCAACGAGTTCGCGTATTGGCCCACCAGGTATTCGCCGGTGTCGAAGTAGTTCTGCCACGACCGGATCGGGGACGGATCTCCGTAGGGAACCACCATCTCCGCGATCGACGCGCGGTTGATGATAGGGCGCTTCTTGTCGCCGTCCTTGAAGGCCAGGTTGTGCAGGACCACACCTTCGCGGACGTCGAAGCCAACATCGACGCTCCACTTTTCCCACTCCACGTGGTTGCCGCCCGTGACGGTGAAGCTGGGGCCTTCGGGCTGGGTTATGTTGATGGGCTTCTGCGTTTCGCGGAGGGGCCCGGTCAGCTCTGGATCGGTGTAGTTGCCGTGCTCAGCAGGGATCGGCATCACGCCGAGGTCGATCACCTGGGTGACTTCCTTGTTCACCACGTCCACGTAGGCCACCAGGCCGTCAACGGGATGGGCCCAGGCGCTGTCTTCCGGGAAGTCCTGTACGAAGGCCAGGCCACGGAGGATGCGCCGGCCGCGTTCTTCTTCGTACTCAAAAACGCCCGCGGACAGCGGGGCAACGCGTACCTTTGCCACGTCGAGGTCGCGGGCAGCGAGGGCAGCCAGCCACCGCTCATCCGTCGTCAGGAGCGTCTCCACAACCTCGAACTCTTCCTCGAGGACCGGCAGTTCGCCGGAGAGTTTGGTATCGAGTTCGACGGCGGACAGGACCTCCCCGCGGGTGGCGGAAACGAGTACGTCGGTAGGAGCTCCACCGGAAATGTCGTGGATGAACACGCGGAACCGGCGGTCGGGTTCCGAGGCGCCGCGGGACGGATCCACCAGGCCGAGATAGGCGATCCGCTTGGCATCACCGAAGTGTCCGGCGGCCTGGAGGATGCCCTGCACGGTGGTGATCTCTTCAGCTGTGGCCAGGCCGTATTGGGTGGAAACGTGAGTTGCTGTGGGCGTCATGGCTGCCTCTTGTTTGGACCCCTGAAGGTCAGCGGTTTATTTTCTATAGTTGTAGAGAATAATCAAAACGTAAGATGGGTCACAAGACCTTTCGCCAATATTTTTCCCAGGAGCCCACGCCGTGCCAAAGATTGTGGACCACGATCAACGACGCCTCGAACTGGTGGACGCAACCTGGCGGATCATCGCAAGGCTGGGCATGGAGGGCGCCACCATGCGGGAAATCGCCGAGGAGGCAGGCTTCGCCAACGGCGCCCTCAAACCATACTTCCCCACCAAGGACCTGCTGCTAACTTCCGCCTTCGGGCACGTTTTCAATCGAACCAACCAGCGCATCGCGCTCGTGACGGAGGGACTCTCAGGGCTTGCAGCGCTGCGGGCTTTCTGCACGGAGGTACTCCCGCTGGACGAGGAACGCGTCAATGAAGCCCGCATCGTGATCCCGTTCTGGCAAAAGGCACTCAACGACGCCGACATGGCCGCCTTGCATAGCGAATCCATGAGCCAATGGCACACCACCATCAGTGCCCATGCGGCAGCAGCCCGGGCGGCCGGCGAGATCGCCACCCCCATCGGGGACACCGCCGTCGCCGACCACCTGCTCAACATGATGCTGGGCGCCCAAATCGTGGCAGCGCTGTCCCCGGCGGAACACTTCTCAAACGATCTCGAGGGGCAATTGGACAACTATCTGGCGCTGCTGGCCGCCTGAGTCAGGTTCAGCCCGTCCCGGGATTACACATTCCTGGCGGAAACGCTACGAATCTGTAATTACCTCATATGGGCGCGGCGACCTAGTGATAAGGGGTCTCGGCTCATATCCAGTTTCCTCGTCCGCGTCATAAACCAAGCTGCACCTACTTGCATCCACGGCTTGCGTATATGGTTCGAAAGGACTTGAACGGCGCCCTGTTATGTCCACGGCAGACAGAGCACTCTACGGGCATTTCGACATCAAACAAACTGGGGACTGAATCGTCATGAAATTTTTCAGAGCAAAGGTTCTGCTCTGGCCTCTGGTGCTGATCATCATGCTGGTTATTGCGGGAATGGGCACGGCTTTCGCTTCCGGCGGGCTGAACGCTTTGGCTCTCAGTTCGCTGTTCTCAAGCAGTTCCACCGAACGCGATACCCAGGTAGTCCAAGCCGTGACACGTGTACAAGAAGTTGCCCTTGTCAGTCTTCACATTGAGGGCGTCGCGAGGCACGAAAGCACAGGAGAGATTCTCGGCGTCGCGGTACCTGCAAGTGAGAAAACGACACTAATCCAGTACAAATTCGACGCGAAATTGGGCCTAGATGGGTCACAAGTGAAGATCGTGCGCACCGGCACAGACTCGTACCGGGTGACTATCCCCGAATTCATCGGCATCGGTTTCGACGACCCCGTTTTCGAAGATCCTATGGAAAGCAGCGAAGCTCTTAGTTGGCTAACGCCTTCAGCCGTTCAAACCCGCATAATCAACAATATTCTCAGCGACGAGAACAAGCGAAAGTACATCACCCAAAACGAAGCGGCACTGAAAGAGCAGGCACAGGCGTTCTACTCCGGGATCATCGCAAGCGTCGATCCCGATGTAGACATTGATTTTGAGTTCCAAAGGTAGCGTCCAAAGCGCCCGGTCCTGCGCGCCTGACGCGATACTTTTCGTCCCCTGCAGTTGAAGACGCGACTCCTACGCGGAGAAAACCGAGCCTAGCTCGTAGCCCCCGACGCCACTACTCCCACACCCAGTCCCGCAATGATTCCGCTGGACGTACGTTCGACGACGGTGCTCACCTTCGGCTTCTTCAGCCACCGCATCGCCTTGAACGCCACCACGGCGATCATCGAGAGATACGCGAAGGCAATCACGGCCACCACGACGCCCAGGATGAGGGACGTGCCCATGGTGTCGCCACCGTGCGGGATGAACTGCGGAACCACGGCCAGATAGAACAGGCCCACTTTGGGGTTGAGGAGCGTCGAGAGCGCACCCGCCCCGAGGGCCGAAAGGCGGTTGTACGGCAGCGGCTCTTCGGCCGACCCGGCGGCACCGGCTTTCGCTGCGCGTCGGGACTTGATGAACGAAGAGATCCCCAGGTACAGCAGGTACAGGCCGCCGGCAATCTTGATCCAGCGGAACAACTCCGCCGACTGCTCCAGGATCGCGGCGAGGCCAACCCCCACCAGCGCGGCCCAGACGATCGCACCGATGGCCGAACCGGCTGCCGCGGCAATCCCCGCCGACGGTCTGTTCAGCGCGATGCGAAGCACCGGGAAAGTGTCCGGACCGGGAGTCACGGACAGAACCAGGCAAAGACCGGCAAATGCAGCGAGGGAAGCGAGAGTCACAAGATCGATTGTGGAGCATACCGGCAGGTAGCGAAAGCCAAGGGAACCTAAAGCGTTCGCTTGCCGTCAAGGCCTGTTCGTCCAATGACAAGACCACTCCACGTGACGCCAACCACACTGGAAACATCGTCGCGCGCCTCACCGGCCGCCAAGACTTACTACCGAGCGGAGTACCAATGGAGACTTACGACGCCCTGCTGGCCTCGATCACCGCAGCCCCTGGCCAGAGCAGCCGCACCATTTTCGATCCCGCCACGGGCGAAGCCGTCGGCGAGGCCCCGGTCCACACGGTCGAGGACCTCGAAGTCGCCATCGCTACTGCCGCTGCCGTCCAACCCGCGTGGGCTGCGCTGGGCCACGACGCCCGGTCCGCTGCGCTCCTGAAAGCAGCCGACGCCGTCGAACGCTCCGCCGAAGAACTCGCCCAACTGCTCTCCCGCGAGCAGGGCAAGCCGCTGAACGGCCCGAACGCCCGCTTCGAAGTCGGCGCCTGCGCCGCCTGGCTGCGCGCCACGGCCGGCACCCCGCTGGAACCGGAAGTCGTAGTGGACGACGGCGAAACCCGCGCCGAGCTGCATTACCGGCCCATCGGCGTCGTGGGTGCCATCGGCCCGTGGAACTGGCCCATGATGATCACCGTCTGGCAGATCGCCCCGGCCCTGCGGATGGGCAACTCAGTGGTGGTCAAGCCCTCGGAATACACGCCGCTGTCCGTGCTCGCGCTGATCTCGATCATCAACCAGGAACTGCCCGAAGGCCTGGTCTCCGTAGTCTCCGGCGGCCGCGACGTCGGCGAGGCGCTTGCTTCCCACAAGTCGATCGGCAAGGTCATGTTCACCGGCTCCACCGCCACGGGCAAGGCAATCATCCGCTCCTCCGCGGACACCGTCAAGCGCCTCACGCTCGAGCTTGGCGGCAACGACGCCGGCATTGTCCTGCCGGACTCGGACCCCAAGGCCATCGCCGAGGGCCTGTTCTGGGGCGCGTTCATCAACACCGGCCAAACCTGCGCGGCGCTGAAACGCCTCTACGTCCACGAGTCCCAGTACGAGGCCGTGTGCACCGAACTCGCAGCGGTCGCCGCCGCGATGCCCATGGGCAACGGGCTCGATGAGAACAACGTCCTGGGCCCGCTGCAGAACCGCCAGCAGTACGACATCGTCGCCCGCCTGGTCGATGCGGCCCGCGATTCCGGCGCCCGGATCCTCGTCGGCGGGAACCCCGACGCCGACCAGCCGGGCAACTTCTACCCCACCACCCTCGTGGCGGACATCGACAACGACAACCCCCTCGTAGCCGAGGAACAGTTCGGCCCGGCCCTGCCGATCATCAAATACAGCACCATTGACGAGGCCGTCGCCAAGGCAAACGCGCTCGACGTCGGACTCGGCGCCTCAGTCTGGTCCGCCGACCCGGCCGCCGCCCGCGAAGTCGCCGCCCGCATCCAGGCCGGAACGGTCTGGATCAACAAACACGGCGCCGTGGACCCCCGCGTCCCGTTCGGCGGAGCCAAGCAATCCGGCTACGGCCTCGAATTCGGCGCCGAAGGCCTCAAGCACCTCGGTGTTCCGCAGATCATCAACGGCTAATTGCCCTTCCGCGTCACCCAACTGGGTCGCACTTGAGGTCGTTCTGAGCGCTGGGAACGACCTGAACTGCGTCCCAGTTGGGTGCCGAAGGCCATACGGTGGACGCTTTTGCGCAGCCCTATGCCCCGCATGAAACCATGAGCACCATGTCCCAGAAGATCGCGTACCAAGGCGAGCCCGGAGCCAACTCGGACCTCGCTTGCAAGGAAATGTTCCCCGAACTCGAAAGCGTGCCCTGCGCCAGCTTCGAGGACGCTTTCGAACTCGTCTCCACCGGGGAAGTAGATCTTGCAATGATCCCGATCGAGAACTCCATCGCGGGCCGCGTGGCGGACATCCACGTCCTGCTTCCACAGTCGAACCTGCAGATTGTTGGGGAATACTTCCTTCCCATCCGCTTCGACCTGCTGGGCGTTCCCGGCAGCACCATCGAGGACGCCACGGAGGTCCACAGCCACATCCACGCGTTGGGCCAGTGCCGGCGCATCATCCGCGAAGCAGGCCTGAAGCCCGTGATCGCCGGGGATACCGCAGGGTCTGCCCGCGAAGTCAGGGACTGGAACGATCCCCGCAAGCTCTCACTCGCTCCACCGCTGGCCGCCGGGCTGTACGGACTCGACGTCCTGGCCTCCGGCGTCGAGGATGATCCCACCAACACCACCAGGTTCGTGGTCCTGGCCCGCGAGCGCGCGCTTCCCACCAAGGAAGAACTGCCGGGTCCCGCGATCACCACGTTTGTGTTCCGCGTCCGGAACGTCCCCTCGGCCCTCTATAAGGCGCTGGGCGGGTTCGCCACCAACGGGCTCAACATGACCCGCCTTGAGAGCTACATGGTGGGCAACGAGTTCGCCGCCACCATGTTCATCTCCGACGTCGAAGGCCACCCCGAGGATGCCCGCCTCCGGCGCGCCCTGGAGGAGTTGGAATTCTTCACCACCGAGGTCCGCGTCCTTGGTGTTTATGCCGCGGACGGCTATCGCGAGCGGAGCACGGTCAGCGCCTGATGGCCCAGGCAGAGCAGGCCAAACATTAGGCTAGTTATTGGCCTAATGTTGGCTAGAATCGTGTCATGAAGACTATTCCCCTCAGCGAAGCCAAGGACAAACTTTCGGCTTTGGTTGAAGAAGCCGACACCACCCACGAAATCATTCAGATCACCCGACACGGGCACCCTGCCGCTGTCCTGATGTCTGCAGATGATTTGGAATCACTTCAGGAAACCATCCACTGGCTGTCCCAACCTGGCATTCACGAAGATCTGGCCCAGGCTCGTCGCGATATTGCAGAAGGCAACACGATCAGCGCCGATGATCTGCGCCGTGAATTCGGGCTGCCACCCCGGTGAGCGATAGCAACACAGGAAAAGAGCATTGGAAAGTCCAGATCACGAGTCCGGCACTAAAGACTTTTCGTCGGCTTCCTGAGAAGGCCGCGGCCGCAATCGTGGAATTCGTTTCCGGGGCTCTGGCGGCCAACCCCCACCGGCTCAGCAAACCCTTGACCAATGAGCTCATCGGCATGCGCACGGCCCGCCGTGGTGACTACCGCGTGTTGTTTACCCTCGACATCGAGGAACACGTGCTCTACATCCATCGAATTCAGCACCGTGCTGACGTCTACAAGCCTCGCTAACACGCCGGTACTAGAAATGCGTCGGCTCCTCAACCAGCGCCGTCGCGATGCTGTCCGCATCCTCCAACGCAGCCAGGTAACGCTCGGCATCCAAAGCCGCTGAACAACCCGTGCCCGCCGCCGTGATGGCCTGGCGGTAACGGTGGTCCACGGCGTCCCCGCAGGCAAAGACGCCGGACAGGTTGGTGCAGGTGGTGGGCGAGTCCACTTTGATGTACCCCTCGGCGTCGAGGTCCACCTGACCGTCCAACAGTTCCGTGCGTGGCAAGTGCCCGATCGCCACGAAGATGCCCGTCGCGGCTTGTTCCCGGGTTTCCCCGGTGCGGGTATCCGTCAGCGTCACGCCCGTAACCTTGGCATCACCATGGATGGCCGTGACCGCCGAGTGCCACGCGAAGCCGATCTTCGGGTTGTCCTTGGCCCGCTGAGCCATGATCCGGGAGGCGCGCAGCTCACCCTTTCGCACGACGACGGTCACCGACTTTCCGAACCGCGTCAAGAAGGTCGCTTCCTCCATGGCGGAGTCACCGCCGCCCACCACGACGATGTCCTGCTCGCGGAAGAAGAAGCCATCGCATGTGGCACACCAGGAAACACCGTGTCCGCTAAGCTTCTTCTCTTCCGGCAGGCCGAGCTCCTTGTAGGCAGAACCGGTAGCCAGGATGACCGCCGTAGCTTCGTGCGTCTCCCCTGCTCCGGTGACCACCGACTTGAGGTGGCCTCGCAGCGAAACGGAAGTGACGTCGTCGAACACTATCTTTGCGCCGAACTTTTCCGCCTGGGCCTGTAGTCCGTCCATCAGCTCCGGCCCTTGAATCCCCTCAGGGAAGCCGGGGAAATTCTCCACTTCCGTGGTGTTCATGAGCGCCCCGCCGGCGGTCACCGATCCTGCCAGGACCAGCGGTTCCAGCCCGGCCCGCGCGGCGTAGATCGCGGCCGTGTAACCGGCAGGACCGGACCCGATGATGATCAGCTGTTCCTTGCTCACGAGAATCTCCTTGGCTGGGCAGGCATGACGCCGGGCGGGTACTTGTTCAAGTGCAACAAGTACCCGCCCGGCAATCAAGGGCTAGCGGACGCCGGACGCCTCGCGCTCCTTCACGGAAGCGGCCGACGCACTACGCCCCAGCTTGCTCGGCCACCAGATCTTGTCCCCGATGTCGTAGGCCAAGGCTGGAACCAGCAGCGAGCGCACCAGCACGGTATCCAGCAGCACGCCGAAGGCCACGATGAACGCCAACTGCACCAGGAACATGATGGGAATGACACCCAGGGCAGCGAACGTCGCGGCCAGGACCACACCGGCGGAGGTGATCACCCCACCCGTCACGCCGAGTCCCCGGAGGATGCCCGGCCGCGTTCCGTGCTTGAGCGATTCCTCGCGGACACGGCTCATGAGGAAGATGTTGTAGTCCACGCCCAGGGCAACGAGGAACACGAAACCGAACAGCGGAACCGTGGCATCGGCACCGGAGAACTGGAAGATCCCGTTGAACACCCATGCCGAGACGCCCATGGCCGCGCCGTAGGAGAGGACCACGGAAAGCACCAGGAGCACCGGCGCCACCACCGACCGGAGCAGGAGCATCAGGATGAAGAGGATGACCACCAGCACGATCGGGATGATCACTGTCAGGTCTCGCTGGGCCGTGGTGTTGGTGTCCAGGGCAGTAGCGGTGACGCCGCCAACCAACGCTGCGGAATCGACGTCGCGCACAGCAGAACGCAGCGACTTGACCGTGTCTTCGGCTTCGATCGAGTCAGCGGCGCTGTTCAGCGTGGCGTTGATGAGCACACGGCCGTCACGGACTGCGGGATCAGCCGGTGCGCCCGGTGCGCCGGTGATCGGCACGCTGCCCTCGCCCAGCAGGTAGGCGTCGCCTACGCCGTTGGTGGCCTTGACCTTGTCCAGCACCTGCTGCGCGGCGCCTTGGGAGGCAACCACGACGACGGGGCTGCCGCTGCCGGCGTCGAAATGCCTCGCCAGCGCGTCCTGGCCGTCGACGGCGTCGGACTTGGCCAGGATGACGTCGGTCTGCGGCACGCCGTTGGCCTTCAGCTGAAGGACACCCGCAGAGGCCACGGCCAGGAGCAGCACGGAGACGATCCACACCACGCGGGGTCGGCGTGAGACCAACGAACCCACGCGCCGCCACAGGCCCTTTTGCCCCTCGAGGCCGGTGACCAGCTCGGGTTCGCGTTCGTCGTCGGCCAGCAGCTTGGGACGGAACGGCCAGAAAGCTGCGCGGCCCAGCAACGCCATGAACGCCGGCAGGAGGGTAAGCGCGGCGAAGAGCGAACAGACGATGCCCGCCGCGGCCACGGGACCGAGGGCCTTGTTGGAGTTCAGGTCGGAGAAGAGCAAGCAGAGGAGCGCGATGATCACGGTGGCACCGGAAGCGAGGATCGGCTCGAAAGATGCCTTCCACGCCGTCAACACCGCTTGCGTCCGGTTGGTGGTGTGGGTGAGGGCCTCACGGAACCGGGCAACAAACAGCAGGGCGTAGTCCGTGGCGGCACCGATCACCAGGATGGACAGGATGCCTTGGCTTTGCCCATTCAGTTGGATCCACCCGAGCTTGGCCATGCCGAAGACCAGCAAAATCGCGGCGCAGAGGGCGAAGACGGAGGTCAGGAGCACCGCGATCGGCAGCACGAGCGAGCGGTAGACGAGCAGCAGGATCACGAACACCGCGCCGAGTGCCACGAGCAGGAGGATGCCGTCGATGCCGCCAAAGGCGTTGACCAGGTCCGCCGTGAGCCCGGCCGGGCCGGTGACATAGGCCCGCATGCCGTCCGGAGCGCCGGGCTGCACCACATCCCGGAGCTCCTTGACCACGTCACGGAGCTCGTCGGATTTG
This sequence comes from Paenarthrobacter sp. NPDC089988, assembly GCF_044748465.1. Lineage (NCBI taxonomy): Bacteria > Bacillati > Actinomycetota > Actinomycetes > Micrococcales > Micrococcaceae > Paenarthrobacter > Paenarthrobacter sp. NPDC089988. The sequence continues at coordinate 102,154 of NZ_JBIVGD010000009.1, forward strand.
GCGATGGGCACAATGTACTGCACCGCCTTGGCGTCTTGCGAAGGGATGGGTCCGACGACGGCGCTCCCCAGCTTGAGTGCCTCGATGTCGGCTTTCAGCTGGGCTGCTTCGCCCAGTTGGGCCGGGGTGAATGCGGTGTCGCTTTCGACGATCACCACCGCGGGGATTTCGTCGGAGTCGCGGAACTTGGCCTGCCAATCACCGGCTTCGGTGGCTTCTGCACCGGCTGGCAGGAACGAGGCTTGGTCGTTGGAGGACACTTCCTCCAGCCGACCGAACGTTGGGCCGCCGACCCCTGCTATTCCGAGCCAGGTGATGACCAGCACCACCGGGATCAGCCACCGCAACCAGAACGGCACTTTCTGCGTCTTCATGGGTCCTTACTTTCCGAGGCACGAGTATTTATTAGACTATAGAGTATCTCTATCATGGAACTAATCAAGCGGTAGCCGACTCCGATGCACTGCAGTGCGGAGACGGGGAGTAGTATCCGGAAGGCAGCAAAGACGTAAGGAGGCGCTGATGTCGGATACGTGGGACGAGCGCCCAAAGGATTCCACTGTGGACGCGAGTGGCCGCGCCTCGGTGGGTGGCGCGCCGGAAGGTGCCGGGCCGCCGTCGGGCCTTCCCCAAGACCTGGTACGGCTCCTGCAGGACTTCACCCTCGAAGCCAACCACTACGTGGACGCCGCTGGCGGCCGCAATGACATGCACAGGACCGACCTCAATGCGCTGGCAGTGGTCATGCGCCATTCGGCTGCCGGTCGCGTGGTGACGCCGGGCGTGCTGCGCAGCGAACTGCGGCTCAGCTCCCCCGCGACCACCGCATTGGTCGATCGCCTGCACGCCTCCGGGCACCTCACCCGCGAGCGCCTTGGCACGGACCGCCGCCAGGTCCAACTGCACATGACTCCCAAGGCATATCGTGACGGCAGCGCCATGTTCCTTCCCTTGGCCATGCGGATGGGGAAGGCCATGGACGCTTACAGCCCGGACGAGCTGGAACTGGTCCGGCGCTTCATGACGGACATGGTGGAGGCCACTATCGACGCGCGCCACGAAGCCACCAGCCCCGAACCCAACTAAGGGACACCAAACGTCCCAGTGAGCGCTCAGTGGAGCATGTGCTGTCCCCCAGTTGGGCGCCGCGTTCCACCCGCGCGTTCCACCCAAACACACAGGCCAAGCTGTAGCGTTTCCCTATGAACGAGCAGCAGCCTGAAGATGTCTATACCCACGGGCACCACGAGTCGGTTGTCCGGGCCCACGCCTCACGGACAGCCGAGAATTCGGCCGCGTTTGTTATCCCCCATCTCACGCCCGGGACGTCGGTGCTCGACGTCGGCTGCGGACCCGGCAGCATCACGTGCGATTTCGCGGGGCTGGTTTCGCCCGGGCACGTGACGGGTTTGGACCGCTCGGCGGACATCATTGCCCAGGCCACCGAGCTGGCGAAGGACCGCGGCGTAGAGAACGTCGACTTCCAAACGGGGAACATCTACGATCTCGACTTCGAGGACGAAACGTTCGATCTGGTCCACGCCCACCAGGTGCTCCAGCACCTCACCGACCCAGTAGCAGCCCTGCGGGAGATGCGCCGCGTGGCCAAACCGGGAGCCATCGTTGCCGTGCGGGACGCCGACTTCCATGGCATGAGCTGGTACCCCGAGGTCCCGGAACTCGACGACTGGATGGAGCTCTACCAGAGGATCGCGCGCCGCAACGGAGCAGAGCCCGACGCCGGTCGCCGCCTGGTCTCTTGGGCGCAGCAAGCCGGGTTTGCCCAGGTTTCCCCGAGCAGCAGCAACTGGCTCTACGCCACGGCCCAGCAACGTGCTTGGCAGTCCCGGGTGTGGAGCGAACGGGTGCTGCACTCCGCCTTCGCCGAGCAGGCCTTGGAGTATGGCTTCGCCAATGAAGCCGACCTCGCCAGGATTGCCGCCGGTTGGCATCGTTGGGGCGCCACGGAGGATGGCTTCTTCCTCATCCCGAACGGGGAAGTCATCGCTAGGGCCTAGAAACTTCTGAGCACCATGTAGAAATGTCCCACCCGGTTCCGACCTGTGAGTGAAGGCACCCACAAGGGAGCCCCTCAACAAGGAGTTCGAGATGAAATACATGATCATGATGTTCGGTTCGGCCGAGGGCATGATGGAAACCGCCGATCCGGAGTGGGTCAAGGAAATGATCGGATTCATGATCCAGATCGACAAGGACCTCACGGAGTCCGGAGAGCTCGTGTTCAACGCCGGACTCGCCGATGGCAGCACGGCGAAGCTCGTCAAGCAAACCCCGGACGGTGTTATCACCACCGATGGCCCGTTCGCGGAAGCCAAGGAATCCCTGGTGGGGTACTGGGTGGTGGACGTCGCCAGCGAGGAACGGGCCGTGGAGATCTGTTCCAGCATTGTGAAGTACTCGCAAGTGGTGGAGCTCCGCGCCATTCCGGACGGCCCGCCGGAGGTCTAGCCTTTGATCCAGTCCTCGCGGGACACGCGAGTCGAGGACCTGCTGCGCACGCTCGCGCCGCAGGTCCTCGGCGTGCTGGTCCGTAAGCACGGGCAGTTCGATGCCTGCGAGGACGCCGTTCAGGAAGCCCTCCTCGAAGCCGCGCTGCAGTGGCCGTCCGGAATGCCGGATAACCCCAAGGGCTGGCTGTTGTCCGTCGCGTCGCGAAGGCTGATCGACGCCTGGCGCAGCGACTCCGCCCGGCGTGCCCGCGAAGACCGCGTGGCGGCCATGGAGGTCGACGTGACCGTTTCAGCTGCCGACGACACCCTCACCCTCATGTTCCTCTGCTGCCACCCGGCGCTCTCGGCACCGTCGCAGCTCGCCTTGACGCTGCGGGCAGTAGGTGGACTCACGACGGCGGAAATCGCCTCCGCTTTCCTGGTCCCCCGAAGCGACCATGGGACAAAGGATCAGCCGCGCGAAACAAACGATCCAGAAGGCCGGCGGCCGCTTCGAGCAACCGGCACCCTCCGAGCGGAAGGCGAGGCTCGGCGTCGTACTTCAGGTCCTGTACCTGATCTTCAACGAAGGTTACGCCGCCAGTTCCGGTGAGTCGCTGCAGCGTGAGGACCTGACGACGGAGGCGATCCGGTTGACCCGCCTGCTGGTTGCCGCGGTGCCGGGTGAACCGGAAGCTGGGGCGCTGCTGGCCCTGATGCTGCTCACGGATTCCCGCCGCGCTGCTCGAGCTCTGCCGGATGGGACGCCGGTGCCGCTGGCCGAGCAGGACCGGAGTCTCTGGAATGGCAGGCAGATCACGGAGGGAATTGCGTTGCTGACCTCCGTCCTGGGCCGTGGGCGTCCCGGTCCATATCAACTGCAGGCCGCGATCGCCGCTGTCCATGCGGAGGCGGCCTCTGATGCGGAGACGGACTGGTCGCAGATCGTGGCGCTGTACACGGTCTTGGAAGCTCTGGCCCCCAGCCCTGTGGTGACGTTGAACCGGGCCGTCGCCGTGGCGCGTGTCGAGGGGCCGGCTGTGGCGTTGAAGCTGCTGGAAGGGCTGGATTCCGCACTGGGCCGTGGGCACCGGCTGGACGCCGTGCGCGGGCACTTGCTGGAGCTGGCCGGGCTGCCTGACGAGGCCCGTTCTGCGTACCTCTCAGCCGCTAAGAAAACCGGGAGCCTGCAGGAGCGTCGCTATTTGATGGGGAAGGTGGCGGATTTGGACGCCGCTCAAAACAACGGCGGCGACAACATATAGTCGAACGCATGGAACAGCGCATTCTTGGCAAAACCGGCCGGTCCGTTTCCACCGTTGGACTGGGCACCTGGCAGCTCGGGGCCGACTGGGGCTCCGTCACGGAAGAGGACGCAGTAGCGGTCCTTGAGACCTCTGTGGAAGAGGGCGTCAACTTCTTCGACACCGCCGATGTCTACGGTGACGGCCGGAGCGAGCAGATCATTGGCCGCTTCCTCGGCATCAACCCGGACCTCAACATCACCGTGGCCACCAAGATGGGCCGCCGAGTGGACCAGGTCCCCGAGAACTACACGCTGGCCAACTTCCGTACCTGGACCGACCGTTCGAGGCGCAACCTGCAGCAGGACACCCTGGACCTGGTCCAACTGCACTGCCCACCCACCGCGGTCTATAGCCGGGCCGAAGTGTACGACGCCCTGGACACCCTGGTCAGCGAAGGGGCCATCCGCAACTACGGCGTGAGCGTCGAGCGCATGGACGAAGCCCTCGAAGCGATCAAGCGCGGCAACACGGCCACCGTGCAGATCATCCTCAATGCCTTCCGACTCAAGCCCCTCGACGAGGTACTTCCGGCGGCGCGCGAAGCGGGCGTGGGCATCATCGCCCGCGTGCCGCTGGCCTCGGGTTTGCTCTCCGGAAAGTACACCACGGAGACGACGTTTGCCGAGGACGATCACCGGAACTACAACCGTTCAGGCGAGGCCTTCGATGTCGGGGAGACCTTCTCGGGCGTCGACTTCGCCACCGGTGTCAAGGCCGCGCAGGAGTTCAGCCAGCTGGTTCCCGACGGCGTCACCACCTCACAAGCGGCCCTCGCCTGGGTCATCGCGCAGGACGGCGTCACCTCCGTCATTCCCGGGGCGCGTTCGGCTGAGCAGGCCGCTGCCAATGCCGAAGCTGGTTCGTTGTCTTCCCTCGGGGCGGGGCTCTCCGCGGGAGTGCTCAAGATCTACGATCGCTACTTCCGCGAAGCGATCCACCCGCGCTGGTAGGCGGCAGGCCGGCGTCGAACGTTCACGCCGCCGGCCCGGCTGCTCATCACGTCAGCCAAAGTGGCAGCCATCAGCCCTAAGGTCAGTGGTGATGTGCCGCCGTTGACGAACGCCATCGCAAACAGGTTCGTCCTGGTGATGTGGATTGCCTCGTAGAACACCAGCGACAGAACCGCCGTGGCGACAAGGGCAGCCGACGCCAGAATCTTTGTGGCGCGATCGTTGGCAACCCTGCGGTAGACCATGACAGCCATGAAGGCGACCAGCAGGATAGCCAGCTGCAGTTCCCACGGATACCGCTGGGCGATATTGATGGACGGGACGCCGCCGAAGTCGAACAGGAACCCCTTCGAGATTCCTTCCGATTGCAGGGTGAGATAGCCGACCACTAACACCAGCAAAACGGCCAAGATGGGCGTGAAAATCTTCGTTTTCTGCATTTTCCCTCCAAACGCATGGCGGGAACCCCACGCCGAGAATAGTTCGATCGCGCACAGCATTCAAGGTTGGCGCCGATTTACCAGCCGCTGCGTGTGGGGGTGTGGCCTTGGCGGGCGCCGTCGGGCATGGCCATTTCTGCCCTGAGTCCGAGCAGGCGGATGGGCCTGTCCGGTTCCATTTTGCCGGTGAGGTTCAAGGCTTGGGTGAGGACTTCGTCGCGGTCGAAGGTCTCCGGAATCTTCTTCGCGTAGGTCTTGGTGAAGAACGGCTTGTAGCGGACTTTGAGTGTCAGGCCAACCACCGGGCGCCCCTCGGCGGCAACATCTTCGAGGACCCGGGCGGTGAGTTCCTTGATGGCGTCCTCGATTTGGACCGCCTCTGTGAGGTCCTGCTGAAAGGTGGTTTCGCGGCCGTGGGCGCGGGCAACCCACGGGGTATCGTCCACCTCCGTGGCGCCATCTCCCCGCCCGAGTTGCGCATACCACGGCCCCATCTTCGGACCGAACTCCTGAACCAGGTCATCCGGGTCGGTGGCGGCGAGTTCGTTGACGGTAGTGATGCCGTGGGCCGCGAGCCTCTTGGAAATCTTGGGTCCGACTCCCCAGAGCCCGATGGTCGGTTTGTCCCCCATAACTTCGAGCCAGTTCTCCTTGGTCAGACGGAAAATGCCGGCGGGTTTGCCGAAGTCGGTGGCGTTCTTGGCGCGGACCAGGTTGTCACCGATGCCGACGCTGCAGTGTAGTTGCGTGTTTTCAAGGACTGCCGCTTGGATTTGTTTGGCATAGGCCTCGGGATCCTCCGTGGTGACCCCCACGAAGGCTTCGTCCCAGCCGAGGACCTGGACGGTGGCACCGGGTTGCTCGCGGAGGGTTTGCATGACGACCTCCGATGCCGCGAGGTACGCCTGGTGATCGACCGGAAGAATGATCGCGTCAGGGACTTTGCGGGCCGCGATGCGCAGCGGCATACCCGACCCGACGCCGAAAGCCCTCGCTTCATAGGATGCCGTGGAAACCACTGCCCGTTCCGTCGGATCTCCCCGACCACCCACAATGAGGGGTTTCCCGGCGAGTTCAGGCCGCCGCAGGATTTCGACGGCAGCGATGAACTGGTCGAGATCGACGTGCAGGACCCACGGGATTCCGCTCACGGGATTAGTCTGCCCCATTGCTGGCTGGCTTGGCTGTACCTCCACGACCTTCTTTGGGATACCCAGCGGCGGAAATCAACCTGATTGGGGTGCATTCCGTGGCTGGCGCCGGCAAAGTGGGTCGTGGCGGTACGCAGGCCCGGCCTAGAGGCCCAGTCCAGACCACCCACCTCACCGGCATAAGCTGAGATGGTGCAATTTTCCCTTTGGCTGGCCTTGGTTGGTGCCGGCACCCTGATCAGTTTCACTCCCGGCGCCGGGGCAATCTTTACCATGAGCAACTCGCTCAATTCGGGGTTCCGACGCTCCATTTGGGGCATCCTTGGCCAGCAGGTGGCTTTGGTCATCCACATCGTGATCGTTGCCCTCGGCGTGGGAGTCTTGGTTTCCAATTCGCCGCTGATCTTCAACGTCATCCGCTACGCCGGTGCCGCCTACCTCGTGTACTTGGGCATCCGGCAGTTCCTCCACAAACCTGATCTGGACAAGGAAGAAGTCCAGGACAAGAAGAACGAGCCGGCACTCTCCATGTTCCAACGCGGTATCTGGGTGAACCTGCTGAATCCCAAGGCGATCGTGTTCTTCCTGGCGTTCATGCCCCAGTTCATCCGCCCGGACCAGCCCTTGGTGCAGCAATACGTGGTGCTAACGGTAACTGTGCTGGCCATCGACATAATGGTGATGTGGTTCTTCTTCGCCCTCGCCGCCCGGTCATTCCAGCGCTTCACCCACAACGAGCATGGCCAGAAGGTCCTGAACCGCATCTTCGGCTGCCTCTTCGTCCTGGTGGGCATCCTGCTGGCGGTCATCCACTAACGCTCAGCCGGAAACCGTGGATCCGCGCACCACCAATGAGCTCTCCAGCGTCACGTGGGGCTCAGTCAACGGCACCCCTTCCATGAGTCCCCTCAGTTGCTCCCCAGCCTTGCGTCCCAAGGGGGTCGCCGGCAAGTGCACGCTGGTAAGGCCCGGATGGCTCGTGGCGGAATACGGCAGGTCGTCGAAGCCGGCGACGGCCAGCTCACCCGGGATGCGCACACCCTCCACCCGCGCTTCCTGCAGCACGCCATAGGCGTGCGTATCGGTGCCACAGACGACGGCGGTCACCCCCTCACGCTGCCACGCAGGCCACGCTTCGGCAAAGGCAGCCGCGGCAGCCCCGACGTCGATCGATGTGCTGATGATGTGCTCCTCAGAAACAGCAAGCCCGCAGGCTAAAGCTTCGTCAAGGAACGCCTCGCGCCGAAGTTGGAAGGTGGCCGTTCCTGTGATGCCGTCCACGTACGCAGTCCGGGTGTGCCCCGCCGAAGCCAGGTGCCGCGCAAGCTCACGGGCACCTTGGGCGACGTCGAGGTTCACCGAAGGGGCGTACGATTCCAGGCCCGGTGCATCGAGCAGGACCAACGGTCCTGCCGCAGACAGGTCCTGGAGGAATTCCGCGCTGGGGGCACCAACAAGAAGCCCGGCCGGCCGGAGCGCAAGGAGTTTCCGCACGTCATCGGCCTGCGGCGACTCGCCGGCATCCGTGACGGAGAGCAGCAACTGGTACTCGGAGCCCAGGGATTCCCGCACGCCTGCGATCACGTTGGCGAAGAAGGGGTTGGACACGTCAGGAGTTACGAGAATGACAATCGAGCTGACCCCGCGGGCCAACGAACTGCCGATGCTGTCCACAATGTAGCCAAGTTCGGCGATGGCGGTCCGGACACGCGAAATGTTGTCCTCGGACACGCGACCCTGGGTCTTCCCGTTGGCCACCAGCGAGACTGTCGCCGTCGAGACCCCTGCACGGGCGGCAACCATTGCCGCCGTGACTCGTGGCGCGCGTTTGCCGAGGTGATCCGGGGTATCCATGCATCGATCTTAACGTTGTTGCACCCGCCTCGCGCAGTTCATGGCATCAAGCGCTTGACGTTCTTCACGTTAAGCGTTTGACGTAACCCGGAAAGAGGTGCCATGATTCCCCTGAATGCTTAGCGCCCTGTCCGGCGCCGGCGCTGCGCCAAGGCGCTGAGTCACCGAAGCCCAAACCGGACAGGCCCCAATGACGTGGAGAGAACGTGGAAACGAACACCCGCAAAAAGATCATTCTTGATTGCGACCCCGGCCATGACGACGCAGTGGCATTGCTGCTGGCTCACGGCAACCCTGACATCGAACTGCTGGCCGTGACCACCGTCGTGGGCAACCAGACCCTCGAAAAGGTCACCCGCAACGCGCTTTCCGTAGCCACGATCGCGGGCATCACGGGCGTTCCCTTCGCTGCCGGTTGCGACCGCCCCCTGGTCCGGACCATCGAAACAGCACCGAGCATCCACGGCGACTCCGGCATGGACGGCCCGGAGCAGCCCGAGTCCGCCATCGAGCTGGACCGGCGCCACGCCGTCGACCTCATCATCGAAACTGTCATGGCGCACGAGCCGGGCACGGTCACCCTCGTTCCTACCGCGGGCCTGACCAACATCGCCATGGCCGCCCGCAAAGAGCCGCGCATCGTGGAGCGCGTGAAGGAAGTCGTCCTCATGGGCGGCGGCTACCACGTTGGCAACTGGAGCGCGGTGGCAGAGTTCAACATCATCATCGACCCCGAGGCCGCCCACATCGTGTTCAACGAGAAGTGGCCCGTGGTGATGGTGGGCCTGGACCTCACGCACCAGGCGCTGGCCACGGACGAGGTGGTCGAGAACATCGCAAAGATCGGTACCAAGCCGGCCAAGTTCGTCCTTGAACTGATGGAGTTCTTCAAGAAAACCTACAAGGATGCCCAAGGCTTCGACTTCCCGCCGGTGCACGATCCCTGCGCCGTCGCCTACGTCATCGATCCCACGGTCATGACCACCCGCAAGGTCCCCGTGGACATCGAACTGCAGGGCAAGCTCACCCTCGGCATGACCGTCGCCGACTTCCGCGCGCCCGCCCCAGAGGACTGCCACACCTCGGTTGCCGTGGACCTGGACCACAAGAAGTTCTGGGATTTGGTCACTGACGCGATCGAACGGATCGGCGAACCAACGCTCCACGGCGGCACCCCCGCAAGTGCGCAGGTCACCGCCGGAAACCTCGTCACGGAAGAGGCAAAGTAATGACCACGTCCACAACAGCCAAGGGGAACGTCACCGCCCTCATGGTCGCCCTGCTGGCAGCCTGCGTAGCTTTCCAGCTCAACGCCTCCATGCTCAGCCCGGCACTCGTGACCATGGGCAACGAGCTCCAGACAGACCAGGCAACCATCGGCCTTTCGCAGACCTGGTTCTTCACGGCCGCAGCCCTGTTCTCCCTGTTCCTTCCGCGCCTCAGCGACATTATTGGCCGCAAGAAGATCCTGCTGGGAATGATGGTCCTGATGGCCGTCGGTTCGGTCATCGCCGCCCTGGCTCCGGATGTGACCTGGCTGTTCGTCGGCCGCATCATCCAAGGAGTCAGCGGCCCCACCGTCCCGCTCTGCCTCATCATGCTCCGCTCCGCGGTGAGCAACCCGCGCAAGTACGGCGCACTCATGGGCCTCATTACGGCGGTCAACGGTGGCGTGGCCGGCGTCGACTCCTTCGTGGGCGGCTACTTCGCTGAGAACTTCGGCTTCCGCAGCATCTTCTGGCTCATGGTTGCCTTGGCTGTCGTGGCAACGGCCCTGATCGCGTTCCTGGCCAGCGAGAGCAAGCCCGCCGCGGGCACCACCATGGACTGGCTCGGCGTGTTCTTCATCGTCATCGCCGTGGGCGCCCTGCTCACCGCCCTGAACGAGGGCTCCAAGCTCGCCACGGCGTTCGACGGCGGCATCCTGGCCCTCGCCGTCGGCCTCACCGTCGTCGCCGTGGCCGCGTTCGCCGCGTTCTGGGCCGTCGAGAAGCGCGCCAAGCAGCCGATGGTGGAAACCGTGCACCTGCGTCAGCGCTCCACGTGGGCTCCCCTGCTGACCACTACCCTGACCATGACCGGCATCTTCGCGGTGATCAACGGCATTGTCCCGGCGTTCGTGCAGGCGGCGGATCCGGGCTTCGGCGTCGGCCCCACGGAAATGTCCCTCATGATCCTGACGCCTTACGCACTGCTGGGGTGGGTCTTCGGTCCGATCAGCGGCCGCCTCGCCCCGGTGCTTGGCTACACCAAGGTGCTTCGCATCGGCCTTATCGGCAGCCTCGTTGCCCTAGCAATCATCGCGTTGTTCGGGCTCAACAACCTCCCGATGATGATCGTTGGCACGGCCTTGCTGGGCATCATGTACGCAGGTACCGTCAACATCATGCTGAACGGACTTGGCGTGGTCCTCTCCCCGAAGGGCAATCCCGGCTTCCTGCCCGGCATGAACGCGGGCGCCTTCAACCTGGGCGCAGGGCTCAGTTTCCTGGTCCTGCCTGCCGTCCTGGTGGCGACCTCAGCGCTGGGTGACGCCAAAGCGTCCTACCTGACCGTCGTCGTCGTTGGTTTTGCCATCACCTTCGCTGCGTTCGCGGCGTCGCTGCTGATCCCGAAGCCCGTCGACGCCGAGGTGACCGAAGACCAAGAGGTGGCTGCGTGAGCAAGTCCGGAATCGTCGTCGTCGGTTCGCTCAACGCGGACTTGACCATCTACACCGAGCGGCTCCCGCAGCCCGGCGAGACAGTTCACGGCAACGGCTTCGCCGTGAACCCGGGCGGCAAGAGCGCCAACCAGGCAGTGGCTGCGAGCAAGCTGGGCGGCGAAGTGGCGCTGATCGGTGCCGTAGGCGATGACCCCAACGGCACCATGCTCCTTGAATCGACGGCGGGTGCCGGCGTCGACGTTTCGCGCGTCCGCCGTTCGGACACAGCAACCGGCGTGGCCGTCATTTCTGTGGACGCGAACGGCGAGAACAGCATCATCATCTCTGCAGGCGCCAACGGCACGTTGTCCCCGATGGACATCGACTTTGATGCCTTCCGCGACGCGGCTGTGGTGTGCCTTTGCTTGGAGGTTGGCATCGATACGGTGGTGGCAGCCGCCCAGGCCGGGCACGACGCCGGAGCAACGGTCCTGCTTAACCTCTCTCCCTACGCTGAGGTGCCTGGGTTGTTGGCGGAGTTGAGCGATGTGCTGCTGGTGAACGCCCATGAGGCAGCCTTGTTCCTTGGTTCCGAGGCGGGTATCCCGGATGCTGACGCATACGCCGAGGCGTGGGAGCCGGTGCGCAGCCAGTTCGCCGACCGCGGCCTGCAGCGTGTACTCGTGACGCTGGGCTCGCAGGGTTCGGTGGTTTTGGATTCGCTGGCCGTTGGTTCCCAGGATCAACTCACGCGGATCGCTCCCACCCGGGTCTCCGCCGTGGACACCACCGGCGCCGGCGACGCCTTCACGGGTGCCGTGGCCGCACGCCTGGCTGCGGGTGATTCACTGGCCGATGCCGCGTCCTTCGCTTCCGTGGCCGCAGCCCTCGCCGCCACGAGGAAGGGCACCCAAGCGGCGTACGCAAACCTCGAGCAAGTCGAGGCTGCGCGCACGTCCTGACCCAGCGCACCCCGCCCAACTAGGGGACAGCACATGTCCTACTGAGACCTCAGTGGAACGTGTGCTGTCCCCTACTTGGGTTAAGCGGAGTTGCGGGCTGCTCGTTGTGCGGCGCGTTCTACGGCCCTACGGGAAAGGTGCCCCAGGCCTGCCATGAGTCGCGGGACCACCACATACACGGCCATCGGGACCACGAGCGCCGTCAACAGGAGCGCCCGGAACACGGGGTGCCACGGTTCCATGATCGGGCCAAGGGCGAGCATGCCGATCGAAACCAGCGGGAAGATCGCGAGCCAGGTGATGAGGGCGCGGCTGTGGATCGAGGGCATCGGCGGACGGGCCGGCGCGGCGCCGGGTGCGGCAGTGGTTTCGGGTGCGGCAGGGGTGGTCATCTAATTCTCCAACCAGATAGTTGCAATTGGCTTGGGACAACCATAACCGCGCATCGAAACAATTACAACCACCTAGTTGGAAACTGGTAATATGTCCCTATGGCGTGGGACACGGAACGGACCAAGGGACTACTGCTGGAGGCTGCAACGTCCGAATTCTGTGCGCGCGGATTGGCCGGGGCCCGCATCGACCGGATCGCCACGGAGGCCGGGGTCAACAAGGAACGGATCTACCAGTACTTCGGCAACAAGAACGCCCTCTTCGACGCCGTAATCGTCAACGCCCTGAGCACGCTGATGGACGAGGTCCCCATCGAAGGCGCGGGTCCTGAGGCCATGGCAGACTATGCCGGGCGGCTCTTCGACCATCACCAAAAGGACGCTACCGCCCCACGCCTCTTGTTCTGGGAAGGCCTCGAGCGGGGAACCGAAGTGGTGGGACTGCCCAAGCGGATGGCCAACTGCGCTTCCAAAGTGAACAGCACCATCACCGCTCTTCCGGGGGTCTCACGGGAGGACGCCGGAGACCTCCTCATCACCATCGTGAGTCTCTGCGACTCCGCGCCCGTGCTGCCCGCGCTGGACGGACTGATGGTTGGCGATGAGCCGGGCAGGGCGCAAAAGCGGCGTGCCGCCGTCGTACGGACCGTCTACCTGGCTGCCTCCGCGCTGGCCGCCGAAGCAGCGGAGAGTACGTCGGTTTCCTAGGGTCCACTACCACTTGTCACCCCGTATGACAGATTAGTCACTGAAAATGACTTTCGTGTGGACTAACCCACTAGCCAAGCAGGGCCTCCATGAATCATGCTTGCTCCATGTACTCAACGACGAGCCCATACCGCATCATTACGGTCTGCACCGGAAACATCTGCCGCTCCCCCATGGCAGCACTCATGCTGGCCGAAGCCTTCGAAGCGGAGGGGCTCGGCGACCTGGTTGAAGTGGACTCCGCAGGCACCACAGGGTACGAGGTGGGGCACCCCATTGACCCCCGCGCAGCCCGCGTCCTGGCAGCCCAACACATAGCCTCCGAGGACCATGTCGCCCGTGAATGGCGGCGCGAATGGTTCTCCGAACGCCACCTCATCCTTGCGCTGGACGTTGACCATTTCGGCTGGCTCCAGGAAGGCGCACCGGACCACGAATCGTTGGAAAGAGTCCGGATGTTGCGGAGCTTCGACCCCCTCATGGCAGGCCGGAGTTCCCTCGACTTGGGCATTGAGGACCCCTGGTACGGCGGCCACACCGACTTCGACAACACGTGGACCCTCATCAAGGGCGCACTGCCCGGAATCGTGCGCCATGTCAAGGCAGCGCTGGCCAACCAAGGAAGCGAGCACCAGCAGGTAACCTCTATGTCATGACCCCTGCACCCGTGATCATTGCTGTCGACGGGCGGTCCGGCGCAGGCAAAACAACGCTCGCCGTCGAGTTGGCCGCACGCCTTCGGGAGCACCACAAGGTATCCCTGTTCCACCTCGAGGACATCTACCCGGGATGGAACGGGCTGGCAACGGGCATCGAACGTTATGTGGACACCGTCCTTGGGCCGCTCCGTGACGGCCAAGCCGCCGAATGGGTCAGCTGGGACTGGGAAAACCACGCGGACGGTCGGGCGCAAGTCACGCTGCCCGCGGAAATCGTCATTGTCGAGGGCGTCGGTGCCGCCGCCGAAGCCGCCCGGCCCATGCTGGACGCCGTTGTGTGGGTGGAGTCGCCGGGTGAGGACCGCCGTCGTCGGGCGTTGGACCGGGACGGCGGCACCTACGAGCCATTTTGGGACACGTGGGCCGCGCAGGAAGACGCCTGGCTAACTACGGATCCCGTCGCCGAGGCCGCAGACATTCGCGTGCAGAACTCCGCCGACGGCAGCGCCCCGACCGATGTCCTGCAGGCCATGACGTACCTTTCACCGCTGGCCGGCCTCCTGTCACCGGAGCTGAGCGCCCGGCGCGGCCTCCGGCTCCGATCTGAGATGATCCCGGCATCCCCTGATGCCGAGGCGCTGTTCCACGAGTTGTACGGTTCCTCGGACAACGCCGTCTGGCTGGACTCCTCCAACGCGGCGACGGCGATCACGGGTGGAACGCAGGCCGCCTCTCGCAGCCGCTTCAGCATCCTAGCGGACGACGGCGGGACGTTCGGCCAGTCCGTCCGGCACTGTTCGGGGATTACCTCGGTAACGGCCGGCTCGGCCACCGTCAGGACATCAGGACCGTTCTTCCGCTGGCTGGATACGGTCTGGGGCCGCCGCGCCGTGCGTGCCCCCGAGGGATACGACGGCCAGTTCACCCTCGGCTGGCTCGGCTACCTAGGCTACGAACTCAAACGGGAAACGGGCGGTAACGACATCCGCGCGGACACCCCTGACTCGGCCCTGCTGTTCGCCGGACGTGCCGTGGTCCTGGATCACCGGGAGCACACCGTATGGCTGCTCGCCCTGGACGCGCCCGACGCCGATGCCTGGTTCAGCGCGGCCCGCACCGCCGTCGCGGCTGCTTCGGCAGGACACGGCGGGGGTGTGCATCCAGCCACGGTCCATCCAGGCCACGGACGCCGTGCGGCAGGCGTCCCCATAACGCCAGGCGGGCAGGCCGCCGTCGTGGGTTCCGCGTTCGAGTGCCGCGACTCCGCCACCGACTACAAGCGCAAGATCGGCGAAGCCCAGCATGAAATCGGCGAGGGCAACTCGTACGAAATCTGCCTCACCACCACGCTTGAGGCGTCGGCGGGAGAGCTGGATCCGTGGCAGGCCTACCTGGCGTTGCGGCGCCGGAACCCGGCACCGTTCGCCAGCTTCCTGCGGTTCGGCGGCTTGGCTATTGCCAGCACCTCGCCGGAGCGTTTCCTTCGGATCCTGTCCGACGGCGGCATGCGCGCCGAACCGATCAAGGGCACCCGGCGCCGGTCCACCGATGATGGCGAAGACATCCGATTGCGGCACGAGTTGGAGGCCTCACTCAAGGACCGCGCCGAGAACATCATGATCGTTGACCTGCTGCGGAACGACCTCAGCCACTATGCCGTGCCTGGTTCGGTGACTGTGAGCAGGCTGTGCGCGATCGAAAGCTACGCCACCGTGCACCAGATGGTCAGCACCATCGACGCCCAGCTGAGGCCCGGAGCTCCACGCGCCGAAGCCGTTGCCGCCGCGTTCCCCGCCGGTTCCATGACGGGTGCACCGAAGATCAGCACCATGGACATCCTCGATCGACTGGAGGCTGGCCCGCGCGGGGTCTACTCGGGTGCCGTGGGCTATTTCTCGATGAACGCTGCGACGGACCTCGCGGTGGTGATCCGCACGCTGGTGGTCAATCCCGACGGCGGTGGCGGACGCACGCTGAGCTTGGGAGTTGGCGGGGCCATCACGGCCGATTCGACGCCGGACGACGAGTACGAGGAAATCCGGACCAAGGCGTTCGGTGTGCTCTCGACGCTGGGTGTGGAGTTCCCCTCCTAGCGGGATCCTGGCCTCCTGGCCGGTTACTGGAGGGTCGCGGTCAGCCTCGCCACGTTATCCACATACTTGGCCAGCGGGGGCCTGTGCACCCAATCCTCGAGGGTAAGCTCACGGGACACCTCGCGATATGTGGATTCCACGGCCCGCATGAGGTCCACGGTTTCGGAGCCCAGGAGCATCACTGAAACCTCCATGTTCAAGGAGAAGGAGCGCATGTCCATGTTGCTGGAACCCAGGACGGCCACCTCGTCGTCGATGGTGAAGTGCTTGGCGTGGAGGACGTACGGGGCACGGTACAGGTAGATGCGGACACCGGCGTCCAGCAGGGCTTCGTAATAGGAACGCTGGGCGTGATGGACCAGGAACTGATCGCCCTTCTCGGACACGAACAGCTCCACGTCCACTCCGCGCTGGGCAGCCGTCGTGATTGCGTAGAGCAGGGAATCGTCCGGGACGAAGTACGGGCTGCAGATGGAGATCCGGTGCTGCGCAGAGTAGATCAGGGTGTTGAACAGGCGCAGGTTGTTCTCCGTTGAGAACCCGGGGCCACTGGGGATCACCTGTGCCGTGACGTGCCCGGGGTTGGGCTCTGTGGGCAGTCGTAGCTGGTCCTCCAAGGACTCGTCCGTTTCGCTGAGCCAGTCCGTTGCGAAAACGACGTTGAGCGTTGGGACGATCGGCCCTTCCAGACGGGCCATCAGCTCAATCCATTGGCGGCCCGCCCTGCGGTGCTTGGGGTTGTTATATGACGGTTCGATGAGGTTCTGCGATCCCGTGAAGGCCAGCGTGCCATCGATCACCAGGATCTTCCGATGGTTACGGAGGTCGGGCCGGCGCCACTGGCCGTGGATGGGCAGCAGCGGCAGCATGGGCCTCCACTGGATCTTGCTGGCCTTGAGCCTTCGCACCAAGCGGCCGTACCCCCTGATCCGGAGCGTGCCGATGTGGTCAAAGAGCAGCCGGACCGTAACTCCGCGTTCGGCCGCTTTCTCCAGCTCAGTCAGCAACCCGTCCGTCACTGAGTCGCTGCTCATGATGTAGAACTCCGCGTTGACGTAGCTCGTGGCACTCTTGATTGCCTCGGTCATCGCTTTGATGGATTCCTGGTAGCCGGGAATGAGCTCCACCTTGTTGCCGTCCACCATTGGCAGCGAGCCGAGCCGGTGGTTCAGTTCGCTGGCAGACTTCACCCATTCCGGGCCGGAGTACACGCTGGCCGGGTCCGCCAACTCCGAGGTGACCGAACGTACCCGATGGTTGACGGCTTCCTGTTGTTCCCGCCTGCGCTTGGACAATTTGAAGTTGCCGAACAGCAGGAACAGCACGAACCCCACGGATGGCACCAGGAAGACGGCAAGGAGCCAAGCCATGGCTGTAGTTGGCCGACGGTTGCCGGGGATGATGCCCAGCAGGATGATGCGCATGATGACTTCCGCGATGGCCCACACACCCAGAAGCCATGTCCACTCAGGGCCAAGCGGAAACGGAAAAAGCACTCGAGAAACCCCCACGGTCCAACAACCAACGTTGACCACAGCCTATCCGCCAGCCCGCGCGGGACGGCGCCACTAAGCTGGGAACATGACTTCTCCAGCGCCGACGGTCCTCGTTTTCCTTGATCCCGCCTTCGAAAACGGCCGGATTGCCGATTCCAGCCAACCCCAACTCATGGCTACGGACCTGGGAGCAACCCGCGGCGATGGAGTCTTTGAATCGCTCCTGGCAGTCCAGGGCCGGCCGCGCAAAGTCCAGGCGCACCTGAACCGTTTGGGCAGTTCCGCAGCGGCACTGGACTTGGCCCTTCCTGACCAGGAATCGTGGCGCAAGGCCATCGGGACCGCAATCACCGAGTTCCGTTCCACGCACCCCGCTCCGACGCCGGAAGAGGACGAGGTAGTCGTCAAGCTGCTGGTCACCCGGGGTGTGGAGGGCGCCACGAGCCCCACCTGCTGGGTCCAGGCTTCGCCCTCACCCGCGGGCAGCCGCCGACAGCGGGAGACGGGTATCGACGTCGTTCTTCTTGACCGCGGTTTCGACACGGAGGCCGGCGAGCGCGCGCCTTGGCTGCTGCTGGGTGCCAAGACGCTGTCCTATGCCGTGAACATGGCCGCCCTCCGGTACGCCCACAAACAGGGCGCGGACGATGCCATCTTCACTTCGACGGATGGTCGCGTCCTGGAAGGCCCGACGTCCACTGTGCTGCTGGCCCACTTGGAGACAGTCGACGACGGCGACGGTTCATTCCGTACGGTCCGTCGCCTCATCACCCCGCAACTGGACAGCGGCATCCTGCCGGGTACGTCGCAAGGCGCGTTGTTCGCAGCGGCGAAGGCTGCAGGCTGGGAGCTCGGCTACGGGCCGCTGGAGCCGCAGGACCTGTTTGACGCCGATGCTGTGTGGCTGATTTCCAGCATCCGGCTGATCGCGCCCGTGAACCACATCAATGGCAAGGAGATCGGTTCGCCGGCCATTCGCAAGCAGCTGACGGCCGAACTCAACGAGTTGTTCGCCGGCATCGAGTAGACCGTGGGTGAGGACTGCCCGCTTGGAACTTAGCAGGCAGCAAGTAGAGTAATCGCTCGCGTTACCTTTTGATGAGGAACTCTTATGCTCAGCAATAGCTGCCGCATGCGTTCATTCGCGTTTCTTATCCTCCTTGAACCGGGTCGTCCCCATGTGATGAACCTTGTTCTCGTGTTAGTTGGGTCACTCCACACTGGCACTGCCTTCAGACTTTGCCGTCTAACTTCCCGGAGGGAATATGGGACTCAGCTCCCCCACACAAGCCGAAACATCGGCAACCGAGGTGTCCTCGGAAAAAGGCGCCTCCACCGCAGGCCTTCGCCGGTCCATGGAGGCCCGGCACTTGGTGATGATTGCCATGGGAGGCGTCATCGGCTCAGGCCTGTTCGTCAGTTCCGGGTACACCATCGCCACCGCCGGGCCGCTGGGAGCCGTGATCGCGTTCCTTGTAGGCGCCCTGGTGGTCTACCTGGTCATGGCCTGCCTCGGGGAACTCGCCGTTGCGTTCCCTGTTTCCGGCGCCTTCCACATCTACGCTGCCCGGACCATCGGGCCTGCCACCGGTTTTGCCACGGCCTGGCTCTACTGGCTCTGCTGGGCCGTGGCCCTCGGCTCCGAGTTCACTGCGGCTGGGCTGCTAATGCAACGCTGGTTCCCCGGGGTCGACGTCTGGATCTGGTGCTTCGTGTTCGCCACCGTCCTGTTCACACTGAATGCCATTTCATCGCGGGTCTTTGGCGAATCGGAGTTCTGGTTCGCGCTGATCAAGGTTGCCGCCGTCGTCGGCCTGATCATCCTGGGCGGCGCCGCCCTGTTTGGCTTCCACCCGATGGCCGCCGGTGATTATCCGTCCCTGACCGAGAACTTCTCCACGGATCAGGGGTTGTTCCCCAACGGCTTCACGGGCGTGTTCGTGACGTGCCTCGCGGTCTTCTATGCTTTCTCGGGCTCGGAACTGATCGGGGTCGCTGCCGGTGAAACGGCCGACCCCGCCAAGAACATCCCCAAAGCCATGCGCACCACGGTCATCCGGCTCCTGATCTTCTTCGTCGGTGCCATCACTGTCATCGCCGCCACCATCCCCTATGAGAAAGTGAGCGTGGACGAGAGCCCGTTCGTCACCGTCTTCTCCATGCTTGGGATTCCGTTCGCCGCGGACATCATGAACTTCGTCATCATCACGGCGTTGTTGTCGGCGGGCAACTGCGGCCTGTTCTCCTGTGCCCGGATGCTCTTCTCGCTCGCTGACGAAGGCCACGCACCCAGGGCCTTCCGGAAACTAACAAAGAGGGGCATCCCGCTCGTGGCCCTCTGCGTGAGCATGCTCGGTGGCCTGGCTTCCCTGATCAGCAGCATCGTGGCCCCGGCGACGGTGTACTTGGTGCTGGTGTCCATCGCAGGCTTCGCCACTGTGGGTGTGTGGATGTCCATCGTGGCATCCCACTTCATGTACCGGCGGACCTTCGTGCGGAACGGCGGCGACCCTTCCACCCTCGCCTACCGGGCACCGTTGTTCCCGCTGGTGCCGATCGTGGCCTTCGCGCTCTGCGTGGTCTCGTTGGTGGGCATCGCGTTCGACCCCAACCAGGTGGCCGCCCTGCTGTTCGGCGTCCCCTTTGTTGGCGCCTGTTACGGCTTCTTCTACTTCAAGTACGGACGACGGCGGAAGCTCGCCCTGGTGGGCACGGAGAAGGACCTGGAGGCTGCGGCGAAGGAGCAAGTGGACTCCTGACCTTCCGGGCTGCGGAAAAGGACCAAGTAGGCTCCCGACGTTGCCAGCCCAAACCAAGCTCTGCGGAGCATGGGCTTTCTTCGCTGCGAAGCAGCCCCTGTGCAACCTTTCCAGGTTGTGCAGGGGCTGATGCTGTTTGAAGCAAGGCCACTACACCACTGAATGCGTGCCGCCACGACCCACTTTGCTGCAGAAAATGCCCAACACGCCGGGAAACCTCGGCTTTGAGGCGCGGTCGGCGCCCAAAGAAGGTCGTGGCCGCACACCCCTAAGGCCCAGCCGCTACTTCTTGGCCGCCCTCACGGGGTGCTCGCTGAGGATGGAGAGCCGGTTGAAAGCATTGATGCCGATGGCTGCCATGCAGAGCACACTGATTTGCCCGTCCGAGTAGTGCTGGCGGGCCTCGGCGAACAGCTCTGCGCTGGGCCGGGATGAGCTCATCCGCGTAATCTGCTCGGCCATCTTCATGGCCACAACCTCGGAGGGCTCGAACAGTGGGACTTCCCTATACACGGCCACCAAGGACAGTCGCTGTTCCGTTTCGCCGTACTTCAAAGCCCGACGATGATGCAGGTCCAGGCAGAATGCGCAGCCGTTGATCTGCGAGCACAGGTAATTGATGAGTTCCAAGGTACGGCGTGGGATACCAATGCGGTCGGCTTCATCAACCAACTGCTGGGAGTACTGGGTGAGCGTCGCGTAAAGCTCGGGTTGTTGCTTGTCCAGATAGCCTGCAAGGCGCGGCGTTGTTTCCTGTTCGGGCATATGTGGAGCCTAACGCAGCGAGAGAGCATCCGCAGGAACGGGCGGTAAGGCGAGAGAGCGTCCGCAGGAACGGGCGGTAAGGCGAGAGAGCGTCGGCGGAAAGGGGGGATTTGGTGAGAGAGGGTCCTAGTCGCGGGGGTTGGGGGTGTCCGCGGCGAGGCGGATGTGGTTCTCGGCCAGCCACGACGGGTTGAACGCCTTGCTCAGGTAGTTCGTGCCGGCGTCGGGGGCTATGGCAACCACCACGGAGCCGCGCGGCGCCGCGCGCGCCACCCGCAAAGCGGCAGCCACGGTGAGCCCGGACGACGGCCCCAGGGACAGTCCTTCCTCGTCGAGGAGCCGGTGGACCACGGTGTACACCTCGTCGTTGGGAATGCGCAGGAAACGGTCCACGATGGAGCGGTCGAACGCCTTGGGCCACTCAGACTGCGGCCAGGAGTTACCCACGCCGTCCACCAGGATCTCTCCGGGGTGCCCGCCACTGTAAGCGGAGCCATAGGGGTCGGCGCCCACCACTTCAACATGCCCGCCCGGCCGGAAACGCGCCACTTGTTCCTTCAAATATCGGCCATTCCCGCTGATGGTCCCACCGGTACCAATGCCCGCGACGAAGTGCGTGATCAACCCACCGGTCTGGTCCCAGATCTCCGGCCCGGTGGATTCATAGTGAGCCAGCGGGTTGGCCGGGTTGTCGAACTGCATGGGCCGCCACGCGTCAGGGGTCTCGGCGGTGATCCGGGCAGCCACTGCCCGGGCGTTCTCCGGCGATTCCGAGGGCGCGTTCCAGTCAGTCAGGATCACGCGGGCGCCATAGTTGTGGAGTGCGGCGAGCTTCTCCTCGGAAATAGTGTCCCCGGTTACCACCACCACGGGATGTCCGGTCAGGTGTCCGATCAGTGCAAGGCCAATTCCCGTGTTGCCAGACGTACTCTCCACAATGGTGGCTCCGGGCCGCAGTTCACCGGATCTTTCGGCCGCCCGAACCATGCTCAACGCGGTGCGATCCTTGATGGATCCGCCGGGATTCTCCGACTCAAGCTTGACGTGGATGCTGCTGCCCAGGCCCCTGCCCAGCTTCTCCAACTTCACCAGCGGGGTATTTCCCACCTTTTCCAACACGGAGGCGTCGAGCCCGTCGGGCGCCTCCATTGCAGCATGCACCCCGTGCCTGCGGGCTGCCGTGGTCACCATGTTCCGCCTCCTTCCGCTGGGGCAACGTCCGTGTCCCGGAAGCTGCGCACCTGGTCTGGCCTCTGCCCCACCCGTACCTCCGCCACTGCCTCGCGCAGCCCACGCCATGCCCGTTCAACGAGTTCAGGCGCCGACGGCCGCTCCGCCAGCACATCAGCCAAGCGACCCACGACGGCGGCAGTCCCTTTCCCGAGCGGTTGCGCGGCTCCCGCTTCGAGCAGCAGGTATGACGCCGTCAGGGCTTCAATGGCCAGGAGTTTCTCCAAGGCGTCGAGTGACTTTTCGAGTTGCTGCAGGGCAAGTGGCGCGAGCGTCGAATGGTCTTCGACGTCGGCGGACAGGGTTGGCGCTCCAAGGGTGGCCGGAGCCGCGAGGAACTTGAGTTCGGCCAGCAGACCGGCCGCGGAGTACCACAGCAAGCCTGGAAGCTCTTCGTGTGCCAGCCCGGATCCGGCGGCCGCGGCGGCCAGGTGCTTGGCCCGGATGGAACGCTGCGGCGGGTACAGTTTGGCGATCCGGCGTTCGCTGGAGATCCCCACATGCGCCAAGGCCAGGCGAAGGCCTTCGAAGGACAAAGCAAGCTGCATCGGCTGGAAGTTCCCACCGGAGACCATCTGTCCGGACTCAATATCCACCAAGGGATTGTCACCGCGGCCGTTCAACTCCACGTCGAGCGCCGAGCGAAGCTGCGAAACCAGGGCCCGGAACGCCCCGTGGGTTTGCGGCGCGGCCCTGAAGGACAGGGCGTCCTGCACGGAGACCTCGGGACGGACGTCTTCCAACCACCCACCGGCCAAGAGCCGGCGGACAGCGGCGGCCGATTCGCGCTGCCCGTCCACCGCCTTGGCCGCCTGGATGACCGACGAAAAGGGACTCAGGTTCCCGCCGCCGTCGTACCTTGCGGTGGTTTCCAGGGACAGCGCAAGCCCGACGTCGGCAAGCTCCGCCAAGTGCTGCAGGCGCAACAGCGCGAGCGCTCCGGCTCCGACAGAGTAGCTGTTTGCGCTGACCAGGGCCAACGCCTCCCCCGCCGCGAGCGTGAGTGGCTGCAGCCCGGCGTCGGCGAGCGCCTTGGCGCCGGACATCAGGGTGCCGTCGGCGTCGAAGGCTTCGCCTTCACCGATGGCGACGGCGGCCACGGCGGCAAGCTGGGTCAGATCGGAAGAACCCACTGAGCCCTCGCTCGGGATCGCGGGATGCACCCCGCGGTTCAGGAGTTCGGCGTAAAAGCCGGCCGTTTCGGGACGGACGCCGGAACCGCCGCGGCTGAAACCGATGAGCCGGGCGAGGATGACGGCCCGGGCGGCGGCAAGGTCCAGATACGGGCCCACTCCGCTGTTGTGGTAGCGGACCACCTGCACTTGGTAGCTGAGGACGGACTCCTCCTCCACAACAGTGTCCCGCCCGGAACCCAGCAGGGTGTTGAGCCCGTAGACGCGTTGCCCGGATGCGGCCGTCCGTTCCACGACTTCCCGTGAACGGCCCATCAATGTCAACGCATCGTGGTTGAGTTTCACGTGAAACGCAGGATCAGAGGCGACATGGGCCAAGCGCTCGGGAGGCAGCGCGGCGGCCCCAATCACCAGTTCCTTGGGCTCGGGTGCCATGTCAGAAGTCCAGGAGGTTTTGGCGGAAGCCACCGTTGCCGTAACTGCTCCTCAACAGTCCGCGGCGCCGAAGCTCCGGCGTGAGTTTGTCCAGCACGGAGTGGACCGTCACCGGATCCACGAACCCGGAGAAGAGGAAACCGTCGCCGCCAACAGCTTCGCCGGTCTCTTCGAGGTAATCGGCGATCTCCGAGGCAGTGCCAATGATCGAGTCTCCCGCTCCCCCGCTGCGCGCTTGAAGGATCTGGCGCAACGTGGACCCTGGAGGGGCTGCCTTGGAGAAGTGTTCCAGTGTTCCTTGGTTGCTGTTGGTGCTCAGGGTGGGGAGGGGCTCGTCGAGGTCGAACTTCTTGAAGTCGATCACGGAGAGGTAGGAGATCGAGTTGAGTTGGCTGTCGATGTCCCGCTGCGTGAGCTCCCGGCGCTGCGTCCTCAGGTCCTCCGCCTCTGCCGTGGACCCCACCACGGTGGGCTTGAGGACGAAAAGGACCTTGACGTCGTCGGGATTCCTCCCGGCTTTCGATGCCTCGGCCCGGATGGAATCGCGGTAGGCCTTCATGCCGTCCACTCCGCGCGCCAAAGCGATCGCCACGTCCGCGTTTCCGCCGGCGAAGGCCTTGCCGCGGGGCGAGGCCCCGGCCTGCACCAGCACCGGTTCCTCCGGCAACGGCGCCGTGTTGAGCGGCCCACGAACCTTGAAGAAATCCCCCTGGTGGTTGATTGGGTGCACCTTGGTGTGGTCGGCAAAGACACCAGCAGAGACGTCCTCCAGCACAGCGCCGGGTTCCCAGCTCCGCCACAGCCGCCTGACGACGTCGACGAATTCCTCCGCCTTTTCATAACGGAGGTCGTGTTCGATCTGCTGGTCCAGCCCGTAGTTCTGGGCGGCAAGGTCGCTTCCCGAGGTCACCACGTTCCAGCCAAGCTGGCCTTCGGAGAAGTGCTGGAGCGTAGCCAGGAGGCGGGCAGCGGTGAAGGGAGGGTAGAAGGACGCGCTGACAGTGGGGACTATGCCCAAATGCTCCGTAGCAGAGAGCAGGTACGGGACCAGGGCCAGGGGGTCGTGCTTCGGCGCGAAGGACGCGTGGGCCAAGGACACCTCAGCCGTGCCGCCGTACGTATCCGGGACGGTGAGGGAATCCTCGATGATGAACAGGTCCAGCCCGGATCGCTCAAACGCCCTCACAGCCTCCTGGTACAGCGCGGGTTTCTTCCAGTCGTAGCCCAGGCCGTAGCCGGGAGTCCCCCAGCCCTGGACTCCGAATCCGTGGCCCACGAACCATCCAAAATGCAGCATGGGCTTGAGTGTAGAACTGCTGTGTCCGTTCACCGCGACCTGATTTCATGCGAAGTTACAGGGGGTCGTACTGCGTCAATTATGCTCCCGCGGCGTCACATTTTGGGGCCCTCCCCGGCCTTCCCCCGGCACGCCCCGTCCGGAATGATCTGTGTATGGGCGCCTCGGCCAACGTGCACTCAGCCATGAAGCGGCTCGGTGGTTTCCGGGCCCACAAGGGCTACAAACGCGAATGGATCCGCCACGATATCGTGGCGGGCGCGGCCCTGTTCGCGCTGTTGGTCCCCGCGGGCATGGCGTATGCGCAGGCAGCCGGGCTGCCGCCTGTCACCGGGCTCTATGCAACCGTCGTTCCCCTCCTCGTGTACGCCGTCGTGGGTCCTTCCCGCATCATGGTCCTCGGGCCCGACTCCGCCCTGGCGCCCCTTATCGCAGCGGCGGTGATCCCTTTGGCGGCCGGGAGCAGCGAAAGATCCGTGGCTCTGGCGGGACTTCTGGCGTTGCTGGTGGGAGCCATCATGTTGGCCGGCTCCGCAGTGAAACTGGGGACCATCACCGGCCTGCTCTCCAAGCCCATCCGGCTGGGGTACCTGAACGGGATCGCGCTGCTGGTGGCCCTCTCGCAGCTGCCGGCTTTCCTGGGGATAGAGGCCGACGGCGACATCTGGCAGAAGCTGGCACAGGTCACCTCCGCGGTAGTCACCGGAGGTGTCAACGTCCCCGCACTGCTGCTGGGGGTTGGTTCGCTGGCGCTCATTTGGATCCCGAAGCTCATGAAGTGGAAGGTGCCAGGGGTCTTGTTCGCCGTTGTGGGCTCATGCGTGGCTACGGCTGTGCTGGGCCTGGGTGGTGCCGTAAAGGTGGCCGGGGTCCTGCCGCAGGGAGTGCCGGCGCCCGCGCTGGTGGGCCTTGAATGGGCCGACGTCCTTATGCTGCTGCCGGCGGCGGCAGGCATTGCCCTCATGGCTTTTGCGGACACCGGCGTCCTGTCACAGTCGCTCGCAGCCAAGGAGGGCAAGCGGGTGTCCGGCAACAGGGAGATGGCAGCACTCGGAGCGGCCAATGCTGCCACCGGGCTGCTGGGCGGCTTTCCCATTTCCGGAAGTTCATCCAGGACCCCGGTAGCCGTGGATGCCGGCGCCAAGTCCCAGATGACCGGGGTGGTGGGCTCGGTGTTGGTACTGGCCTTTATGCTCCTGGCCCCGGGAGTCACCCAATACCTGCCCTCGGCGACGCTCGCCGCCGTCGTCATAGCGGCCGCCATAGCACTCGCGGATCCCTCCGGAGTCAAGCGGCTGCTTGTCCTAAGCCGCAGTGAGTCCGTGGTGATGCTCGCTGCGTTCCTGGGCGTCCTGACGCTGGGCGTCCTGCAGGGCATAGTGGTTGCGATCGCGTTGGCGTTGCTGGACTTCGTCCGCCGGGCGTGGGATCCGTACCGCGTGGAGCTCGGTGCCGAGAAAGGCCTTCCCGGCTACCACGACCTCGACCGGCACCCCGAAGGCCAGCGGATTCCGGGACTCCTCATCCTTCGCTTCGATGCTCCCCTTTTCTTTGGAAACGGCCAGGTACTGGCAACTTTCGTCCGGGAGGAACTCGGCGACGCACCCCAAGGCATCACCCACGTTGTCCTGGCGTCCGAACCCATCACCGGGATTGATACCACCGCCTTGGATGACCTTGTCACCTTGGATGAGTGGCTTGCGGTGAAGGGCGTCAACCTGGTCTTCGCCGAACTCAAGGGACCGGTCAAGGACAAACTCCTGCGCCTCGGCTCTGCGGCGCGGTTCACACCGGACCATTTCTTTCCCACCATCGGCGCTGCGGTCCGCTCGCTGCGGAGCGGGTGAGCCACGCCGGTTACGCAACATGACGACGGCGGCATCGTCACCAAATGCGGGGCCATGGCTGTGGATGTTACGTTTTTCTTGAGTAATGAGCACCAGCGTTAAGCCCTGACTTGCTGGTCGGCAACCCTCTCCCGCGGCGGGGTGCCTCAGGTGACTACTCGGCGTATTCGACACTTCGAACTGCAAGCGTGACTGAGGAGCACCACGAATGCCTGAAACTACTGAAGAAAAACTCTCGTACCGCCTGATCACAGGCCCCGACACCCGTGAATTCTGCGAACGGATCAGCAATGCCCTGGCTGAGGGCTACGTCCTGCACGGAAATCCCGCAGCGACGTTCAATGGCACTGACGTGATCGTTGCACAGGCCGTCATTTTGCCCGCTGCAGTGGCCAGTGCGGACGCGGCCGTGGCGAGCGCCGTGGACGAGTTGGACAACTACGAGGACGAGGAAGCATTCGAGGGCCACGCATGAGCTACGCAGGTGACCTGACCCCGCAGGACGCATGGGCAAAACTTGAAGACGGCGCCATCCTGGTGGACGTGCGCACCGAGGGCGAATGGGCCCACATCGGCATCCCGGACACCAAGGCCACGGAAAACGATCCCTTGTTCATCCAGTGGAACCTCGCCGGTGGCATCCCGAACTCGCGGTTCCTCGAGGACCTGCTGCAGCAGGCCCCAGAGGGCGACGGCGTGGAGCTCGTTTTCATCTGCCGCTCGGGCCAGCGCTCCATCTCAGCCGCGATCGCCGCCACCCAGGCCGGTTTCACTGCCTACAACGTCCTTGAAGGCTTCGAAGGCGAACCCGACCGTTACGGCGAACGAACCGTGAACGGCTGGAAGAACCGTGGCCTGCCTACGAACCTGGGGAACGACTAAAAGTGACTTTCAATCCTGACGCCGCCGGCTGGAGCCCAGACACCCAGGCCGTCCGCGGTGGCCTTGACCGTACCAACTTCCAGGAAACCGCAGAGCCGGTTTTCCTGAACTCCGGCTTCGTGTACGAATCCGCCGCGGCCGCCGAACGCGCCTTCACGGGCGAAGACGAGCGCTTCGTCTACTCGCGCTACGGCAACCCGACCGTGGCCACCTTCCAGGAGCGTTTGCGCCTCCTCGAAGGCACCGAAGCTTGCTTTGCGACGGCGTCCGGCATGTCCGCGGTCTTCACGGCCCTGGGTGCCCTGCTGGGTGCCGGCGACCGTGTGGTTGCCGCCCGCTCGCTGTTCGGCTCCTGCTTTGTGATCCTCAACGAGATCCTGCCACGCTGGGGTGTGGAGACCGTCTTCGTGGACGGTCCGGACCTGGACCAGTGGCGCGCTGCGCTCTCTGAACCCACAACCGCCGTCTTCTTCGAATCCCCGTCCAACCCGATGCAGGAGATCGTGGACATCGCGGCCGTCAGCGAACTGGCCCATGCCGCGGGGGCGACTGTCGTCGTCGACAATGTCTTCGCCACTCCCCTGTTGCAGCGCTGCGGCGACCTGGGCGCGGACGTTATCGTCTACTCCGGCACCAAACACATCGACGGCCAGGGGCGCGTCATGGGCGGGGCGATCCTGGGCACCAAGGAATACATCGACGGCCCCGTCAAGCAGCTCATGCGCCACACCGGGCCTTCCCTTTCCTCGTTCAACGCGTGGGTGCTCACCAAGGGCCTGGAGACCATCGGCCTGCGCGTGAACCACAGCTCGGCTTCCGCGCTGAAGATCGCCGAGTGGCTTGAGCAGCAGCCGGCCATCAGCTGGGTCAAGTACCCGCTGCTGAAGTCGCACCCGCAGTACGAGCTCGCCACCAAGCAGATGAAGGCCGGCGGAACCGTGCTCACGTTCGAGCTCTCTCCGTCCGGTGGCCGCACAGCCAAGGAAGCTGCATTCGCGCTCCTGGACGGGCTGGGCGTCATCGACATCTCCAACAACCTGGGCGACTCCAAGTCCCTCATCACCCACCCGGCCACCACCACGCACCGCGCCATGGGACCGGAGGGTCGCGCAGCGATCGGGTTGAGCGATGGTGTGGTCCGGTTGTCCGTAGGCCTTGAGGACGTGGACGATCTCATCCTGGATCTGGAGAAGGCCCTCAAACAGGTCTAACCTTCATGGACCGGCGAACCCCAGCCAACAGCGGGGCAGACGAAGCCTGCGAGGCCCTGGACGCGCTTGGCCACGCCTGCGCGCCCTAGAGCCGCCGGACTCTTGTGAGCACCGGCCCGGGTTCCTTGTGCGCGTCGGCTGAGGCTCCGCGCACGGTCACCCTGGCGGCATGCCCGACGGCGGCCGCGAGGGCTTCCGGGGTTGGCGGGCTCTCCGGGTGCCCCTGGTGCTTGCGGTTGAAACGCGTCACAGCCTCTCGTTGCTCGTGGGCACCGTTTCCGCGCTCCAGGATGTCCGCGATCCCGGCTTTGACCAGGCCCAGCTCGCCCTGATCGTCAAGGACCGGGCTCAGGTAGTCCACCAGGGCCCACACTACTTCGGCAGCCGGTTCGGGACGGAACTCCCCGAAGTCCAGCAGGTCTCCACGGAGGCCTACATTGCTGGCCTGCCAACTGGCCATGCGCAGCAGCGCCGTGGGCACCGAGGAGGGCTCAACGCCGTCGAGCATTTCCAAGGAGGCCGTTTCCACCAAAGCCCGCACCAGTACCGCAACCAGGGCCGCGTCCTCTGACCGAAGGCAGACGTCGGCCACCCGGACCTCGACTGTGGGGTGGTTCCGCGAGATACGCGCATCGAAGTAGATCATGCCTTCGTCAAGGAGCACGCCGGTGTCCAGCAACCGGTTCACCATTCGGCGATAGGCCGTCAACGAACCGAACACTGCGGACGGACCGGACGTGGGCCACCTGTTCCACGCCTGGATGCGGTAGCTGTCAAAGCCCGTGGGAAGGCCACGCCAGTAGGGAGAGTTTGCGCTCAGGGCCGTGAGGACCGCGAGCTTGTCGCGGATATGGTCCAGCACCACCACCCCTTCCTCCGGCGACTCAACCGAGGTGTGCACATGGAAGCCGCACGTCAATTGTTCATGGGCCGTCAACCCGAACCGCTCCAGCATCTCGGCGTAGCGGGGATCGGGCGTGGTGTGCGTCGCGGAGGCCAAGGGGGACGTGCCGAGGGCTGCTATGCGGGCGCCGTGTTTCCGGGCAGCTTCGCTGGCCATGGCACGGCCGCGCCGGATCTGGTGCAGGAGGTCTGCGTAGCTGTGGCACGGCCGCGTTTGGGTTTCGATCTGCTCGAGCTTGAGTTCGTAGCTGAGCCCGGTACTTGCTTGTTGCGGGTGGCTCCCATTGAGCAGTGCATCCGCGAGGGCCAACGGCTCGCCCGTCACGGGATCGACGATGAGCAGTTCTTCCTCAACCCCGAATGTCCGCATGCTCCATTTTGCGCTCCGCGCTCCGGCCGCGCACCCCTTCCCGCCGGTCGCACCAGGTAGACCTGGTGCGACCGGCGGAAACCGGCGCGGCCGGGCCGAGCCAAGGGAGCGAATGGCGCGAACGGGTGCGCCAGCCTGGCTAGTCCTGGAAGTACTCCACCTTCGCGCCAATGGTGTTCAATCGCTCGGCCAGGTCCTCGTAGCCGCGCTCGATCACGTAGATGTTCCGCAGCTCGGAGGTTCCACGGGCCGCGAGCATGGCCAGGAGCAGGCAAGCCGCCGGACGGAGGGCCGGCGGGCAGCCGATTTCCGCCGCACGCCACTTGGTGGGTCCATTGACGTAGATCCGGTGCGGGTCCAGGAGCTGCACCTGGGCGCCGAGCTTGTTGAGCTCCGTCAGGTAGATGGCGCGGTTCTCGTAGACCCAGTCGTGGATCATGGTCTGGCCTTCGGCGTTGCCAGCGATCACGGCGAAGAACGGGAGATTGTCGATGTTCAAGCCAGGGAACGGCATGGGGTGGATCTTGTCCTGGGGAGCCCGGAGTTCCGAAGGCTTGGTAGTCACATCCACCAAGCGGGTGCGGCCGTTGCGTGCCTTGTACTCGCCGGAGACCTCAAGCTTCTGGCCCATCTGCTCCAGCGTGGCGAGTTCGATCTCCATGAACTCGATCGGCACGCGGCGGATGGTCACCTCGGAGTTGGTGACGATGCCGGCGGTGATGAGGGACATGGCCTCGATGGGGTCTTCAGACGGGAAGTATTCAATGTCCACGTCAATGCTGGGACGGCCGGTGATCCGCAGCGTGGTGGTGCCGATGCCATCGATGCCTACGCCCAACCCCTGCAGGTAGAAGCACAGGTCCTGGACCATGTAGTTGGGGCTGGCGTTGCGGATCACGGTGGTGCCCTCGCGGTGCGCGGCGGCCATGATCGCGTTTTCCGTCACGGTGTCGCCACGTTCGGTCAGCACGAAGGAGCGGTGGTGCCCGTCAGCGGGAGGAGCGGCCACGGAGTAGAAACCGGACTTGGCCTCCACGGTCAGTCCGAATTCGCGCAATGCCTGCATGTGGGGTTCCACAGTACGGGTGCCAAGGTCGCAACCGCCGGCGTAGGGCAGTTGGTACTCGCTGGTTTCATCCAGGAGCGGGCCGAGGAGCATGATCACGCTGCGGGTGCGGCGGGCCGCGTCCACGTCCATCGATCCAAGATCCAGGACCTCGGGCCGGCGGATGCGGAGGTCGCTGCCGTTGAGCCAGGTGCATTCGACGCCGATGGACGTCAGCACTTCGACGATGCGGTTGACCTCTTCGATCCGGGCCAGGCGCCGGAGCGTAGTGGTGCCACGGTTGATGAGGCTGGCACAGAGCAGGGCGACGCCTGCGTTCTTGCTGCTGTTGACGTCCACTTCCCCGGAGAGGGTGCGGCCGCCTTCAACCCGGAGGTGCGTCATTTGGGGCCGGCCCACTTTGACGATGGACCGGCCAAAGATTGCTTCGAGTCGTTCGATCATCCGGAGGCTCAGGTTTTGCCTGCCTTGTTCCATGCGAGCAATGGCGCTCTGGCTGGTTCCCAGCTCAGAAGCGAGTTGTCCTTGCGTCCAGCCCTTTTCACTGCGGGCGTTGCGGAGCAGGAGGCCTACGTGTTCTGGCGTAGCTTGCGTCATACCCAAGAAATATCACAAATGATCTATAAGAGCCGATCAAAACGCCGATTCAAGGACAAACATCACACCGTACCCGGACTGTGCGATATAGAAGCACGACGGCGGAACTCACCAAAGCGTCAGGCCCGCCAGTATCCCAGCGCGTCGATGCGGCGCTTGTCCACGCCCAGAACCTTGCGCAGGTGTTTCACGATTGCCCGCGTGCTGGAGGCTTCGCACGCAATCCAGAAGAAATCGTCCTCGAGCGAGACACTGTCGTGCGAGAGCGCCGAGCAAACTTCCGCAACCAGGGACGCGCCGTCGCCCTTGCGCGGAACCCAGGTGACCACGTCGGAACCGGACGTGCGAACCTCAAGCGAGGGGTCGGCGTCGTGCTGGTACTCAAGCCACAGCGTCGCGGGCGCGGTGACGCCGGACGCGGGGCGCGCGTCGAGCAACGAATTGATCGCAGGGATGGAGGCCGGATCGCCCACAACCCAGAGGTGCCGCGGGGCGGGCGGAAAGTCAAAAGCACTCCCCTGGACGGTGGCCTCGATGGTGGTTCCCGGCTGGACAGTGCGTGCCCAGTCGGCGGCAATGCCATCATGCATGGCGAAGTCCATGCTGAAGGTCCCGGCGCGGGCGTCAGGGTTGACCAAGGTGTATGCACGCTGATGGCCCTTGCCGGCGTCGTCGAACCAGAGGCGGATCCACATGGTGGGGTGGGGTTCGCTGTCGATCAGCAACCCGCCGTCCCGGACGTGGATGCGCAGGAAATCCGGTGAGATTTCCTCCCTGCCCGTGACTTCCAGCGTGAAGTCCTTGGCGCCCATCACTTTGAGGACCACGCCTTCCCAACTGCGCTTCACGCAACACTCCTTCACGAACAGCGCGGATTTTGAGAACCCGGCACGAGGGACCTATCTTGAACTTAACTAAGCCTAACCTAAGCTCGAAAGCAGTCCTTTATTATGACGTCTGCCCCGACGCTAAACCCCGCCCCGGCAGGCGGCACCGGAACCTACCGCGATGAGTGGGGAATCCCGCATCTGTGGGCGGACTCCGCCAACGAACTCGCTTTCCTGCAGGGATACAACGCAGCAGCGGACCGATCGTGGCAGATCGAGCTGGAACGGTGGCGGTCCGAGGGCCGCACGGCCGAACTGCTCGGTCGAGACGCCGTCGCGTGGGACCGGTTCGCCCGGCAGGCCCGCGTGGATGACACAGCCCGCCGCTGCTTCGAAGGTCTCGATGAAGCCACTCAGCGTTGGTGCGGGCAGTACGTGGCCGGAGTGAACCAGGCCTTGGCTGACGGTTTGCGCAGCGGCCCGGAATTTGAAGAAGCCAACGCAACCCCTGAGCGCTGGAATCCGTGGACTCCCCTGGGTGTTTTCCTGGTCCACCACATCCTGTTCTCCACGTTTCCCAACAAGCTCTTCCGGGCCCACGTCGCCCGGACGCTCGGTGACCACGCCGTGAGCCTGTTCAGCATCGAGGCTCCCGTGTGGTCCGGCAGCAATGCCTGGGCGGCACACGGTTCCCTGACGGACAGTCGGCTGCCGCTTGTTGCGGGCGACCCGCACCGGCTCATGGAATTGCCGGGCGTGTACCAGCAGATCAGGCTTGCGTGCCCGGACTTCGACGCCGTGGGCTTCGCCTTCCCCGGAGTTCCCGGGCTTCCGCACTTCGGACACACCGGCCATACCGCGTGGGCCATCACCAACGCCATGGCCGACTACCAGGACCTTTTCGAGGAACACCTCCGCCGCGTGCCAATCCGTGGGACGGACCGCGAACGGGTCCTGGCCAGGGGCGCGGAAGGCTGGGAGCAGGTGAGCGTCAGTTCCGAGACCATCACGGTCCGCGGTTCCGGCCCTCTCCAGGTCGAGATCCTGGAGACCGCCCGCGGTCCAATCATCTCGGAAACGCCCGACGGCGGCGCGCTGAGCCTGCGCTTCCCCGCGTACGTTGAGGGGCGCCTGGGTTTCGAAGCCTTCCTTCCGCTGCTGCGGAGCCGTCAGGTTGCCGAGGTGGAGGCCGCGCTCGACTCGTGGGTGGAGCCGGTGAACAGCGTGATCACGGCCGACTCTGCGGGGTCCGTGAGGCACTTCGTCGCCGGTCTCGTGCCGCAGCGGAACCCTGCAAACCGTCGCCTTCCCGTGCCCGGACTGTCCGCCCGCCACGCGTGGGATGGCCAGTACGTTGCCCTCCCCCGCGCGGAAGTCACCAGGTTCGCGGTCAGTGCCAACGATCGCGCGGCCGGAGGTGGGGACGCTGTGGCCCTCGAGTTCGCCCCGGAACACAGGGCCCGCCGGATCAGGGAGCTCCTGGAATCTTCCCGGGGTCCGCTCTCCGTTGACCGGATGCAGGCCATCCATTCGGACTCGCTCCTTGGTCCGTGGCCGTTCTTCCGGGAGCTCCTGGATGGCCTCGACCCTGATGACCTGTCCCCTGTGGCCCATACGCTGCGCGCCCTGTTGCTTGTCTGGGACGGGCACATGGATGCAGAAAGCCATCCGGCCGCGGTGTTTGCCGCTTGGCGCGGTGCCTTGGTGCAGCGCATTGCCAGGCACCCGGCGTTGGCCCGCCTGGCTGAACCCACCGGGCACTCCTCCCTGTTCGGACCGTGGTTGTCGGCATCTTCCCGGGTGGGTTTCGCCCTTGAAACGCTGGTTGCCCGAGGTTCGGAGCTGGGGATTGCCGTCCCGGTCGAAGCAGCCGCGGCCCTTGAGGACGTGGCATTGGAGGAGTCGTTCATGAACGGGGACCTGTGGGGCGACAGGCACCAACTCCTGCCTGTGCACGAGCTTCCGGGGCCTTGGGCCGGCTCCGTCCCTGAAGCCCGGCTCAGCGGAGACACGGGCTGCGTCCTTTGCACGGAAAGCCTTCCCGGCGTGGAGGATCGAAGCTTCCGTGGGCCCGTTGCCCGCTATGTCTGGGACTTGTCCGAACGCAGCAACAGCCGTTGGATTGTGCCCTTCGGAGCCGCGGGCAAGCCGGACCACCCCCACTTCTCCGACCAGTTGCCGCTGTGGTCCACCGGGGAGTTGGTACCCGTGGTCACGGACTGGGAACGGCTCGCCAAAGACGCCTGACTCCTGGCTTCAACCACGGTTTTTCACCACCGCATCACATCAGTTCGCACCTGCACACACCACATCGCATCACACAAAAGGAAGCTCATGACTACCACCACCCAGGACTTCGCCGTCCGCACCACCATCTACGCAGAAGAGCTTGAGGGCTGGGGTTCGCTCCGGATTGTCCCCTTGGTTCCTGCCGAGGACATCGACCTCATCCACGAGTGGGTTTCGCAGCCCCGCGCCAAGTTCTGGGGCATGACGGAAAAGCCGCGCGAGGAAGTCCTGGGCATCTACGAGTTCCTGGACTCCCTGGACACCCACCACGCCTTCCTGGTGGTCCTCGACGGCGAGCCGTTGGCCCTGTTCCAGACCTACGAACCCCTGCACGATCCCGTGGGCGAGGTCTACCCTGCGCGTGAAGGGGACATCGGAATGCACCTCCTGTTGGCACCGGCAACGCGTCCTATCCCGCACTTCACGCCGCGGCTGGCAACCTCGCTCATAAAGTACATGTTCTCCGTGCCAGGCAAGGACCGGATCATCGTGGAACCGGACGCCCGCAACGCCAAGGCCCTTCGTCGGCTGGAAGCGACGTGCTTCGAACTGGGACCGATCGTCCAGCTGGAAGAGAAGGAAGCGCAGCTTGGCTTCCTGACCCGCGCCGGCTTCGATGAGATCCAGGCGGACAACGCAGACCGCTAAAAGGCCCCAGCTCATATTGTCTGAGTGAGGGAGCCGCAGGCTCCGGCCCCGGCTCCCTCGGTCGTGCACCTCGCACCGCCTAGCGCCAGACGAAGCTCCACGTCCCAGCGCTCACAGCCAACAACACAGCAGCAGCGGCGATGACCACGCCGCCCAGCAAAACCCACGCATCCAGCAACGAATAGGTGGATTCGCGCGCCCAGGTTCGCTTGCCCCCGCCGAAACCACGGGCTTCCATGGTCACGGCCAGCCGCGAAGCCCGCCGGACCGCCTGGACCAGGAGCCCGAAACTCTGCCCCAGGGTCGCCTTGATCCGTTGCACCGGGCTGCCCTGCGAGCCGACTCCACGGGCGCGCCGGGCCATGCCGATGGTCTGCCATTCTTCGGCCATCAAACCCACCAGCCGCATCGCCGCGAGCGACCCCAGGACGAAGCGGTGCGGCAGCCGCGCCTTTTGCGCCAGCGCATCGGCCAAGTCGGTGGGGTCGGTGCAGGTCATCAGCAGGATCGCCGGCAGCGCGATCGCCAGGCCCCGCAGCATGAAACCCAGCCCCAGCTGGAGGGACCCTTCGCTGATGGACCAGAGTCCGACGTCGAGCAGTACAGCGCCGCTGTCAGCGGCCACGATCGCGGTACTCCAGCCGCCAATGGCTGCCGCGATGATGAGCGGCCAGGCCCGGACCCACAGAAGCCGGATGGTGAGTCCGGCCAGCGGGAACAGCGCGAGCTCCGCCACGAGGGCGATCGACGCCGAAACCCAGTCGATGGACAAGGCCAGCACCATGGAAATCAAGAACACGGCCACGAACTTTGCCAACGGGTTTGCCCGCGTCAACAGGGCCTGGTTGCCACTGAGGCTTAGGGTCTCCCTCATGCCGCACCTGCTTCCTGTTTTTCGGCCTGGTTCGCTGGGGTGAGGCGCAGTTCCGTACCGCCCAGGACGGCGCTGAACTCCTCGTCGTGGGTCACCGAGACCACGGCCGTTCCTTGGTCCAGCAACTCCGACAGGAACGAGGCCAGCTCAGCCCACGTGTTCGCGTCCTGACCAAACGTAGGTTCGTCGAGCACCAGCACTTGGGGATGCGCCGCCAGGACAGTGGCCACAGACAGCCTTCGTTTCTCGCCGCCGGAAAGGGTGTAGGGGTTCGCGTCCACCAAGTGCGTCAGCCGCAGCCGCTCAAGCAACTCGTCGACGCGTTCCTCGCCGTGGCCCAAATGCCTGGGGCCGAACATGAGCTCGTCCAGGACCTTGCCCGTGACGAACTGGTGTTCCGGCTCCTGGAAAACGGTGCCGATGCGGGAGATCAGCTGGTCTGCTTTCCACGCGAAGGGATTGATCCCGGCGCCTTGGGAAAGTTCGACGGCGGCAGACACCTTGCCGTGCACCGGCGCCAGAAGGCCCGCCATGGTGAGCGCGAACGTGGACTTGCCCGCACCGTTGGGACCCGTGATGGTCAATGCTTGTCCGGCCCTGACCTGCGCGGTAACGCCGGCTTGGACAGGCACGGGTGGGATGCTCTTGAACCCCCGGCGACGGGGTTTTTCCCGGGACACAGCAAGGTCCTGTGCGGCCAGAAGCAACGGTGCCTGTCCCGCAGGGTCGGCGTTCCTGCCCCGGGTCCGCGGGACGTAGCCGGGAACCCACACGCCGGCATCAATGAGCATGGTGCGGGCCTCGGAGAGCACGTGGTCCGGATGCCCGTCCAGGAGGACCCCGCCACCGGGCTGCAGGACCACGATCCGGTTTACCAGGTCCTTCCACACGGACACCCGGTGCTCCACCACCACCAGGGTTGCACCGGTCTTGTCCAGGCATCGGCCAACGGCATCGCGTACTTCCAGCACACCGGCCGGGTCCAGGTTGGCTGTCGGCTCGTCCAGCAGGAGCAGCCCCGGCCGCATCGCCAGAATCCCGGCCAGCGCAAGGCGCTGCTTCTGCCCTCCGGAGAGTGCCGCCGTCGGGTGGTCCAGGGCCAGGCCGCCGCCTGCGGCGTTACGCAACCCGACGTCGTCGAGCGCTTCATGGACGCGTGCCCAAATGTCTGCCCTCGGAACGGCAAGGTTCTCGGCACCAAACGCTACGTCGTCGCCCACGCGGGACAGGACCACCTGCGTTTCCGGGTCCTGCTGCATCAATCCGGCGCGGCCCCGCTGTTCGCGCGGCAGTGCGCCGTCGATCAGCAGCGAGCCGGTTTCGTCCGAGTCGTCTTCCTCATCGCCCAACACCCCGGCCAGGGCGTGCAGGAGCGTCGACTTGCCGGCTCCGGAGGGACCCAGCAGGAGCACGCGCTCCCCGGGTTCGATCCGGAGGTCCAGGCCGTGGATGGCAGGGGTGGGCCGCCCTGCGTGCCGCCATCCCCATCCCTCGGCGGAGATGGCGGCAGGCTGGCCGCTGTTTGTGGCGGCCATCAGTTGAAGACTGGCTCCGACGCAGCCTTGCGGGATGCGAAAGCGCTCAGCACGCCAGTGGAAGCGAGTCCGCGGGTAGCTACCCAGGACAACGCACCGGCAATGATCGCGCCGGACAGGGTACAGAATGCGATGTAGGCCAGCTTGTCCACGGCCTCGTAGGCAATGTTCCAGCCCCACGGGACGAAGGAATCATTCAGGCCGCAGAAGAGTCCAGCGCCCGCGCCCGCCAGGAGCGAGGTGGGCAGGTTGAACTTCTTGTAGCGGAACGCAGCGAAGACCAGCTCCGCACCGAGGCCCTGCAAGATACCGGAGATGAGCACCGTGGTGCCGTACTGGGAGCCCATGATGAGCTCGCCGGTGGCGGCCACAGCCTCGCAGAACAGCGCGGCACCGGGCTTGCGGATGATGAGCATGCCCAGCACTGCGGGGATCATCCAGCCACCGGCGATCAGGCCGGTGAGGGGCGGGTAGGCCGCGTTCATGGGGATGGATACGATTGCGGCGCCCTGGGACCATGCCCAGAAAATCACGCCGCCGGCGATGGCGATCAACGCTGCCACCACAATGTCTACAACGCGCCAGTTATAACTGGTCTTCTTCACGCTTGCCGTGGTCATTTCTTTGCCTCCTGAGGTTACAGGAGGGGAAAGTGCTCCCCGGATACCCCGGCCGGCTCACGCCGCCCGGGTCCGGACACTCTGAGAAGCTCGACTCCCTTGCGCCGGTACTAACCGGATCAGGTTCGAGGGTCTGCGGCTGTCCGCACTCTCAGCGCCCTCGCGTCTCCCACATCACTGCAGGATTCGACGGCGGCGCTCCCCTGTCGTTATCAATCTGCCCTTGTGGGCGTGGTTCAGTTTACACCTGAAGGGGTTTGCGGGGTCATGTGGCTGGTCATAAATCCGTTGCGGGGCCCGCTCTGCGCCCCATTCCCCGCCCTTAGGGCGCACAGCAGGCCCCACAACGCGGACCTGAGAGAATGGCTGCATGACGGATACTCCCGGTCCAAGCCACCTTGACGCAGCCAAGCCAGTGGCCGAAGCCCGCCTCGCAGCCAGCGTGATCCTGCTGCGCGATACGTCTGCTGGGCTGGAGGCCTTCGTCCAGCACCGCGTATCCACCATGGATTTCGCTGCGGGGATGGTCGTGTTTCCCGGCGGCCGAGTGGACGCTGGGGATTCCCAGGGCTGGGATTACCCGCCCAAACTTCTGGAGCGGCATGCCAGGGAGTGGCGGCTGAGCTCAATCGCCGAAGCAGGTCCGGATTCCACCGCGCCCGTCAGCCAAGCAAGCAAGAGCTCCGGGACCGTTCTGGCCGCTGCCATCCGCGAAGTCCAAGAAGAAGCCGGCCTCACGTTGGATCCGGCCGACCTTCGGCCGTGGGCCAACTGGATCACACCCGTGGACATGCCCAAGCGGTTCGATACCTACTTCTACGTGGCCAAGCCCGCCCCGGACGCCGCACCGCAACACCAAACCACCGAGGCCTGGCAGTCACTATGGATGCCCGTTGACGGAATCCTGTCCGCGGAGGCCGAGGGCAAACTGCAACTCATGCCGCCCACGTATTACCTGCTTAAGGAAATCTCCGGTTTCGATTCCGTTGATGCCATGTGGATCGCGGATCATGAGGTGGTTCCCGTACTGGCACCACCCGGCTCCCTGTCCGCCTTCCTCAAGGAGAGGGCGAGCCGGGGCTAAGCAGGATCCGCCGGGTTGTGAGGTTAGGCTGAAGGCATGAACTTCTTCCTCAAGCTTCTGGGCGCAGGCGTGAGCCTCGGCGCGGGTTTCCTTGGTACCAAGCTGGTCAACAAGGGATGGGAAAAAGCCACGGGCAACAAGCCGCCCAAAGGCAACGATGACATGGAAACGAGCCTCCGCTCAGCGCTGACGTTCGCCCTCATCTCGGCGTTTGTCAGCACCCTCATCCAGGTCCTGGCCAGCCGGGGTACGCAGCGCGCAATCGCCCGCTTCGCCAAGTCCCAGGACATCGTCTAACACCTACGCGGGGTCACTTCCGGCCTATGGTGGACGTCCGGATGGGCCTGAAGTGACCCCGCGTTGCCCTAATCCTCCGAACGCCCTTCGGCTGCCCGCTGCACCACGGCTTCCAGTTCGTCCTTGGTGAGCAATTCGCGGTGCCCATGCTTGGTACGGTAGGCCGAACGCCCCACCATGTGGGCCGCCACGGGCGCCGTGAGCAACTGGAAGATCCAAGCCACCAGCAGCACGGGCCACACCCACCAGGTGCGCATCTGCAGGCCGATCGCGGCGAGCATGAGGAACAAGCCCAACACCTGCGGTTTGGTGGCCGCGTGCATGCGGCTCATGAGGTCCGGGAAGCGCAACAAACCAATGGCGGCACCCAGTGACATCAGGGCGCCGACCACCAGGAACACTGCCGTGACCGAATCGATCACGAGGTCCACGCCGCTTGCATCAGGAGTCATTGGCCTGCCCCCTCCGCTCAGCCACGAACCGGGCAACGGTCACTGACCCGATAAATCCGATCACGGCCAGGGCAACCAGGAGCATGAGGTTGTTCAGGTGACGGTTCACGGCCATATCCACTGCCAGCGCAGCGCCAAGGATCGCCAGGAGAACGTCGGAAGCGAGCACGCGGTCAAGCAGCGATGGGCCGACGGCGATCCGGATGATCGCCCCGGCCGCGGCGAGGCTGAGGATCACCGCGGTAACTACGAGGACCAGTTCTTTCACAGTGCTGCTCCTTCCATGCCGGCGGATTCAGTCCGGAGGGCTTCCACTTCCTCGCGGGTGCCCATGATCCTGATCAACCCGGCCTCTATGTTTTGGACTTCGTGCCGGATCTTCTGCACATCTTCCTCACTGTAGATATTGAGCGCGTGCAGGTAGAGCGTGGAGGTGGAGCGGTCCACTTCCACTACCAGCGAGCCCGGAATCAGGGATATGACGTGGCCTGTGGCCGTCACCATGAGGTCGGCATGGCTCCGCAAAGGAACAGCCACGACGGCGCTGCGCACCTTGGGTCCCTTGACCACGGCCAGGTAGAGGACAAGGAAGCTCGCTGCCACCACTTTGCCAAGGAACATCAACGCGAACGGTATGGCGTGGAGGATGTTGAAACGGCCACTCAGTTCAACGGGCGGCAGGTAGAACAGCTTGGCCACCACGATGGCGATGAGCGCACCGAACAACAGATTGCCAGGGCTGAAATCCCGCCACAGGGCGCCCCACACAATCACCAGCCAGATCAGCAGTGGGAGTTCGGTGCGGAAGGAGATCGGTTTGCGGCTCACTTGGCACCGCCTGTCTGAACCGCTGCCGGCACCGGAGCATTGTCACCCAGGACGGAGTGGATGTAGGCCGAACGATCGAGCATGATCTCGGCTGAGCCACCGGACAGCTGGAAAAGTGGTCCGGCGAACACAGTAAGCGCCACACCGAAGACCACCAGTGCGGCCGTCGAACCCACCATGGTCCGGGGAAGGACACCGGCACGACCGGGCGTCAGGAGTACCGGATCCGGGTACTCTGCGTCCTCGGGCTTGCGCCAGAAGGCCCTGTTCCACACGCGGGCGATGGCCAGCAAGGTCAGGAGGCTCGTGACCACGCCGCCAACCACCAGGATGATGGCCAGGGGCGTGCCGAGCTCGACGCCTGCCTGCAAGAGGCCGAGCTTCCCGAGGAACCCGGAGAACGGCGGGATGCCTGCCAGGTTCATGGCCGGTACAAAGAACAACAAGGCGAGCAGCGGGGAGAGCTTGGCCAACCCGCCCAGACGGTCGATCGAGGACGAACCTCCGCGCCGCTCAATCAAACCAGTGACCAGGAACAAACTGGTCTGGACGGTGATGTGGTGCGCCACGTAGAACACCGCGGCCCCAAGCCCCGTTATGGAGGACATCGCCAGGCCAAACACCATGTAGCCAATGTGGCTGACCAGCGTAAAGGAAAGCAGACGCTTGATGTCGCTCTGGGCCAACGCACCGAGGATGCCCACCACCATGGTCAGCAACGCAACGATCATCAAGGGCGTGTTCAGGGTGTCCCCCGGGAACAGGAGCGTTTCGGTGCGGACCATCGCGTACACGCCCACTTTGGTAAGCAAGCCGGCGAACACAGCGGTGACCGGCGCGGGTGCCGTGGGGTAGGAGTCGGGCAACCAGAAGGACAGCGGGAACACGGCGGCCTTGATGCCGAAAGCCACCAGCAGCATCACGTGCAGGAGGTTCTGCGTGCCTTGGTCCAGCTCAGCCAGCTTGATGGCCAGGTCTGCCATGGTGATGGTCCCGGTGGCGCCGTAGATCATGGCGATCGCGATCAGGAACAGCACCGAGGACACCACGGAAACCACCACGTACGTCACTCCGGCCCGGATGCGGGGCCCTGTTCCGCCGAGCGTCATGAGGACGTAGCTCGCGGTCAGCAGGATTTCGAAGCCCACGTACAGGTTGAAGAGGTCTCCAGTGAGGAAGGCGTTGGAAACACCGGCCACCAGGATCAGGTAGGTGGGGTGGAAGATGGAGACCGGCGCTTCCTGGTCGCCATCGGCCATGCCTTGGCCGGTGGCGTAGATCAGGACCGCGAGGCTCACCACGGTGGACACCACGAGCATGAGCGAGGAGAACTGGTCCACTACCAACACCACGCCCCACGGCGGCAACCAGCCA
The DNA here is from genome assembly GCF_044748465.1 of Paenarthrobacter sp. NPDC089988. Classification (NCBI taxonomy): domain Bacteria; kingdom Bacillati; phylum Actinomycetota; class Actinomycetes; order Micrococcales; family Micrococcaceae; genus Paenarthrobacter; species Paenarthrobacter sp. NPDC089988. The sequence continues at coordinate 144,583 of NZ_JBIVGD010000009.1, forward strand.
CCGAGGGTCACGGAGGTGGTGCCACCGTCCCACACAGATATCAGCAGGAAGGATTCCAGGAGCAGCGTCAGGCTCAGGATGCCGATGCTGACCGCGCGCTGGGCGGCAGTGTGCCGGATCAGCACGAAGGCCAGTGCGGCACCGAGGATGGGGAGAAGGACAGCGAGCGGTGACAGGTTTGCGAGATTCACGCGCTGCCTCCTTCCCGGCTCTGAGCCGTTTTGGGGGTTTCCGTTTCTTCCGGGTGCAGCCGTTCTTCCGGAGTGGACGGAGTGATGGCGAACTCCGAGGTTTCCAGCGGCACAATGGCGTCGTCTTCGGCGTCGAAGCTCGGCGTCTGGGCGACGCGACGGTCTTCGATGTCGTCCTGGATTTCGTCCTGCCGGGCCAGTGCCCACGTGCGGTAGATGATGCCAAGCATGAACGCGGTCACCGCGAAGGAAATCACGATCGAGGTCAGGATCAGGGCCTGCGGCAACGGATCGTTGTACGTTCCAGGGTCCGTCTCTTTGGTGAACAACGGTGCCAGCCCTGCGTAACCACCGGTGGTGAGGATCAGGATATTGGTGGCGTTGGCCAGGAGCATCAGCCCCAACAGCACGCGGGTCAGGCTACGTTCCAGGATGAGGTAGATGCCACAGGCGTACAGGACGCCCATGACGATCAGCAAGGTCAGGTTGATGCTCATGCTTCACCCTTTCCGGCCGCGGCTGTCTCTGCGGCGTCATCCTCTGCGATGGGCGCGCCTTTGCCTTCAAAGTGCTCGTCGATTTCCGCTCCAAGGCTGCGGAGGACATCCAGCGCCAGCCCCACCACCACGATGTACACGCCGATGTCGAAAATCGTTGAGGTCACGAACTTGATGTCCCCGAAGACGGGCAGCCAGAACTCGATGATGGCGCTCTGGAACACCTGTCCCCCCAGGAAGAGCGGCACCAAACCGGAGGCAGCCGCCGTCGCGAGTCCCGTTCCGAGCAGCGTTCCGGCACTCACTGTTGCGGCTTCACTCAACTCGAAACGGCCACCCGCGAGGTACCGGATGGTCAGTGCCAGGCCGGCCGTCAGGCCGCCTGCAAAACCGCCGCCGGGCAGGTTGTGGCCGGCCAGGAGGAGATAGACGGAGAACACGATCATCGAGTGGAAGATGAGCCTGGTGACCACCTCGAAAATGATCGAGCGGCGCTCGGGAGCCAGGGTTCGGCCGGCTACAAGCCAGGCGTCGCGGGTAACGTCGCTGAACTTCCGCGCCACAGCCAGCGTGGCGCTGTCGCGGGAGTCACGTTCGACGTCGGTGCGGCGCCCCACGCTGCCTTCCGGCACTGCCGCTGAGGTCCTGATGCGGTCGCCACGGCTGCGCACGAAGATCAGGCTGGCCACACCGGTCGCGGCGACGGCCAGCACCGAGATCTCGCCGAAGGTGTCCCACGCGCGGATATCCACCAGGGTCACATTGACCACGTTCAAACCGCCGCCGCCCTCGTAGGCCAGCCGCGGGAAGTCCAGGGAGATCGGCGTAGCCACGCGGGCACCCATGGCGTAGATCGCCACGAAGATCATGGTGATGCCGAATGCTGCACCAATGATCACGCGGATCACCCGCAGCCGTCCGCCGGTGCGGTCCCGGAGTTCCGCGGGCAGGCTACGCATCGCGAGCACGAAGGCCACCAGCACGATGGTTTCCACCAGCATCTGGGTCAGGGCGAGGTCCGGTGCGCCCTGCAGCGCGAACACCAGGGCGATTCCGTAGCCCGTCACGGACACCATAAGGACGGCGAGGAACCGCTTGTTGGCCCGGACGGCCGCGAGTGCGCCAACAACGATCCCCATCCCCACAATGATCTGCAGCGGAGAGTTGGGATCGACGAAATACACCCCGTCAGGGAGGGGCTTGTTGGCCGCGATCAAGGCTGCGAGCGGAACAGCGAAGGCGACGGTAAGGATGACGGTCAGGTAGAAGTACAGCGAACCACGCTGGGTGCGGCCCGTGACCCAGACAGCGATGTCGTCCAGCGCACCGATGGTGTGCTGGTAGGACCGGTCGCCATCGATCCAGTCCGGAACCAGGCCCTGGACGCGGGACACTGCGTTGCGGCCGTAGAACATGGCGGCGCCCACCACGAACGTCAGCGCTGTCAGGCCCAAAGCGGGAGTGAGGCCATGCCACAAAGCGAGGTGACCGGCGTCGGGAGCTCCTTCGCGGTCCGCAAACAGCCCTGCGTACGGCTGGATCCACGAGTCCACGGGAACCGGCCAGAGTCCGTAGACGATGGTCAGGAAGCTCAGGATGGCAGGAGCGGCAAGGAAGGCCGGCTTGATCGGCTTGAAAGGAGTGGGCTCCACGCCTGCTTTGGTGGCGAAGGCACCCCACATGAAACGCGCGCTGTAGGCGAAGGTGAGGATCGATCCGATCACCAGGCCAACCAGGATCCAGATGCCCCACGCCGGCGCATCATGCCCCGTGGCGTAGTGGACAAACGTCTCGAAGACGGACTCCTTCGCCACAAACCCGGCCAAGGGAGGAACACCGGCCATAGACGCCGCCGCAATGGCAGCGACCACGCCGAGCGCGCGCGAAGAACGGAAGACCCCGGACAGCTTGCGGATATCGCGGGTACCGGCTTGGTGGTCGATGATGCCCACCACCAGGAACAGCGTGGCCTTGAACAGCCCGTGCGCCAGCAACAGTGCGAGCCCCGCAAGGGCGGCATCGGGTTGGCCAAGGCCCACCACCATGGTGAGGAAGCCAAGCTGGCTGACCGTGCCGTAGGCCAGGATGAGCTTGATGTCGGTCTGCCGCAGTGCCCGGTAGCCGCCGATCAGCATGGTGGCCAGGCCCAGCCCCAGGACCAGCGGTAGCCAGAAGTCCGATTCGGAGAAGCCCGGCGCCAGGCGGGCAACGATGTAGATCCCCGCCTTCACCATGGCCGCTGCGTGCAGGTAGGCACTGACGGGAGTTGGCGCGGCCATGGCTCCGGGGAGCCAGAAGTGGAACGGGACAAGCGCGGATTTGGTGATGGCACCCACCAGGACAAGCACGACGGCGGCAGTCACCGCGTCCTGCATGGGCCCGGCCATGAGCGTCCCGGCTTGGTCAAGGATGGCCGAGATACGGTAGGTCCCCGCAGCCTGGCCGAGGATGATGAGGCCTACGAGCATGGCGAGGCCGCCGGCCGTGGTAACCATGAGCGCTTGCAAGGCAGACCGGCGGGCGGCCAGGCGGGTGCGGGCGTAGCCGATCAGCAGGTAGGACAGGATGGTGGTCAGTTCCCAGAAAATGAACAACATCAGGAGGTCATCGGAGGTCACCAAACCGAACATTGACCCGGCGAAGGCGAGCAACTGGGCACCAAAGCCACCAAGGCCAGGGTCCTTGTCCTTAAAGTAGCGCGCGCAATAAACCAGCACCAAGGTGCCGACGCCCAGGATAAGCAGGGACATCACCCATGCCAGTGCGTCCATCCTGAAAGCGAATTCAAGCTTCAGGTCGGGGATCCAGGGCAGGACTTCTTCGAGGCCGCTGCCTGAATAGACAGGTGCGTATTGGAGGATCAACCAGATAAAAGCGCCTGCCGGTACCGCCGCGAGAGCGTAGAACGCGTTCCTGCCGAGTTTGCTGAAGATCAAAGGCGCCACAGTTGCCGCGACAAAGGTGATGGCGAGAACTGTGATCAATGTTGTCTCCGCAAAGTCAGGAAGGAATTGTCAAAAGTTGGAGCAAGCGGTGCATACGTTGGGTTCGGTTGTGCCAGTTTATCAAGGGGTTAAGGGCGTCTTCACCGGAAAGTGCGCTATGTGGACAACCTCAGGCCTTGTGAGGACCCCGGTCTGTCGCATCACGGACCGCCGTCGTGTCCCGATAGCATTCAGGCATGAACGCGGCTGCAGTTCCCGAAGCTTCCCCTCCCCCGTCCGAGCTTGCCTCCGGCCCGGCCGCTTCCAAAAAGGGGCAGATCCTCGCTTGGGCAGCCTGGGACTGGGGCTCGGCAGCCTTCAACGCTGTCATGACCACGTTCGTCTTCACCGTCTACCTGACATCCAACGCGTTCGGCGGAGAGGACACGGCGTCGGCAGCCCTCGGCGCGGCCCTGGCGTTGGCCGGGCTCGCCATCGCCTTGCTGGCACCCGTGACCGGCCAGCGTTCGGACGCCGGCGGGCGGCGGAAACTGTGGCTTGGGGTGAACACCGCTGCCACGGCCGTGCTTACGGCCTTGTGCTTCTTCGTTTTTCCCCAGCCGGGGTTCCTGTTGCTCGGGGTCTGCCTGATCGCTTTGGGCAACGTGTTCTTCGAGTTCGCCGGCGTGAACTACAACGCCATGCTGGCCCAGATCTCCACGCCCCGGAACATCGGCAAGGTCAGCGGCTTCGGGTGGGGCATGGGGTATCTCGGCGGCATCGTGGCGCTTCTCCTGGTCCTTCAGTTGTTTGTCCAACCGTCCTTCGAGTGGTTTGGCTCATCCACGCAGGACTCCCTGAACATCAGGCTCGTGGCCGTTTTCTCCGCGTTGTGGTTCTTCATCTTCGCGTTGCCTGTGCTGTTCGCCGTACCCGAACTCCCCGGCAGGAAGGATGCCGCGTCACTGGGCTTCTTCGACTCCTACCGCCTGCTGTTCAAGCGCATCGGGGCGATCTACCGGACCAGCCCGCACACCATCTTCTTCCTTCTTTCCAGCGCCATCTTCCGCGATGGATTGGCCGCCGTGTTCACCTTTGGTGGGGTGATCGCGGCAGGCACGTTCGGTTTCGAGCTTAAGGACGTCATCTTCTTTGCGATCTTCGGAAACGTGGTTGCAGCCATGGGCGCCATCATTGGCGGTTTCCTCGATGACAGGGTCGGTCCCAAGGCCGTGATCGTCATGTCGCTGGTGGGCCTGCTCGTTGCAGGAACCGTCATCCTGGTGCTGGGCAACGGCACCTACGTCTTCTTCGGCAACGAGTGGCCCGGAACCAACACCTTCTGGGTGTTCGGGCTCCTGCTCTGCCTCTTCGTGGGCCCGGCCCAGTCCTCCTCGCGCGCCTACCTGGCCAGGCTCGCTCCCAGCGGCGAATCCGGCGAACTCTTTGGCCTTTACGCCACCACCGGACGCGCCGTAAGCTTCCTGGCGCCCAGTCTCTTCACGCTGTGCATCACAATTGCTGCTCCGATTGTTGAAGAAGGTGGAGCCCAACGATGGGGCATCCTCGGGATCATGGTGGTCCTGTTGGCCGGCCTGCTGGTGATCCTGCCAGTCAAGCCGCCCAGCAAGACCGAGATCGCAGTGGTCCCGGACAAGTGAGCGCCCGGCTATAGCTGTGCGCGAACGCCGCTTCCCGGCGGATGCAAGAGAGTTAAGGTGTACATATGAACGTGGAAGAGACCGAACTCCCGGGCCTTGGTGTCCGCAAGGATTTCGTCACGGCTTCTGGCCGTCGTATCGGCGTGGTTGAGCACCGCGAGGGCGAAACCGAGCTTTTCGTTTCGACATGGGACGATCCCGATACATGCCAGGCCTCCATTCCGCTGACCGCGGACGAAGCGTCCTGCCTGGGCAACCTCCTGAGCGGGCAGCACGTTGCCATGCGCCTGGCCGAGGCACACCGGGAAATCCCCGGCATCGTCACCCGGCAGTTCTCCATCACGGCTGATTCCCCGTTCGTCAACCAACCCATGGGCAAAGCGCAGATCCGCACCCGCAGTGGGGTTTCCATCGTGGCGATCATGCGCGAAGGCGAGGTGGTCCCGTCGCCGGCACCCGACGTCGTTCTTCACCTTGGTGATCTGCTGGTGGCAGTCGGCACGCAGGAAGGTCTTGACTCGGCCGCCGGCATCCTCCGCAACGGCTGACCCGTGGATCCGGTCGCGCTTGCCCTGGTGGAACTGGGCGCTGTTGTCTTCTGCCTGGGGCTGCTGGCACGCCTGGCCGGCCGGATCGGCATGTCGCCTATTCCGCTTTACCTGGTGGGCGGCCTGGCGTTCGGCGCCGGCGGGGTGGTCAAACTCGACGGAATGCAGGAGTTCGCGCACCTTTCCGGCGAAATCGGCGTCATCCTGCTGCTGTTGATGCTTGGCCTGGAATACACGGCATCCGAACTTGTCACCGGGCTGAGGCGTTCCTGGCAAGCCGGCGTCCTGGACTTCATCATGAACTTCATCCCGGGTGCGGGCATCGCCGTGCTCCTCGGTTGGGGCCTGGTGGGAGCGATCGTCATGGGCGGCGTGACGTACATTTCCTCATCCGGCATCGCGGCCAAGGTGATTACGGACCTCGGCCGGATCGGTAACCGCGAAACTCCGGTAATCCTCTCCATTCTGGTCTTCGAGGACCTGGCCATGGCCATCTACCTGCCGATCCTCACCGCGATCCTGGCCGGCGTTGGTTTCCTCGGCGGGCTGCAAACAGTGGGGATCGCACTCGCCGTCGTGACGGTCATCCTGGTAATCGCGTTGAGGCACGGCCACCGTGTTTCCCAAGCCATCCACAGCGAGAATTCCGAGGTGTTCCTCCTCAACGTCCTGGGCCTGGCGCTGTTGGTTGCCGGCATCGCCTCGGCGCTGCAGGTTTCCGCCGCAGTTGGCGCCTTCATGCTGGGCATCGCCATTTCCGGTGCCACGGCCCACAACGCCACCAGGATCCTCGAACCGCTGCGTGACTTGTTCGCGGCGATTTTTTTCGTGGTCTTTGGCCTAAATACGGATCCGCGGTCCATTCCCCCGGTCCTCGGCGTGGCACTGCTGCTGGCCGTCCTCACCGCAGCCACCAAGATCCTGACGGGTTTCTGGGCAGCCAAGCGCGCGGGGATCGCCGTGCCGGGACGGTTCCGCGCCGGCGCAGCCTTGATCGCACGCGGGGAGTTCTCAATCGTCATCGCCGGCCTGGCCGTCGCTTCCGGGGCCGTGCCAGACGAACTCGCTGCCCTCGCAACGGCCTACGTCCTCATCATGGCCGTCCTGGGTCCGCTGGCCGCCCGGTTCGTGGAGCCCGTGGTCAAGGCATTCCGCAAGACTCCCAAAGCCCCGCCCCGCACACCCGAGCGCACGCCGGCCTGACCCGAACTTCGCCGAGGGGTTGGATCCTGGCGCTTTGCCCCCTTAGCCCGAAGAGCCAACCCCTCGGCGCAGAATCCTAGATAGCCGTCCGGTGGAAGTTCTGGTGGCTGCGGCTGGCTGTCGGACCACGCTGGCCCTGGTAGCGGTTGCCGTATTCACCGGAGCCGTACGGATGCTCGGCGGAAGAGGTCAGGCGGAAGAAGCACAACTGGCCGATCTTCATGCCGGGCCACAGCTTGATGGGCAGCGTGGCCACGTTGGACAACTCCAAGGTCACATGGCCGGAAAAACCGGGGTCGATGAAGCCGGCAGTGGAGTGCGTCAGCAAGCCAAGGCGGCCCAGCGAAGACTTGCCCTCAAGGCGTGCAGCGATGTCATCGGGCAGGCTCACGGTCTCGTACGTGGAGCCGAGCACGAATTCGCCCGGGTGCAGGATGAACGGTTCGTCACCCTCAACCTCCACCAGGCGCGTGAGCTCAGGCTGCTCCTCGGAGGGGTCGATGTGGGCGTACTTGTGGTTGTCGAAGAGCCGGAAAAACCGGTCGATCCGCACGTCCACGGAAGACGGCTGAACCATCGCGGGGTCGTACGGTTCAAGGACAATCCGTTGGGAGTCAATTTCGGCACGAATATCGCGGTCAGAGATCAGCACAGCATCAAAAATACCGCATGCATTGTCCTTGCCGTCCCGTGCGACTATAGTTCCCGGACAGGTTAAGCCGCGCCCGGACTTTGGGGGCATCGAGCATTCGCGGGGTAATTGTGGGGAAATTGGCAGCGCCTGCGGCAATTGTGGTGGCCGGAGTACTGGCACTGGTAATAGCCGGTTCCAGCCAGCTCCTGCCGGCAACAGAGACGGTTCCGGGCGGCGGCACAACTCCCTCCGGCAGCGCACCTTCCGGCCTGAAGGCTCCCGAACCAAGCACGACGGCGGTGGACTCACCTTCGGCTGAACCGGCCGCCCCCGGCGGAGAGCCAAACGGCCCCACTGTGACGGACCCGGGTCCTGCAACGGTGCCCGGCTCCGTGCCCACCCGGCCGGTTGCCGTCGAACCGACCATTGAGTCTCCTCCGCCCGTTCCAAACATCGGCCCGTCCTGGGGTCCAGACGGCCCGTCGTCACAGACCACCGCTCCCGAAGTACCCGGCGCCGAAGACGCAGGCCCGGCACCCACTGATCCCGAGCCGTCACCTGCCCCGACGCCCTCCGCTCCGGCCGCTGGCCCCTCGCCGGACGTGACGCCGTCGGCCATTGCAACCGAGCCGACTGTGACGCCCGGCCCTGGCACCACCGCCTCACCCGGCTCAACGGCAACCCCCACCCCGACGCCGACAGCACCGGCAACAGCGCCCACGGCGACCCCGACACCCTCCGGCCCGGTTCCTGCGCCGACCCCAAGCACAAGCCAGGGCCCAAGCGAAACCCCCTTCCCCGGCAAGTCCCCCAGCAGCGATCCCACCACGGACGACGGTGCCCTGGCATTGCTGCCGGACAACAACTCGGCCGCCATCCTCACAGTCTTCAACGCCATCAACAGCTACCGGGCCTCCCTTGGCCTGGCCCCGGTGAAGTACCACGCAACCGTGGCCAACCTGGCGCAGGAGTGGTCCAACAACATCGCCAGCCGTGAAGTGATCCAGCACAGGGCCAACTTCTGGACGGACCCGCGCGCCATGAACCCGAACAACGGGGCGGGGGAGGTCATCGCGGTTCGCTGGGACCGGGATGCCGCGCAACTCGTGGAATGGTGGAAGGGTTCGCCGGGCCACGATGCGCTGCTCAGGGATCCGCGGTTCAACGTGATGGGCATCGGCATCACGTACACGGACGGCAATTGGCAGACCACCCCCAACCGCTACACCCTGTGGGGCGTGGTCAACTTCTTCGGCTACACCACGTTGCCGGCCGGAACCACCACCCGCCCGGGTGGAACGGTCACGCCGCCCACGGACCCGGTGGGTGCCTGCGAACCGGGCGACAAGCACCAGCCGCCCACGGTGGATCTGAAGTCCGCTGCCATCCGCAGCGCCGCCGACCTCGTATCGGTGGGCGGTGACGGTTCGGTGTACTCGTACCAGTCCCTTGGCAACGCGAAATACGGCGCAGCCCGGAAAGTCGCAGCAGGCTTCACGGGACTCAAGGAGTTGTTCGTCTCCGACTGGGACCGTGACGGCGTGTTCGACCTCATTGCACAACGAAACGACGGGCAGTTGCTGGTGTACCCGGGCAAGGCCTCCGGTGGCTTCGGGTCGCCGGGGGTCCTGGGCCAAGGATGGCAGTCGCTCACCATTTCCGTGGGCCAGTGGTGCGCCAACAACCGGCTCCCCCAGATTGTTGCCATGGATGGTTCGGGCGGTTTATGGCTCTATAAGAACTCGGGGCTCTCCTATATCCGGAGCCAGTCAGCCATTGGCACAGGCAACCCGGCCGTGCGCCTGACCATGGTGGATTACAACGCCGACGGTTTCCAGGACCTGCTCACGGTGGAGGCGAACGGCAATCTCCGCCTGTACCGTGGCAGCGGGCTCGCCACTCCGCGGCAGGAAGCGCGGCCGATCGTCGGCGCGGCCTGGACGGACTACAGCGGCATCCGCGCGCTGCAGGGCGTCGGTGGCCCGGGGACCACGGGTGTTGCCGGTTTGGGCACCAACGGCGTGCTTGAGTACTGGGACCTCACCTCGGGCAGGCTCACCACGCCGGTCACCGTGGGCGGCGGCTGGAGTGGTTTCAAGCTCGCCCAGTAGGGCTCAATCCGTCCCGGCCAACCAACAGGCCGGACCGGTATCCGTCAGGCCGCGGTATCCGACTCGATCACGGTCTTGAGCTGCTCCAACTGGGCAACCTCAGCTTCCATGGTCTTCTGGATCATTCCGTTCATCAGCTTCTGCAAGCCCTTGGGGTGGTACTCCAGGGCGAACCTGAGCCGTGTGGTCTTTCCCTCGGTGCTGAGGTAGTAGCCGCCATGGGGCCTGGCTGGTCCGGCCACGACTTCGAAGCGCACTTCCGCTCCCGGGCGGGCTTCGGTGATCTCGAAATCGGCGGCGATGGGCCGGCCACCGGGTCCGGTGAGGGTCTGCTGGTACACAGCGCCCTTCTCACCGCGCACTCCCGAACGGAGTTCGATGCTGCGGATTCCGGTGCGCCACAGCGAGTTGTTCATGCCGTCCATGAGGAACTCGAACACGGTCATGGCGTCCCTGCTGATCACCACTTCATGGGCTGCAAATGCCATGGAAACCTCTTTCGGCGTACGGTCGAATGGTCGTAGCCCGGTTCCCCATACACTGCAGCTAACACCTTCAGAATAGTCAGCCGCACTGGCCCGCGACACACGGCCACACGAGCCTTGACCGAATGGTTACCTGACAGCCGCATGCAAGCCCGGTAGAGTTCCTGCGGCTGCTATTAATCACTTTGGGGGCGTAATGCAGGCTTTTGAGCAACAGACTTTCGCAGGAAAAGTACGACGGCGGCTGGCGGCCGGAGCGGCTTTCCTCGCCATCGCCGTGGCCGGCAGTGTGGCCGTCGCCGCGCCAGCGGGCGCCGCGCTTCCCGGGGGAACACCGCAGCGCACAGTTCACGCGGGCGCGGTTCACGCGGGCGCGGTTCACGCGGGCGCGGTTCACGCGGGCGCGGTTCACGCGGGCGCGGTTCAGGCGGGCACAGCTCAGGCGGGCGCACTCAAGGCGGCCGTCGCGCCGCAGTCCGCTCCGGCGTCGTTATCCGCCTTAACCGCCGTCCCCGCTACGGTCAACCCGCTCCCCAGCGTGGACCCGGTGGGCGATCCCGCCAGCTTCTCGGTGCTGGTGAACAAGTCCAGGCCCCTGAACCCTGCCAGTTACGCACCGAGGGACCTCATAAACGCCCGCGGCTCGGGACAGTTCCTGCGTGCCGAGGCCGCTGCGTGGCTCAACGGCCTGTTCCAGGGCGCCGCGGATGCCGGTACGGGCGGCCTCTCGATCGTGAGCGGATACCGGTCCTACGCCCAGCAACAGCAGGTGTACTCCTACTACGTCAGCATTTACGGGCAGGCGTACGCGGACACCATCTCCGCCCGGCCCGGGTACAGCGAGCATCAGACGGGCTTGGCCGTGGATGTGGGCAACCAAAACGGTTCCTGCGGGCTGAGCACGTGCTTCGGTGACACGGCAGCGGGTAAGTGGGTGGCCGCGAATGCCCACAAGTACGGCTTCATTGTCAGGTACCCCAACGGCTACACAGGAACCACGGGCTACAGCTACGAGCCGTGGCACCTCCGGTACGTCGGCGTCGCGTTGGCCACGGACATGAACCGCCGCGGCTACCCCACCATGGAGCAATACTTCGCGGGCAACACGGCGGCGGGCGCGAGCATCAAGTCGGGCGCGGACCTCGTTGCCGCCGACTCGTCCGGCAGGCTCCTGCGCTACCCGGCGACGGCGGTGGGCAACTACGCGGCGCCCGTACAGATCGGTTCGGGCTGGACCGGCCTAAAACAGGGCTTCGTGGTGGACTGGGACATCGACGGCGTCTACGACATCCTGGCCCAGTGGAACAACGGCGTCCTTGGCGTCTACCGCGGCCTTCCTGGTGGCGGCTTCGCCGGGCAGGTTGTGGTGGGCAACGGTGGTTGGGACCAAATGACCATCACGGTGGGCAAATGGTCCCACTCGCACCCGCGGCCCAGTGTGGTGGGGTACTTCCCGGACGGCGTGCTGCGTTATTACCCCAATACCTTCGGCGGGGCACTCAGCGGTCCCCAGATCATCGGCAAGGGCTGGAACGGCATGGAGCTGACCATGGCGGATTGGGAAGGCGACGGCGCCAACGACATTCTGGCCCGGACCGGTTCAGGCAAGCTCATCAACTACCGTGGCGACGGCTGGGCGGGCTTCTACGGGCCGGCAATGACGGTGGGAACGGGCTGGCAGTACATGCGCAACCTTCTCCCCAGCTTCGGCCTGACCGGCGCAGGAACACGGGGCATCACGGCGCAAACCATGGAGGGCAACCTTTACAACTACGGCCTGGGCCGTAGCCAGTGGACCACGTACTCCCAAGTGGGCTCCGGATGGAACAGCCTGAAGCTCTTCAAGTAGCAGCGTGCCTTGTCCTGAACACTCCAGGAACTGCGCTAAGCTGGGATTCGCTTCGGCTCATGCGGAAGCAACGCGGGCGTAGCTCAATGGTAGAGCGCTAGCTTCCCAAGCTCGATACGCGGGTTCGATTCCCGTCGCCCGCTCCAGCAAGACCCTTGGCCATGCGAACCACTTCGCAGGGCCAAGGGTCTTTTCTTGTGGAGCCCCACGCCTAAAATCGTAGGTACATCACCTATCCGGGAGGTCCTCCAATGACTCTCACCGACGATGCTGGGGCGGGTCCGCTCGCCGTCATCCACCGCCTGCTGGAAGCCACGAACAAGCACGATCTTGAAACCCTGGCGGAGTGCTTCTCGCCGGGGTACGTCAATGAAACTCCGGCCCACCCCACGCGGGGATTCACTGGCCGGGAGACTATCCGCACCAATTGGGAACAACTCTTCACGGGCGTTCCGGACATCAAGGTACGCATGGTGTCCCACAGCGTGAGCACCAGCCAGGTGTGGACGGAACTGCACATGCAGGGCTCATGGCGGGACGGCACCCCGCACGAGCTCACGGGCGTCATCATTTTCGGCGTCGAAGAGGGCGCCATCAACAATGCCCGCTTCTACATGGAGCCCGTGGAACATTTGGTCCGCATCGACGACACGGCTGACCGCGTCAGCCACCGCGTCACCCACGGACGGCCCCAGGACGCCCCCGCCCAGGCGGCTTCGCAGTAACACCGCTTGGACGGGGCACCACGGCCGGGTGTCAGGCCGGCTGGGTCCTCGCCACGATGCGCACCACCCGGCGACGATCGCGCAGGTCTACCTTGAGTTGCAGCGATGACTTCCTGGCCAATACGACGGCGACTACCGCAGCCGCCGCTGCCGGCACGCCGCCCGCGATCAGGATGCCGATCTGGGGTCCGAAGTGTTCGGCAAGCCAACCCATCACCGGACCGCCAATCGCCTGTCCACCAATGAGGACCACCAGGTACAGGCTCATGACTCGACCCCGGATGCTCATGTTTGAACTCGTCTGGACCATCTGGTTGGCAGCGGTGAGGAACATGAGGCACCAGAATCCGGCCAAGACCATCGCCACGCTGAACCAGACCATTGAGGGCATGGCCGAGGAGAGCACCAACATCAGTCCGTACAGCCCGGCGGACATTACCACCGAGCGCAACCGCAGTTCCCTGCGCCGGGTGGACGCAACCGCGCCCGTCAGTGCACCGAGCGCAACCATTGCGTTCAGCAGGCCGTAGCCTCCGGCACCGGCGTCGTACACGTGGTCCGCGAAGGCGGCAAGCAACACCGGGAGGCTCATGGCGAAAACCGCCACGAATCCGGCCATCAACCACGGCCAGTAAATGGTGGGCTTGCTGAGCGCATACTGCAGGCCCTCACGGAGCATGCCCTTCTTCCGCGGCGTGGGCTGGCTGAGGTGCAGTTGGTCCTTGCGGAGGATCATCAGCATGGTCACGGTTGAGCAGCAGGCTACCGCGTTCGCGGCGAAGGCCCAGCCCGCGCCCACGGCAGTGAGCAGCCATCCGGCCAGCGCAGGGCCAATGAGTCCGCCCAATTGGAAGGTAGTGGAGTTCACGCTGATGGCGTTGCGCAGGTACGTGGGACCGACAAGCTCGTTGACGAAGACCTGGCGCGCAGGCTGGTCAAGCACCGTGACGAAGCCCAGGAGCAATGCGATCACGTAAACATGCCATACCTGGACCGTGTGCGTGAGGGACAGCGCCGCCAGGGCTGCGGCCAGGACCGCTGCGGCCGATTGGCAGATGATGAGGATTTTCCGCTTGGCGAAGCGGTCGGCCATCATGCCGCCCCAAGGGCCAAGGAACAGCGAAGGCATGAACTGCAGGGCCACCGTGATTCCGACCGCCGTGACGGAACCGGACAGTTGGAGCACCATCCAGTCCTGCGCGATGCGCTGCATCCAGATGGCGATCACGGCAATGAAGTGGCCGATTGCGAAGATCCTGAAGTTCGGGACCTTCAACGAGATGAAGGTGTGCCGCCAGGGCAGCTTTTCGCTTACGACGGCGAGTGGCTGGGTGACGGTGTCCGGCTGGTTTTTCTCCGGTAAAGGACCAGCGGACAGGGAATCGATGACGGGCTGGCTGACGTTTGCCGCTGAAGGCGGTGGGGGTGCCAAAAGTAGTCCTCGGATCGAGAGTTTCGGTGGGATGGACTTAACGCTATGGTTGCCAGCAGCAATTGTGGAAGCGTATCGGGATGATAACTAGGATTGCGAAATGCAATGATGCCTTCTACGCGACGCCGAAATTCCGCCCAATGCCTGAGGAGTTCCGTTGTTTGAACCAGTCCAGCTCCGCTCCTTTTTGGCCGTGGCAGAGACGCTGAGCTTCACCAAGGCCGCCGAGCGTCTGGGCCTTGCCCAACCCACCGTGAGCCAGCACGTCCGCAAGCTCGAGACCGCTGCGAAGCGCATCCTGGTGGCCCGCGACACCAGGGAGGTCCGGCTCACTGACAACGGCGACGCCATGGCCGGGTTCGCCCGCAGCATCCTCGCAGCCCATGATTCCGCGGCACGCTATTTCTCCGGTTCGGCCATGCGCGGGCGCCTTCGCTTCGGCACCGCGGACGATCTCGCCATCACCGGCCTCCCCCGGATCCTGCGCGAATTCCGGCAACTGTACCCACAGATCAACCTCGAATTGACCGTGAGCCAGAGCGACCAGTTGTACAAGCGGCTGAACGCAGGTCAGCTGGACCTGGTCTTCGTGAAGTGGGTGGCCGGCGCCAAGGACGGCACCGTGGTCCGGCATGACAACTTCGCTTGGGTTGGCCTGGAACAGACCGTCCTCGAGCCGGGTGCACCCGTGCCTCTTATCGCCTACCCCGCACCCAGCCTCAGCCGGAAACTGGCCATCGACGCGTTGGAAGCCGCCGGCCGCACTTGGCGGATCACCTGCAGCACGAAACAGATCAGCGGCGTCCTGGCAGCGGTGCGCGCAGGCATCGGCGTCGCCGTCATGCCCGCGTCCTTGGTGCCGGAAGACCTCAAGGTCATCACGCAGCGTTTCGACCTGCCGCCGGTAGGAGACGTGGACTTCACGTTGATCCGAAACCCCTTGGCCAACGCCGAAGTCATCGATGCCCTCACGCAAGCGATCATGGGCAGGACGCTGAACAAGTCCACCTAGCGTTCGAATGTGTGCGAACCGGCTCCAAGACTGTTCGGGTAAGCGCATTCCCGGTATCCTTAGCCAATGATCGACCTCACCCTGCTGGCGGAGCTCACGCCCGGTATTTGTTCTGTCACCCTCCGGGCCAAGGACATCGATGAGGTGGTCAGTATCGCGTCGCAGGCCGGGCTCGCCGGGATCGAGTGGGGCACGGATGTGCATGTCAGTGACGCAGCCTCTGCCGTCCATGCAAGGGAGGCCACCGAAGAAGCGGGCCTCGTGATCCTTTCATTGGGTTCCTATTACCGGGCGGGATCCTTCGGAGACTTCACGCGGGACCTGGACCTGGCTTCCGCGTTGGGCGCCCCGCGCATCCGGATCTGGGCCGGCGAACTCGGCTCGGCCGAAGCCAATGAAGAGCATTGGGACGCCGTCGTCAGGGACACCCAGCGTATTGCGGACCTCGCCGAGGGACAGGGGATCGCCATAGCCTTCGAGTACCACGGCAACACGCTCACCGACTCCCCCGCCACAACGCTGCGCCTCCTTGAGCGGGTCGGCCGTGGCAACGTCGGCACCTACTGGCAGCCCGCCGTCGGGCTTTCCGACCAGCAGGCGCTCGAGTCACTGCACCAGGTCCTGCCGCACGTGGTGGGTGTCCATTGCTTCTCGTGGGGGCCGGAAGCCGAACGCCATCCGTTGCGCGCGCGGAAGCTGCTGTGGCAGACGGTGTCCGATGTGCTCCGCGGCAACGGCAAGGACCTGGACATCATGATGGAGTTCGTTGCGGACGACCTCCCTGGGAACGTCCTGAGCGACGCCGAGTTCCTGCACGCCATCACGCTGGGCGAGGACTAAGCCACGGCCAGGCGACTATACGTACCAAGAGGGACACTGCCTTTGAACCTGCGTCACGCGGTGGGCAGCCCTTACCCAAACTCCGACATCTTGGGACCTGTACGTCGACACCCTGTGAATAGCATCCATGACCTTGTTTATGTTCTGGGAAAAAATAGGCTCATGGTGGGCTACCCGGTTACGGATGCCTCGGACAACGCCCACGTCCCTTGCAAGGCCTCGTGCAGCAGCCGACGTTCCTGCCTCTGTGGGCAGGTTGGGGAACACCGTTGTTAAAAGTGGGTTCCAAATCGCCACGTCATAGCGACTGGAAAGCATTTGCTCCCAGAACACGAACTTGAGTTCTGGAATGACTTTGCCGGTTGTTGGGTACCAAGAGGCCTTTTGCTGAACATCCTTACGAGGTTCATAGCGCCCGTGCTTCATGGGGATGCTGTACAGAAAACGGCTGTCCCAAGGCCACCGTTCACGGTACGTCAGGGTCAGGGCCTCATGGATCGCGTTGCGAAGAACTACCTCAAACAAGTGCATTGGCAACAGCAGGGCCGAAGCCAGCTCGGCATTCCATTCGTACAGCTTGATGGCGTCGTCGTGGCCGGCGCCCCTTCGCTGGGCCGCCCGGTCAAATGCTGTCAGCCGCGCCGGCGTGATGGCCCTGCGAATCTCGGTGTACTGCATTTGACCGGCCCGCTCCTTCTCGGTAGCGTCTTGGATACATGCTTCGGGTTTTGAGGGCGCAAGCCTACGCTCGGAGATAAATGAGATTAGGAAAATGCCACTCCATCGGAGTGGCATTTTTCATGCTAGCCACCGTTCTCGCGTTGCAGTAATCACGGCATCTTTGCCTGTGGAAGACTCCCTCATTCAGGGCGCGCTGATCTCGTGGCGGCCGCCAGGACCCTAAGTCCACATCCTGGACAGCCACGCGGCGCATAGGCCCGGCCATTGCTCCACACCGGGCGTCCCTTGCGCCAGCCCGATGCCGTGGACACCGTGCGGAAAGACGTGCAACTCAACCGGTACCCCTGCTCCCGCGAGCGCGCCTGCGTAGGCGAGGCTGTGGCTGACCGGGACCGCTTCGTCGTCTGCGGTGTGCCACAGGAAAGCGGGCGGCGTGGAACCGTCCACCTGCCGTTGCAGCGACAACTCATCCAGGAGTTCCGGCGCCGCGCCTTCCCCGGCCAGGTTGTCCACCGAGCCCTGGTGCACCGAATCCACGAACGAGACCACGGGATAACAGAGGATACTGAAATCCGGCCTGGAGTCAGGTTGGTCCAGCCTCGGATCGCCGGTGCGAAGCCCCACGGACAACGACCCCGCCAGGTGCCCACCCGCGGAAAAGCCCAAAACGCCGACGCGGGAGGGATCTACCGCAAGGCCGTGAGCTCCATTGCGGATCCAGAGCATGGCCTCCTTTGCGTGGGCCAACGGCTCGGGATGGCGGTGCGGCGCCACCTTGTACCTCAGCACAAAGGCATGGATGCCCAACGAGGCGAGCCACTCCGCCACGGGCTCAGCCTCATGGTCGGCTTGCCGTGCATAGCCTCCGCCGGGCAACACCAGTAACGCCGGCGCCAGTCCTGCATGATGCCCGACGGCGGGAATCACCGTCAGCGCGGAAGGCGCCTCCCGCGGTGGTGAGGTGTCCGCGGAAGCCGACGTGCCGCCGTCGTGCGTCGGTTGGTCCATCGCGGTCTCAGGCGGGATTGTCGGCCGGCACTTCGGTGCTCCGGCGAAGCTTGACGGAACCAGTGACCGAGCCGCCTTCCGGAGCGCCGGCGGCGAGTCGGCCCATCTCCTCCAATGGCAAGTACACGGTGGACAGTGCGGGACGGAAGTCGCGCAGGGTCTCGATGTCGTCAAAACCGGCGATCGTCGCATCGCGCGGGATCCAGACGCCCTCCGAGCGAAGCGCCGCGGTGACGCCGATGGCCATGACGTCATTCACCGCAAAAATGCAGAGTCGGTCCTTCGAGCCCCTGATCCGTTCGGCGAGGGCCAAACCGGCATCGTAGCCGCCCGCGCGGTTGAATCCGCTGCGGATGACTTCGGCGGCGGTCCGGCCGGAATCGGCGAGGCCGTGCTGGAAGCCACGCACACGATCGTCGGAGGTGAAGAGGCCTTCCGGGCCTGCCACGATCAGGAACGTGCCCTCGTGGGAAGCCACCAATTCGCGGGCAAGGCCTGCGGCGAGCTCCTCGTTGGGGACCGCAACCACGTGGTAACCCTCCGCGGTGGTGGCACCGACGATCGAATGGCCCACTACTCCCACGTGCCCGCCGTTGCGGCAATAGCGGTCGAGTTCCGCTGCCAGTTCAGCGTTGCCCTGCTGGTCTTCCGGGCGGGCCGAGCGCGAACCGGCGATGACAATGGAGTCGGCCCGGCGAGCGGCGAATGCTGCCACTGCTTCCCGCTCATCGGACGGCGAGCCGGACGTAGTGGCAAGCAAGACCATGCGGTTCTGCTCACGCGCGGCTTCCTGGACTCCGCGGGCAATGGCCGAAAAGTAGGGGTCGGCGATGTCGTGCACGATCAAGCCGATGAGGCCGGAGCTGGATTTTGCGAGGGCCTGGGCCTGGGCGTTGGGAACGTAGCCGAGCTTGTCCGCGGCTTCACGGACGCGCTCCGCGATGCCTTCGGCGGGCTTCCTGGAGGAACCGTTGAGGACCCTTGATGCCGTGGCGAGGGAAACCCCCGCCAAACGGGCTACTTCACTGAGTGTGCTGGCGGCCACGGGGCCCTCCTTTTCTGCAGGCGTCGGGGCTGGCGCTACGGAAATTATGTCAGGATTCATCCAGTTTTGGGAAAGCGCTTGCCAAGTGGCGGAGGCGTGGTGCATCATCGAAGCAATGGGAATGCGCTTTCCCGCACAGTATTCGCATCAGCTGCCCGCACCGCCGCGGGCAGCACCACAAGGCACTGGAGAAAACATGGGCTTCGAAACAAAGACGATCCGCATCGCCATGAACGGCATTACCGGCCGGATGGGCTACCGCCAGCACCTGCTGCGGTCCATCCTGCCCATCCGCGATGCCGGCGGCTTCACCCTTGAAGACGGCACCAAGGTCCAGGTTGAACCCATCCTGGTGGGCCGCAACGAAGCCAAAATCCGCGAACTCGCCGAGCTCCACAAAGTCTCCGAATGGACCACTGACCTGGACGCCGTGATCAACGACCCCACGGTCGATATCGTCTTCGACGCATCCATGACCAGCCTCCGCGCAGCCACCCTCAAGAAGGCCATGCGCGCCGGCAAGCACATCTTCACCGAGAAGCCCACGGCAGAAACCCTCGAGGAAGCCATTGAACTGGCACAGATCGGCAAGGAAGCCGGAGTCACCGCCGGCGTTGTGCACGACAAGCTGTACCTCCCCGGCCTGGTCAAGCTCCGCCGTTTGGTGGACGAAGGCTTCTTCGGCCGCATCCTCTCCATCCGCGGCGAGTTCGGCTACTGGGTCTTCGAAGGCGACGTACAGGCTGCCCAGCGCCCGTCCTGGAACTACCGCAAGGAAGACGGCGGCGGAATGACCACGGATATGTTCTGCCACTGGAACTACGTCCTTGAGGGCATCATCGGCAAGGTCAAGAGCGTCAACGCGAAGACCGCCACCCACATCCCGGCACGCTGGGACGAGGCCGGCAAGGAATACAAGGCCACCGCTGACGACGCCTCCTACGGCATTTTCGAACTGGAAACCCCGGGCGGCGACGACGTCATCGGCCAGATCAACTCCTCCTGGGCAGTCCGCGTCTACCGCGATGAACTGGTTGAGTTCCAGATCGACGGTACGCACGGTTCCGCCGTCGCCGGTTTGAACAAATGCGTTGCGCAGCAGCGCGCCCACACCCCCAAGCCGGTCTGGAACCCGGACCTGCCCGTCACCGAATCCTTCCGCAGCCAGTGGCAGGAAGTCCCGGCCAACGCCGAACTGGACAACGGCTTCAAGCTGCAGTGGGAAGGGTTCCTGCGGGACGTCGTCGCCGGCCGCGAACACCGTTTCGGCCTGCTCTCCGCAGCCCGCGGAGTCCAGCTGGCCGAGCTCGGCCTCCAGTCCTCGGCCGAGCGCCGCACCATCGACATCCCGGAGATCACCCTCTAATGACGTCACTCATTCTTCCCACCGACGACGGCGGCACCCGCGAGTACCGCCTCAAGCCCGCCACCTCGTGGGCCAAGCCATCGGCTCCGTTGACGGCCCGCCGCGCCTACGCCGCCGCCCATGTCATCCCGGAAGTCGCTGCGGACAACACTCCCGGCGCACCGGCACAGCTGGACTGGGACGCCACCTTGGCCTACCGCCATGAGCTCTGGTCCTACGGCCTGGGCGTTGCCGACGCCATGGACACCGCCCAGCGCGGCATGGGCCTGGACTGGGCAGCGACCCAGCAGCTCATCAAGCGCACGGGCGCCGAGGCTGCTTCCGTCGTGGCTGCAGGCAATGCCGCCATCGCCGGTAAGTCCGTCCGGGACCTCGTTTCCTGCGGCGCCGGAACAGACCAGTTGGACATCGCCGCCCTCCCTGACGGCGCCGCCGGTATCCAGGCCGTGATCGACGCCTACCGCGAGCAGATCGCCGTCGTGAGCGAAGCCGGCCCCAAGGTGATCCTGATGGCCTCACGCGCCCTCGCCAAGGTAGCTTCCGGGGCCGACGACTACCTGCACGTCTACTCCACCCTCCTGCAGGAAGTGGACCAGCCCGTCATCCTGCACTGGCTTGGCACCATGTTCGATCCCGCACTGGCCGGCTACTGGGGCTCGGACGATGTTTCGGTGGCCACCGAGACGTTCCTCAGCCTGATCCGCGAACACGCGGACAAGGTTGACGGGGTCAAGGTTTCGCTGCTGGACGCCTCGCACGAGGTCGCCTTGCGCGCCAACCTCCCGGAAGGCGTCCGCCTCTACACCGGCGATGACTTCAACTACCCGGAGCTGATCGACGGCGACGAAACCCACCACTCGGACGCCCTTCTGGGCATCTTCGCGGCCATCTACCCGGCCGCTTCGGTCGCCTTGCAGAAGTACGACGCCGGTCAAGGTGCCGAAGGGCGTGCCATCCTGGACTCCACCCGTGAGCTCGGAAAGCATATCTTCAGCGCCCCCACGTTCTACTACAAGACCGGCATCGCGTTCATGTCCTGGCTCAACGGCAAGCAGCCTGGTTTCCAGATGGTGGGCGGCCTGCACTCGGGCCGTTCGGTCCTGCACCTGGCCAAGACGTTCGAGTTGGCTGACCAGGCGGGCCTGCTGAAGGATCCGTCGCTGGCTGCGTTCCGCATGTCGGACTTCCTGCGGATCAACGGGGTGGGCGCATGAGCGCGGATTTCTCACGACTCTCGCTGAACAGCGCCACCACCAAGAAGTGGACCCTTGCCGAAGCTGTGGAAGGTTGCGCCCGCGCCGGCATTCCCGCGATCGGACCTTGGCGCGACCGCGTGGCCGAGGCCGGGCTGGACAAGGCCGCCAAGCTGATCAAGGACGCCGGACTCCGCGTCTCCTCGTTGTGCCGCGGTGGTTTCCTGACCGCAGCCGACGCGGAGGGACAGGCAGCCGCACTGGCTGACAACTTCGAAGCCGTCCGCGAAGCAGTTGCCCTGGACACCCAGGAGTTGTTCCTGGTGGTGGGCGGGCTCGCTCCGGGCGAGAAGGACGTGCTGGCTGCCCGCCAGCGCGTCGCCGACAGGCTCGAGGAGCTGGTTCCCTTTGCCTCCGAAAACGGCGTCCGTCTGGTGTTGGAACCCCTGCACCCGATGTACGCCGCGGACCGCGCACTCATCTCCACCCTGGGCCAGGCACTGGATCTCGCCGCGCCGTACGACGCAAAGGCGGTCGGGGTCGCCGTCGACACCTTCCATGTGTGGTGGGACCCGGAACTGAAGGCGCAGATCGAACGCGCAGGCCGCGAGAACCGCATCGCCTCCTACCAGGTGTGCGACTTCAACCTGCCGATCGCGGCGGACGCGCTGCTCTCGCGCGGCATGATGGGCGACGGCGTCATCGACTTCGCGACCATCGGAACCTGGGTCCGGGACGCCGGGTACCAGGGCGACATCGAAGTTGAAATCTTCAACCAGGACATCTGGGATGCCGACGGCGACTCGGTCCTGGAAACCATGAAGCAGCGCTACGCGGAGCTCGTCCTTCCGTACGCCTGAAACGTGTGATCCGTCCGGCTGGGAATCCCGGACGGATCACAGCCAAAACAGCGGGTCCCTGCCAAGGTCACGGCAGGGGCCCGCTTTTTTCATCCGCGCTTGGGGCCACGGCCGGCCGGGCAAGGGAACCAAAAGGGGCAAGACGCCGACCAGGGCTTCCCCGGCGACGCTTGAGCCTCAATGGGAAACCAGGCCGTTCCAACCCCACGTGGGGATGCGCAAGCCTTCGGGGACGTCGCGCGCTGAGCCCGGGTAGGCAGCCATGGAGTGCGTCGTGGCCCAGGAGAAGTAGTCATGGAGGACGGTGCGCAGCTCCCCATTACTGACTCCGAGATCGTCCAAGGCCTGGTCGAAGCAAGCGATCGCCCTGGCGTCCATATCCTGGTGCACGCCGTTCCCGCTGTGCATCCTGACCACCAACGACTCGTCGCCGTAGTGGTCCGAGTAGGAAGGCGGTCCACCCAGGGCCTCGGCCCAGTAGGCGGCGAGTCGCTCCGTGTGTTCGGGATGGACGCCATGGCGGAACGCGTGCCCCACCATCTCATCGGATTTCACTCTCTCATGCCACGCATTGGCTAGGGAGATGAAGAAATCCTCGCCGCCTGCCGCTTCAAATACCGTCTGCATGCTGCCAACCATGGCACGAGCGACGCCGTCGGGGAAGAAACCGCTAGGCGGGTTGCGACGAGAGGCGGATCTGCGCGCCGGGCACGCCGATCAAGGTGACCGTGCCGCCGTCGTGATCCTGGAGGTCCAGCCGGATGCTGGGCGGATCCTGGTCCCGCGCTGCTGATGTCACGCTGAAAACCTCGCCACGAATCTCCACTGAGTCACCGTCTTTGACCGCTTTCAGCTTCTTATACTTTCCGTTCATTCTCTGCATCACCCTGGCTCTCGCGGAGTTCGACGCCGCGCTGGATATCTTCTTCCTCCTGTTTCTGTGCCTTGTCACTGCGTTTCGTGTCGCGGGGAGGCAATTGCAAGCTCTTTTCGGCTTCGATGCCCGCCTGCAGTTGGCGTCCCCTTTCCATCTCGGCGTCGAACTCGGCGCCGAAGAGCAGGGACATATTGAGGATCCAGAGCCAGAGCAGCATGATGATGACGCCGGCCAGCGCCCCATAGGTCTTGTTGTAGTTGCTGAAGTTGGCCACATAGAAGCCGAAGCCAAGGGACGCGAGGGCGAAGATCACCAAGGCGATCAAGGAACCCAGGCTCATCCAGCGGAATTTGGGCTGCTTCACATTGGGGGTGAAGTAGTAGAGCACGGCGATGATCACCACCACCAGCGCGATGAGCACTGGCCACTTTGCGATGTTCCATACCGTGAGGAAGGCCCCGGACATGCCGATGGCACCGCCCACAGCCTCTGCTACAGGGCCGCTCAGGACCAGCATCGCAGCGGCCAGGCCGGCGCCCAGCACTGCCACGACCGTGACGGCGAGCATGGTTCCCCGCAGCTTGATGAAACCGCGTCCTTCATCCACTTCGTAGACTCGGTTCATTGCTCTTCCAAAGGCCGTGGTGTACCCCGAAGCGGACCACAAGCCCACAACGATGCCGAAGACCAGGACCAAACCTGCGGAGTTGGACCTGGTCAGGTCTTCGATTGGCTGCCGCATCGCGTCCACACCGGGCCCGGGGGCAAACTTCTGGACGATATCCAGGAGGGCGGTAGTGGTCTTGGCCGCGTCCCCGAAGATACCCAGAAGCGATACCAACGCGAGCAGTGCAGGGAAGAGGGAAAGGACGGCGTAATAGGTCAGCCCGGCGGCGGCATCCGGACACTGGTCCTTGTTGAACTCGCGCAAAGTACGTTTGAGGATGTACATCCACGTTGGTTTGACCAGGTCATCGGGACTATCGGGCTTGCGCGAATCATCAGGGGCCGGAGCCGTGGCGGCCTTGGCGGTGCTGGTGTGTGCTGATTTGTTTGTACTCATGAGGCACCTGTTCGTGGGGATCGAAAACGCGAACAACTGACCCATCAATAGTAAGCATGCTGATGATTATTCGGGAAGTCTCACGTGGTCAACTTTCCTGCAAGGATCAATTCAAGGGGCGAGTCGATGACCGAACGGATCACTTGGCCCGCCGCACCCAGGAGGGTGCCGGAGTGCTTCAGACCCGAGACGCGGAGGTCGTCCGACCGCAGCAACCCGGGGGCATGCCGGTGCAACCCCTCCAGCACCGCAGGCTTGAGCCAGTCGCCCAGCTCCGCGAAGTGACCGCCCAGGACAACAGCTTCAAGGTCCATCAGCCTGGCCGAGGAGGCGAGCGCCACACCCAAGTAGCGCCCGGCGTCGTGAACCGCTTTGCTTGCCCTGGGCTCCTTGGACTCCAGCGCTGCCACCAGACCCGCCATCCGCTCCGATAAGGATCCCTCCGGAATCCCCGCCGCCTGGAAGATGGCTTCCTGTCCGGCGAAGGTTTCCAGGCACCCCGAACCACCACACGAACACGGCGGGCCATCCGGATGCACCACGACGTGACCGAGCTCGCCGGCAGAACCGCCCGGCCCCATGAACAGTTCCGAGCCGATGATCACGCCACCACCCACACCGACTTCGCCCGAGACGTACAGGAAGTCAGCCTGCCCACCGCCGCCGTACCAGAGCTCTCCCAGTGCGGCACTGTTGGCCTCATTGGAGAGCCGGACCCCCAGTGGCGCACCCTTCAGCAGGGCGTCCGGGTCCAGGAATTCCTGCTCCCAATGGAGGTTGGGAGCAGAAACCACCAGGTTGTGGTGCTCGTCAACCAGCCCAGGGACCGCAAGACCCCCGCCCAGGATGTCGACGCCTTCTTTGCTCGCAGCTGCCGCGGCTTCCGCCGCGAGCGCACCCAGCCGGGCCATGACAGCATCAGGCGCGAGTCCCCTGTTGTGCGATTCGACCGTTGAGGTGAATCGAAGCGCTCCGCCGAGGTCTACCAGGCCAACAGCCAGATAATCCACGTTGACTTCCATGCCGACCACGCCGCGGCGGGTGTTGAGTTCCAGGCCCTGGCCGGGGCGGCCACGCTCCCCATCCCGGTACAGGCCCACCTCGGAAACCAGCCCCGAATACACAAGGTCCGCAACGAGGCTGGAAACGGCAGCCTTGGTGAGTCCCGTACCAGCAGCAAGTTGCGCCCTGCTGGGCTTGGTGTCTCCGGTCTTGGCGATCGAGTCGAGGACCAGCGACAGATTACGACGGCGGACGTCGCCAACGCGGCCCGGCGCGGCTTGCTCATTCACTGACATGGACCATCCTCGCGGCTTGGAAGATTTTCTTGCTGCTTTCCATTGACCATGATCCATTATGGCCCATATAGTTCAGATTGAAAACTAATTGAGGTGCCTTCCTTCCGTGCCTCAGGACGCACTTTGCAAAGGAGCAGGAATGACCCCGCAGCCCACCCCACAGGACCGTTTCACCTTCGGCCTCTGGACCGTCGGATGGACCGGCGCGGATCCCTTCGGTGTGGCGACCCGTGCCGCCCTGGACCCGGTGGAAGCCGTCCACAAGCTCAGCGAGCTCGGCGCCTACGGCATCACCTTCCATGACAACGACCTTGTTCCTTTTGACGCCTCCGCTTCAGAGCGGGACCTGATCCTGAAGAACTTCAAGGCAGCCCTTGCCGAAACGGGACTCAAGGTCCCCATGGTCACCACCAACCTGTTCAGCCACCCCGTTTTCAAGGACGGCGGCTTCACCTCCAACGACCGTTCCATCCGCCGCTTCGCCCTGAGCAAGGTGCTCCGGAACATCGATCTGGCGGCAGAGCTTGGCGCCGAAACATTCGTCATGTGGGGCGGCCGCGAAGGCAGCGAATACGACGGTTCCAAGGACCTCTCCGCCGCGCTGGACCGCATGAAGGAGGGCGTTGACACCGCCGCCGGTTACATCAAGGAGAAGGGCTACGGCCTGCGCATCGCGCTGGAGCCCAAGCCGAACGAACCACGCGGTGACATCTTCCTTCCCACCGTGGGCCACGGCCTGGCGTTCATTGCGCAACTGGAGCATGGCGACATCGTTGGCCTGAACCCGGAGACGGGCCACGAGCAGATGGCCGGTTTGAACTTTACCCACGGCATCGCCCAGGCACTGTGGGCAGGCAAGCTCTTCCACATCGACCTCAACGGCCAGCGCGGTATCAAGTACGACCAAGACCTCGTCTTCGGCCACGGCGACCTCACCAGCGCATTCTTCACCGTGGACCTCCTGGAGAACGGCTTCCCGAACGGCGGGCCCAAGTACGATGGCCCCCGCCACTTCGACTACAAGCCCTCGCGCACCGATGGCTACGACGGCGTCTGGGAATCGGCCAAGGCAAACATGGCCATGTACCTGCTCCTCAAGGAACGCGCCCTCGCTTTCCGCGCCGATCCCGAAGTCCAGGAAGCATTGGCCACATCGGGTGTGTTCGAGCTCGGCGAGACCACCCTGGCAGCGGGTGAAACCACTGCGGACCTGCTTGCCGACTCCACCGCATTCGAGAGCTTCGACGCCGACAAGGCCGCCCAGCGCTCCTTCGCATTCGTTCGGCTGAACCAGCTGGCCATCGAGCACCTCCTCGGCGCCCGCTAAACCAACCCCAAGCAGCCCGCCGCCGGGTCCGGACATTATTTCGCCGGACCCGGCGACTGCACCCCGAAGGAAGAGTTCCATGCCCCTTGTCGCCGGGATCGACAGCTCCACCCAGTCCTGCAAGGTAGTCATCCGTGACTTGGAAACGGGCGCCCTGGTACGCCAAGGACGCGCCTCCCACCCCCACGGCACGGAAGTGCACCCGGACCATTGGTGGACAGCACTGCAGGAAGCGATTGCCCAGGCGGGCGGACTGGACGACGTCGAGGCCGTGGCTGTTGGCGGACAACAGCACGGTATGGTGTGCCTCGACGAGTCCGGGGACGTGGTGCGGCCGGCCCTGCTGTGGAACGACACCCGTTCGGCACGTGCTGCCGAGGAACTGATCACTGAGGCCGGCGACGGAGATGCCCCGGCGGGCGCGGCGCACTGGGCCTCGCTCACGGGAACGGTGCCCGTGGCTTCGCTCACGGCCACCAAGCTTCGCTGGCTCGCCCGGAACGAGCCCGCAAACGCCCGACGCGTTGCGGCTGTCTGCCTCCCCCACGACTGGTTGTCCTGGCGACTGGCCGGCCACGGCCCCGGGACGGGCCCAGCTTCTCTGGACCAGCTCCGCACAGACCGCTCCGACGCTTCGGGCACCGGGTACTTCGCGGCCGAACAGGGCACATACCTGCCAGAGGTACTCAAGAGCACCCTGGGCCACGTACCCGTCCTGCCCATCGTGGTGGGTCCGTTGGAAGCGGCCGGCAAGACTCCCGCGGGAGCCCTCATAGGACCGGGAGCCGGCGACAATGCTGCGGCAGGACTGGGCGTCAGCGCCGCCGTCGGGGATGTTGTTGTATCGGTCGGAACATCGGGAACGGTATTTGCTGTTTCCGATGTACCGGCAAAGGATCCGAGTGGGCTGGTTGCCGGCTTCGCCGACGCCACCGGGCATTATCTGCCACTGGCTTGCACCCTCAACGCCACACGGGTCTTCGACACCACGGCAGCCCTTCTGGGCGTGGACCTCACCGGGCTGGGTTCCCTGGCACTCAGCGCACCCGACGGAGCCGAGGGCCTGACCCTGGTCCCCTACTTCGAAGGCGAACGGACACCCAACCTTCCCGACGCCACCGGATCCCTCCACGGGATCACGGTCTCCAACTACACCCCCGCGAACGTGGCACGCGCCGCCGTCGAGGGCGTGGTCTGTTCCTTGGCCGACGGCTTGGCAGCCCTGCAGGCGCAAGGCGTGGAAGCCCGCCGGATCATCCTTGTGGGCGGCGGCGCCCAATCGGAAGCAGTCCAACGGGTCGCCGCAGCAGCCTTTGGCATGCCGGTGTTCGTCCCCGAACCCGGAGAGTACGTAGCGGACGGCGCGGCACGTCAGGCAGCAAGCGTACTCACCGGCTCCCTGCCCGAGTGGCGCCTTCAAGGAATCAACCTGGCCGCCCCCACCGGAGGAGCGGTTCCGGAGTTCCTGGCCAGGTACCGCCGCTACGCCGCGAAGGCAGCCATCGGCTGATCTCCGGCACCGGTGCTCTATCGTGACAGGGTGAGCACCGAGCATTCCGCCCCCAACCGTCCGCCCGTCATGGAAGACGTTGCGCGAGTGGCAGGCGTGTCCCACCAGACCGTGTCCCGCGTGCTGAACAACCATCCGAATGTCAGTGCGAAGACCCGGGAACGCGTGGAGCAGGCAATCACCGAACTCGGGTATCGCCGTAACACCGCAGCCCGAAGCCTGGTGACCCGCAGGTCCCAGACGATCGGCGTGCTCGGCAGTGAGCTTGCCCAGTACGGTCCATCACACACACTCCTGGGCCTCCAGCAGGCCGCCCGTGAAGCTGGCTACTTTGTCAGCGTCGCAGGACTGCGGGACGTCACGCCGGAGACCATTAAGGACGCCATTGCGCACTTCATGGACCAGGGCGTGGACGGCATCGTGGTGACGGTACCGCACCCCGGAACTTTCGAAGTCCTCAAGGACATCATCACCCAGATACCGCTGGTGGCCGTCGGGGCCATCGGAGACAAACAGCTGAGCGGCGCAACCGTGGACCAGCGCGAAGGATCCCGACTGGTGGTGGAGCACCTCACCAAACTTGGCCATGAACGCATAGGGCATCTGTCCGGGCCGTCGGATTGGATCGACGCCGCAGCACGCATCGACGGTTGGCGGGGCGCTCTTGCCGACGCGGGCTTGGACGCCTCGGTGTTAATCGAGGGCGATTGGAGCGCTGAATGCGGCTATCGCGAAGGTTTGAAGATCGCAGCCGAGCGATCCGTGACGGCGTTGTTTGTGGCCAACGACCAAATGGCCCTGGGCGTTCTTCGGGCCTTTCATGAGGCGGGGGTGCAGGTTCCCGGAGACATCAGCATTGTGGGCTTCGACGATCAACCGGAGTCGGCCTACTTCATCCCGCCGTTGACCACCGTGGCCCAGGACTTCGAGGAATTGGGGCAGCGCTGCATCGGACTGCTCCTGGAGCGCCTCGAAACGGGCGAACCCGGCTCGCCGGTCACGGTCAAGCCCCGCATGGTCATCCGCGACACCACAGCCGCCCCACCCATGTAAGTCGCAGCAGATGCCGTTTGGGCCATTCTCAACGGCAATAACTGCGACCCAGTTGGGTGCAACAGTCTTGACATTCGTTTTGTTAGCGCTAACAATTGCATCAGAAGCTTGATCCGCCCCTTCACCCGACCCCGGCAATGAGGCCTTGGCCAGCCGGATGGAGACCGCACATGAACACCCCAGAGAACAGTCCGCTGGACCAGCAATTCGTCATAGGCGTGGATTACGGCACTCTTTCCGGGCGCGCCGTTGTGGTTCGCGTTTCGGACGGCGCCGAGATCGGCAGCGGAGTCTTCGCGTACCCCCACGCGGTTGTCTCGGAAAGCCTCCCCGGTACCGGCCAACGGCTGCCGGCGGACTGGGCCCTGCAGGTGCCCAACGACTACCGCGACGTCCTGCGCCATGCAGTACCGGCCGCCGTCGTGAACGCCGGAATCGATCCCGCGCAGGTGGTGGGTATCGCGACCGACTTCACCGCCTGCACCATGGTTCCGACGACGGCGGACGGCACCCCGTTGAACGAACTGGAACGTTTCGCTGACCGGCCGCACGCGTTCGTCAAGCTCTGGCGTCACCACGCGGCGCAACCGCAGGCCGATCGTATCAACCAGCTCGCTGCGGATCACGGCGAGGCGTGGCTTCCCCGTTACGGTGGCCTGATCTCCTCGGAATGGGAGTTCGCCAAGGGCCTGCAACTTCTTGAGGAAGACCCGGAAGTTTACGCTGCGATGGACCACTGGGTTGAAGCAGCGGACTGGATCGTATGGCAGCTGTGCGGCACGTACGTGCGGAACGCCTGCACCGCCGGCTACAAGGGCATCTACCAGGACGGAAAGTATCCTTCGGAAAAATTCCTTGAAGCACTGAACCCCGGGTTCAAGGACTTCATCAACGAAAAGCTCCAGCACACCATCGGCCGCCTGGGCGATGCCGCCGGACATCTTACCGAGGAAGCCGCTGAATGGACGGGGCTCCCCGCGGGCATCGCTGTGGCCGTTGGCAACGTGGATGCGCATGTCACGGCGCCCGCAGCAAATGCCGTCGAACCCGGCCAACTCGTGGCGATCATGGGCACCTCCACCTGCCATGTGATGAACGGCGATGTCCTGCGCGAAGTCCCGGGCATGTGCGGTGTGGTGAACGGTGGCATCGTGGACGGGCTGTGGGGCTACGAAGCCGGACAGTCAGGCGTGGGCGACATTTTCGGCTGGTTCACCAAGACCGGCGTTCCTCCGGAGTACCACCAGACCGCCTCCGACAAAGGCGTGACAGTCCACGAGTACCTGACCGAGCTCGCCTCCCAGCAGGAAATCGGTGAGCATGGCCTGATCGCACTGGACTGGCATTCCGGCAACCGGTCCGTGCTGGTGGACCACGAACTTTCCGGAGTTGTTGTGGGCCAGACGCTGGCCACCAAACCGGAGGACATTTACCGTGCACTGCTCGAAGCCACGGCCTTCGGCACGCGAACCATCGTGGACGCCTTCCGCGATTCGGGTGTCCCGGTGAAGGAGTTCATCGTGGCCGGTGGCCTGTTGAAGAACAAGCTCATGATGCAGATCTACGCCGACGCGATCGGGCTGCAGCTTTCCACGATCGGCTCCGAACAGGGTCCGGCCCTGGGCTCCGCGATCCACGCCGCAGTCGCCGCCGGTGCATATAAGGACATTCGGGAAGCCTCCGCCGCCATGGCTGCCGCACCCGGTGCCGTGTACACGCCCATTCCCGAAAACGTCGCAGCCTATGAAGCGCTCTTCCAGGAATACAAGACCCTCCACGACTACTTCGGGCGCGGAACCAACGATGTGATGCACCGGCTCAAGGCCATCCAGCGGGCGGCGAGGGACAAACACCAGTCGGCGGCAGCACCGTCGTCGGACGCTGGCTCCCACGCCTCAAGCGCCCCGGCATCCCACACCCTGGAAGGAGCCACCGCATGAGCGGCCTGTTGGAAACCATCGCAAGGATCCGCAAGGAAGTCTGCGAACTGCACGCTGAGCTGACCCGCTACGGGCTGGTGGTGTGGACCGCCGGCAATGTTTCGGGGCGGATCCCCGGCCATGAGTTGATGGTTATCAAACCCTCCGGCGTCTCCTATGACGACCTGACGCCGGACCTCATGGTGGTTACCGACCTGCACGGCATACCGGTGTCAAGCCTCACCGGCGAAGATAGTGAAACAGTCCAGTGGGGCAACCCCAGCCTCTCCCCCTCCTCGGACACCGCGGCCCACGCGTATGTGTACCGGAACATGCCCGGGGTTGGCGGAGTGGTGCACACGCACTCCACGTATGCCACGGCCTGGGCCGCCCGCGGCGAGGAGATTCCGTGCGTGCTGACCATGATGGGCGACGAGTTTGGCGGGCCGATTCCGGTGGGGCCGTTCGCGCTGATCGGCGACGACTCGATCGGCCACGGAATCGTGGAAACACTCAAGAACTCCCACTCCCCCGCGGTCCTCATGCAGAACCATGGGCCGTTCACCATCGGCAAGGACGCGCGCGCCGCAGTCAAAGCCGCGGTGATGTGCGAGGAAGTGGCCAAGACCGTCCACGTCTCCCGCCAACTCGGTGAGCCGTTGCCGATTGACGACGCCCGGATCGCGTCCCTGTTCGACCGCTACCAGAACGTCTACGGCCGCTGACGCAGCAGCGCCACCAGGCCACACCGAAACTTCAGGAGTATCATGCCCAGCAATTCCGCCAACACTACGTCCCTTGACCACTACGAGGTCTGGTTCCTTACCGGCAGCCAGCACCTCTACGGCGAGGACGTCCTCAAGCAGGTGGCCGCCCAGTCCCGGGAAATCGCCGAAACCCTCAACGCCACGGTCCCCGTGAAGCTGGTCTGGAAGCCCGTCCTCACCGACTCGGACGCCATCCGCCGCACCGCTTTGGAAGCCAACTCGAACGATTCGGTGATCGGCGTGACCGCGTGGATGCACACGTTCAGCCCGGCGAAGATGTGGATCCAGGGCCTGGACGCACTGCGCAAACCGCTCCTGCACCTGCACACGCAGGCCAACCGCGACCTTCCCTGGGCGGACATCGATTTCGACTTCATGAACCTCAACCAGGCAGCCCACGGCGACCGCGAATTCGGATACATCCAGTCCCGCCTCGGGGTGCCGCGGAAAACCGTCGTCGGGCATGTCTCCAACCCGGAGGTCGCCCGTCAGGTGGCCGCCTGGCAGCGCGCCTCGGCCGGTTGGGCTGCCGTCCGCACCCTGAAGCTAACGCGGTTCGGGGACAACATGCGCAACGTCGCGGTCACGGAAGGTGACAAGACCGAGGCCGAGTTGCGCTTCGGCGTCTCAGTGAACACCTGGTCCGTGAACGAGCTGGCCGATGCGGTCCACGGCGCTGAAGAGTCCGACGTCGATGCGCTGGTTGCGGAGTATGAGCGCCTTTACGAGGTGGTTGACGAGCTGAAAGCAGGCGGTGCCCGCCACGAATCGCTCCGCTACAGCGCCCGAATCGAACTCGGCCTGCGCAGCTTCCTGGAAGCGAACGGCTCTGCAGCGTTCACCACCTCGTTCGAGGACCTCGGCGAACTCCGCCAACTTCCCGGCATGGCCGTCCAGCGGCTCATGGCCGACGGTTACGGGTTCGGCGCCGAGGGTGACTGGAAGACCGCCATCCTGGTCCGCGCGGCGAAGGTCATGGGTGCGGGCCTGCCCGGCGGGGCGTCACTCATGGAGGACTACACCTACCACCTGGAACCGGGCAGCGAGAAGATCCTGGGCGCGCACATGCTTGAGGTCTGCCCGTCACTGACCGCCAAGAAGCCGCGCGTGGAGATCCATCCGCTGGGCATCGGCGGCAAGGAAGACCCCGTCCGCATGGTGTTCGATACCGACGCAGGTCCGGGAGTCGTCGTCGCGCTGTCCGATATGCGCGACCGGTTCCGCTTGGTCGCGAACGCCGTCGACGTCGTCGACCTTGACGAGCCGCTGCCCAACCTTCCCGTAGCCCGCGCGCTCTGGGAACCCAAGCCGGACTTCGCCACCTCGGCTGCCGCGTGGCTCACTGCAGGCGCGGCACACCACACGGTATTGTCCACGCAGGTGGGCCTGGACGTGTTCGAGGATTTCGCCGAAATCGCCCGCACGGAACTGCTCACCATCGACGAAGGCACAACCATCAAAACGTTCAAGAAAGAACTCGCCTGGAACGCCGCCTACTACAAACTGGCGGGCGGGCTGTGAGCGCTGAATTCACGCTGACGGCGGGTGGTTACACGGCTGTTGTCACCGCCCATGCCGCCGCGCTGCGTGTCCTGCAGTTCGAGGGCCGCGACCTGGTGGTGCCGTTCGCTGAGGGCGGTCCAATCCCGGATTACCGTGGCATCATCGCGGCGCCCTGGCCCAACCGGATCGCGGACGGCCGCTACACGTTCGACGGCGTTCCGCACCAGCTCACCGTCAACGAACCGGAGCGCGGTACGGCGCTGCACGGTCTCACCTTCCCGCTCGACTGGACCATGAAGGAACACGACGCCGGTTCGCTCACGTTGACGTGCACGGTGGGGCCAACGACGGGGTACCCGTTCGTGGTGGAGCTGACCGCTCAGTACACCTTGGACGATTCCGGGCTCCACGCGAGCGTGACAGCAACGAACGCGGCCGACGTCCCCGCGCCCTACGGCTTGTGCCCGCACCCGTATTTGGTGGCAGGTTCTTCGCCCTTGGATGAGTGGATCCTCGAAGCGCCGGTGGGGACGTACCTCGAAGTCACTCCGGACCGGCTTCTTCCCGTTCGACTGGCGTCTGTTGAAGGGCACCAGTTCGATTTCCGGACGGCGCGGGCGATCGGCGCCGCCGAAATCGACCACGCCTTCACGGACGTGGCGTACGACGGCGGGCTGGCGCGGCTGTCGTTGCGCGACCCGGCGGGCACCGGCGTCGGAATGTCCTGGGACGAAAGCTGCACTTGGCTGCAGATCCACACGGCAGATAAGCCGGCACCCATCCCGAGCCGGATCGGCCTGGCCGTGGAACCGATGACCTGCCCACCGGACGCGTTCAATAGCGGGACCGACCTCATCCGCCTGGAACCCGGCGCCAGCCACACGGCGTCGTGGAGCATTTACATCCTCTAGCGCCCGGCGTACCCAACTGGGGGACAGCACACGTCCTACTGAGCACTCAGTGGAGCAGGTGCTGTCCCCTACTTGGGTGGGGTTAGCCGATCAAGCGGGCACCGCCCGTGTTGATCGCGGAGGCTAGAGCACATGTCAACCATATCTGCGCCCCATGACCCCACGTTTGTAGACGACGCACGACACCCGGCAATGAGTTCTGACGCTCAGGATTCCGGGTTGGCAAACATACGTAAGGGCCGTTGTTGCTCGAAGTGTCGATTGGTCTGGACAACTCATCACTCATCTGTCTCGGCTCGACCCAGTCGGCGGCAAGCTATCCAGCACTACCGACGCTAATGGCTGTGCGGACCGCAAATGAATCGATTTACCTGTATTGAGTTAACACGGCAAAGACACCTAGCACCACGCAAGAGGAAGTTAAGAAAACGAGTTTTGACATGCTATTCCAGACGCTCCTTGAAATAGCGAGTCAGGATGACTCTATTCCCGACTAAAAAATTCCCCCCAAATCAATGTGATGAGCGTCATGAAATACCTGTCTAGCTCACAGAAGGTTGACGGGCGCTGGTCTCAGTGAACGTTTTACTCAGAAATTAGCACCACCTTTCGGCTGGTGTGCTGATATAGATAGGGGAATTCATGTCAATGGTTATGGAGCGTCCGCAGCTGATGTCTGCTTCGGTACGCGAAGAAACTGAGGCAGAGTGGGCGGCGGCCGGCCTAGTGGCGGCAGTGCTTGGCATGGCGCTTGCTGTCGTCATCTACATCTGTTCTGTCTGCAGTGCACGTTCGTTCGATGCCTGTATGCACGCCGTGCAGAACTACTGGGGATCGGGCTGTTGATCCGACATGTCTCAATTGATTTCGGGAGCGTGCTTTAGCCTTGCCCCTGGGATCGCTGTTGAAGAAGGGTATCTCCGGGACGATAAGGACCGGAGATACCCTCTCAACTCCCTCGGCGTCAAAGTCTGTAAGGCAGCCACAAAGCCGGTCGGCGTCGACGAACTGATCGAGGCCCTTCCTGGAGGCAAGAACAACGAGGATGTTCGCGATTCCTACAGAGACTTCATTGACGATCTAAACCGGGCTGGTCTGGTGTCGGTTCATCAAGGCTTTGTCGCCGAGCTCGAGCTCGATGCGACGATTCTTATGACGAGCCCTCTGCGAAGGATTGGCGTGCGTGGCCGACAACGGCGCG
The DNA here is from genome assembly GCF_044748465.1 of Paenarthrobacter sp. NPDC089988. NCBI lineage: Bacteria > Bacillati > Actinomycetota > Actinomycetes > Micrococcales > Micrococcaceae > Paenarthrobacter > Paenarthrobacter sp. NPDC089988. Next base: position 180,277 of record NZ_JBIVGD010000009.1, read on the forward strand.
TGCCGCTCTACCGCCGTTATGTAGCAAGCGCCCGTTCGCTCGTTCCAGCGGTAGTTGAAGCACACCAACTCACAATGTGGCTTGGCGTGGCTGCAGTCGTGGTCGCCGCAGCGCTTGGATTCTCGGGCAGCCCGGACTCTGTTCGGCTGATAGGGGCAAGAGCATTGGCTCTGTCGATTGCGCTCTTCTTCTTGGGGATCATTATCACTGCCTACTTTCATGAGTTGGGACATCTCTGGCTCGGAAGGATTCGAGGGGTTACCCCCACATCCGTCTACGTGAGGTCCGGGGCAGCAGGAGTTGCATTCGGCCCAATGCCGGCACGGGACCGGATCGTGATCGTCGCGGCGGGTCCCCTGGCCGGATTGGGCTTCGTAGCAGCGATCGAACTCTTGATACTTCGTTCGCCAGACGTCCTTTGGTCGCAGGCGGCAATGGATCAGCTCAGGCTGTCGTCTGCGGCAGCGTTCGCCTTAATCGGAGTTCTGCAACTCCTGGGCCTAACACCTTTGACTAAGGATGGGCGGACACTCTGGCGTACTCTACTTGGCGGCAATGGAAGGCGGCCTGAACCCAATGGCTGAAGGCTTGGCGATCACAGAGCTTTGCGTCGACTACAAGAACTTTCGACTTGGGCCTGTCAATACCGACCTTACCCCGGGGTCGGTAACAGCTCTGATGGGAACAAACGGTTCCGGCAAAAGTTCTCTCATACGGGCAGTGCTCGGTCTGCAGCGAAGGACCAAGGGTTCAGTAATTTTTCGTGGATCAGATCTAACGGTTCGTGACGCAACTACATTGGCAAATGTTGGATACGTCAGCGATTCTCATCGCGATTTACTGGCCGAATTTACCGCTAAGGAGTATTGGCAGTACTGCAGGATCGCAATTGAGAAGGCATCGAGGTCTCGCGCAGAAGGCCTCCTGGATAAAGCTGAGCACTACTCGACCTTGCTCGATTTTCCTTACGAATCGAGAACACCGATTGCAGGGCTCAGTTTGGGAACAGCCCGTAAGGTTCAGATCATCGGAGCCCTCTTGGGCGATCCTGAATTAATCATCATGGACGAGCCATTCAGCGGACTCGACTTCATAGCATCGCGCGCTCTTGAATCGGTCTTGGTCAGGCTTCGGGATCAGGGCAAGACGCTGCTGCTCGCCAACCATGACCTTGACCTTGCAACCAGACTCGCCAACCGCGTTTTACTCCTTCACGCAGGACAAATGCTCCTGGATTCACCGATTGACGTCTACGGCAGCGAACATGACCTTGAGGCCGGCATCTCGGCATTGCTCAACGGCGCAAGGCAAGGATTAGAACCGTGATCGCGCTTTTGTACCCTATATTCCGCATATACGTACGCCGCGCCACTGGTACCTCAAATTGCCCGGGGCTGCGGCCTTACGTGCTTGTGGCCATCCTGATGACCATGGCCGCAATAATCGCTTTGCTGTCGTGGAGAGCCTACGTGGACGGCCATGATCCCTCCGCCTTGAAAGAGATCAACGTCGCAGTCGCTGTCTGCGCGGCCTTTGCAACATCGGGCCTCATCGTACTGGCTACCGAAGCGGCCCGGGATAAGACCGGTGCCATGCTCCGCTCATTAGAGTCGATGCCAATCAGCCCATCGCACGTGCGGTGGCTTTTGATTATGCCTCTGGGCGCCTTCGGCGTCGTCGGTCAGACCTTTGTCCTGATACCGATGTGGGTCGGAATGGTTGCCAACGGGTTTTCAATCGTCGACGGTCTGGGCTATTCGACTGTATCAATTATTGCCGGCACGGGACTTGGTTTGTTCTGCAATGGCTGCACACTGATAGTCATGCGCTCAAAGCGATGGGACAGCATCCGAATGCCGTCTTCTTTCATACTGTGGGCCGTGTCAACGGCAGCAGTAATTGCAGCCAGTGTTGACTCCTTTCGAAGCTTTGAACTGTGGCATCGGCTGTTGACGATCCCATCGACGGTAAAAGATGTCTGGGAAGGCTCATCTCTTCAACCAATGGGATTGTTCACATCCTTGGCACTCTTGACACTCGGCATCTTGACATATGTCGCCGGTGTGAATCTCCAGTCCACAAACTCCGCATACAAATCCCTCCGACTGACTTGGACCGCCCCTGTGGACCGGAGTCAATTTGCTGCGGAAGCAATCTACGCTTTGCGCGACACCAACGTTTTGTCCACAACACTCGCCACCCTGGTCATCAATGTTCTGCTTATTTTCGGTTGGAAGAGCTTTGCGCCTTCGTCGCTGAAACCTCTGGGGTTCTCGGTGGTAATTGTCGTCACTGTCGTGGCCGGATTGGCCGCCAGAGTGACGCGGGGTGTTTTCATGGCACGCTTCCCACCAGCGGCCGTCCTCGGGTTGAGACTTCTTTCGTGGTTCGGGACACAATGCATGCTCAATTTGGGAGTCTTCCTCTTGGCATGGCTCCCCGCCCTGTGGGCGGCCGATTTGGTCCCGGCAGACCGCTGGCTGGAAGTGTCGCTCAGTGCTGCCGTATGTCTTGCCACGGCAGTTCTGTTGAACTTCACGGTGGTCGTCAGCGCTACGAACCCTATAGGTCAGATTCTGGCCACGTGGCTATACGCGGTAGTTGCAAGCTTGGCAGTGTCCGTCATCAGTCAGTTGGTCACCAACCAACTCCCGGATGTTGCGGTCTTCTTCGCTGTTGCGGCCATCGCCGCCGCAGTGCTTGTGAGCTTTGTCATCGAACGACGTCGATGGCGCACATGAACCTCGATGTCTACCCAAACAATTAAGGAATTGCCATGAAGTCTGCACGCCCACGATGGATGACAACCTCCATTATCTTGACGACGTTCATCACCGTCATTTGCTTGGCTGTTATTGGGTTCATGTTCGTTACAGCTTCCGCGAATGCGCGGGACGCGACCGGAGATCAGGTATTCGCGCAAACAATCTTCGGTCTTCCGATTCTGGAAGGATTTCGTCTCAATGGAAAGTTCGGCGTTCACATGAAGCCGGGGGCGATTGTCTTCATTGCCATCCCGCTCCTCACCGGGGTTCTCACGAGCCTTCCGGCCTTGAAAGGGTTTGTTAATGGGGCTCGTTAGCTTTGTCTGCTGGGTGGCCCTGGGCCTGGCCATGGTTTTGGCCGAGGTCCGTCTCGGAAACCGTAAGGACGTGAACCCGACACCCCAGGCCAAATCCATGGATTTCCTCATGATTCTCGGTACCGGATTCGCCTTGATTGGCCCCGGAATCTTGGGAAGTATACGTGCGCAGGGGTCTGACGCGCCCTCGTTCGTCGCTGGCCTCGTGCTCGGGTTTATGGGGTTGCTTCTTCGTATCGTGGCAATGTATCAACTAGGCAACCGCTACACTCTGACGCCTCAGGATCAGTCTGGAGATTCGGGGGTTATGAAGGACGGACTCTACGCAGTAGTTCGCCATCCTGGATACAGCGGCATTCTTACTCAACTCGCGGGCATGGCGATCATTGCCGCCGATTGGTGGGGCGCCGTTTGTTTGCTGCCGTTGTGTCTCCTCACGATTGCCAGAATCCACGGCGAGGAGCATCTGCTGGTACGGGAATTCGCCGCACAATACCAGCGCTACCAGAAATCCGTACGGTGGAGACTTGTGCCATGGATCTTCTAGAACCGGATGGAGGCAGTAACGGCCCTCTCGATGAAGCCGAGTTTGACTTGGCTGTCGCGAAAATGCAGGCGGCCGCCGGCCCGAAAGTGCTCAAGCTCCGTCTCGAGGCTTGCATACCAACACTGGTACTTGTAGGCATAGTCATTGCCGCTGTGATGAATATCGCTTTGTCCTAGCTGAATTCGATAGTGACGGGCATCCCCTACCGAACCAACCGCGTCTACGGCACAACTGGGGGACAGCACACGTCCTACTGAGCACTCAGTGGAGCAGGTGCTGTCCCCTACTTGGGTGGGGTTAGCCGATCAAGCGGGCACCGCCCGTGTTGATCGCGGAGGCCGGGAAGCCGTTCTTCACTACGATCTTCTCCAGAGTGCCGTCCTTGCGCAGTCCGTCCACGTACTCGTTGAGGGCCTTGAGCAGTCCGGCGTTGTCCTTCGTCACAGGGAAACAGGTCTGCGGCGGCTCAAGCGAAGCCTTGATCGCGTTGTCGGGTTCCAGGACCTCGACTTTCAGGCCATTGCTGTTGTTGTGGGCCTCACCGAAGCCGTCAATGCCGACGTCGAGCCGGCCCGACTTCAGGTCCTGGAACAGGTCCACGGGAGCCTTGTACAACTGAAGGTCGCCCCCGAGGTAGCTCTTGGCGTCGTCCACCCAGACGTTCCCGTTGACGGTGCCAACCTTCTTGCCCTTCAGGTCCGCCACTTTATTGAGGCCGTCCTTGGAGATCAGTACCATCTGGTCGGTGTAGATCGGCTCCGTCAAGGACAGAATTTCGGCGCGGGCCTTGGAGCGCCACCAACCACCCGTGGCGACGTCGGCACGGCCACCCTGAACGGTGGGGATCACGGCTGCCGCGGCGGCGGACACGGCGTTGATGGTGAGGCACTGCTTCTCGGCAAAGCCCATGAGGATGTCGCCGTCGACGCCCCCTAGTTCATTGCCTTTGAAGGTGACGTAGGGCGGTGCTTCGTAGACGGCGACCGTCAGCGAGCCCTTCTTCATGGTGTCGAACTGGGCTGCCGGTTTGCAGTCCGCGGACGTCTTGGATCCGGCGGCTTCGGTGTTGCCGCCGCAGCCGGTGAGCCCTGCGGCCAACGCCAGGGCAGCCACGGCCGATGCGATGACTCGTAGTTTCATGATGGGTTCCTCTTGGTGGGGGTGCCGGCGTGTCAGCGGTGACGCGCCAGGCGATGCTCGACGAAGTTGCTGAGGGAACTCGCAGGAATGGTGATCAATGCGTACATCAAGCCCGCGAGGGTAAGGATGCTCAGGTAGCGGAAGGTGATGGAGCCGATGGAGTAGGCCTGGCTCATCAGTTCCGGCATGGCAATGGTGTAGGCCAGGGAGGTCGCCTGGAACACCATGATCGCGAATCCCATGAGCGGAGGGATGGCGATTCTGACTCCTTGCGGAATCACAACAAATCGGAGGATGTCCCGGCGCGCCATGCCCAAGGCGTGGGCGGCTTCCACCTCTCCAGAGGGCACGGCCTGCAAACCGCCACGGAGGATTTCGCTCGTGTAGGCGGCGGTGGTGAAGGCCAAAGCCAAGGATGCCGCCACGAAGGAGGTCAGCGTCATGCCAGCGCTGGGAAGTCCGAAGTAGAACAGTTGCAGGACCACCAGGGCCGGGGTTCCACGTCCGACTTCGATCACGCCGATGGAAACAGCCCTCAAAGCACGGTTCCTGGAACCTGCCCCCAATGCCAACAGCAGGCCGGCCGGCAAACCTATCAGAAGCGTCACGAGAGTCAGCTGGAGACTGACGCCAAGGCCACCCAGAAGGTCCGGGAAGTAGTCCACCCAGTCGTTGAAGAACGTCATCGCGCAACCCTCTTTCGGAGCTTGCTGTCCAGCAAACGCGTTGCCCAGGCACAGGGGATGGTCATGGCCACGTAAAGGCCGGCCGCCCACAGGAACGGCACGATGGCATCACCCGTGACAGTGGATTCGTGACCGGCCCAGTAGATGGTGTCCTGCACGCCGATGACGGAAGCCACAGATGAGTCCTTCAGCAGGCCGATGGCAAACGTGGCCGCTGCCGGAATCGAGACACGGAGCACCTGCGGGCCGATGATGCTGGCCAAGGTCGCGGCCCGTGAGAGTCCCAAGGCATCGCTGGCTTCCCACTGGCCGTCGTGGATGGCCGTCAAACCACCCCGATAGATCTCGGCCATGTACGCGGAAGAGACCAGCCCAAAACCGATGACCGCGGCCGCAAACGAGCTGAGCTCGATCACACCGCTTCCCACTCCGAAGTAGATGATGAACAACCACGCCAGCGGAGGAATGCCCCGCAGCAGCTCAATAAAGGACCGCGCAATGAAGCGGACCAGCACAAACCGCGACCGCCGGGCCAACACCAGTGGAATGCCGCCAATGGAGCCGAACAAGAGCGATGAAAGCGTCAGCAGAAGCGTCATGGAGACGCCTTGTGCCACCACGCTGAGGTGTTCCATGTCAGCGCTCCAATACGGCACGCAGGAACCGGCGTGTGCGGTCCATGCTGGGAGAGGTGAAGACGTCGGCAGGGTCGCCTTGTTCAAGAATGGCGCCCTCCGCCATCACCACCACCCGGTCGGAGACATCCCGCGCAAACTGCATCTCATGGGTAACCACCACCATGGTCATGCCTTCGGCCGCGAGTTCCTTCATGACAGCAAGGACTTCCAGGCCAACCTCGGGGTCAAGCGCGGACGTGGGCTCATCGAACAGCATCACTTGTGGGTCCAACGCCAGTGCCCGGGCGATCGCGATGCGCTGCTGTTGACCGCCGGAGCACCGGCTGGGGTACTGATTGGCTTTGTCCGCCAGGCCCACGCGTTCCAGGAGCTTCCTGGAACGGGCATCTGCCTCCGCCCGGGTCCGGCCGAGCACGCGTTCCTGCGGGAGCGAGATGTTCCGCAGGACCGTCATGTGCGGGAAGAGGTTGAACGACTGGAACACCATCCCCACGTGGCGGCGCAAACGGACCAGGTCCTTGTGGCTGATCTCGGTTCCTGCGTCCACCTGGTTGCCCTCAACCGTGATCCGTCCGCTGTCCGGGACTTCCAGCAGGTTGATGCAGCGGAGCAAAGTGCTCTTGCCAGCACCACTGGGGCCGATAATCGCAACCACTTCCCCCTCGCGGACAGACAAGGACACATCGTTGATTACCGTGTGGTTCCCGAATCGCTTGACCACCGATTCCAGCGAAATGGCGGTCCGATCCTGTGCGGGATCTTCTTGCATGGCTAACTCGTTCCTGGCTTGTGTCATTGGACTGACGCGGCGTGTGCGCCGGCGGCCGAATTCCCGTCGGCGGCCGGCCCGTCGGCGGCGTCAGCACCGGCGTCGAACCCTGCACCGAGCGCGTTGAGCGCGAAGGAGGCGACGTCCAGGATCGGCACGCTGGTGTACTTGCGGATCTCACGGCGGAATTCGGGAAGAAGTGTGCATTCGAGCACCAACACGCCAATGTTCTCGAAGCGGCCGCCCGGCCCGAACTCCCGCCTCACTACGGACGCCACGCCTTCTTTCAGCAGTGGCTGGTCCCAGCCGTTGCCGAGGGCATGGTCGTTGGTCAGCATGGTGGCCCAACCGGGCTCACCCTCCATGCCCGCAATGACGATCCGGGAGGACAGTACGTGATCGCCGAGAAGCTTGGTGGCGAGCGATTCCGAAACCGTGAGGACGCCAATGTCCTTGCTGGTCAACACCGAGGCGATGGGCAGGAGGTCCAATCCGCTGGTGATGACGTTGGCAGTTTGGCGCATGTCTTTGCGGGCGTAGAAGAAGAAGCCGCAGTCCGTGATCACCAAAGGGCAGTGAGCGAGCTTTTCACTCGCTGCCCAGAAGGCCTCGACGGCTTCAGGTTCGCCGTTGACCAGAGGTTCAACACGGGCGCCTCTGGCCACCGCATAGGCCACGGGAAGGCCCTGCCAGCTGGCCGGGTTCTCGAAGAAGCCCACGGGATTGTCGCTGATGCCGGGCGCATCCGGGGTGAGGCACTCCACGTAGTCGACGGGGTAGGAGTCGAGGTCGCAGAGGATGACGCCAAGCAGGGGCTTGACCTCAGACATTGCCGGCCACCCCGGCGAGCGGAACGTCGAGCGCTGCCTGCGTTCCGCCGTCGAACGCTTCCACGCGGGTGGCGGCGCTCCCGACAATGGCGACGGCGTTGACCTCAACCCGGATGCCGGGGAGGTTAAGTTCTTCGCCGATCAGGATGCCCGTGGCTGTGGGGCCCGGGGCCGGGAAGTAGCTGAAGCGGATGTCGTACGTGCGCTGCCATTCTTCGTAGCTGAGTTCGCCGGCGTAGAAGGTGTTGAACTGGACCACGTCACCCATGGTGCCGCCCAGTTCTTCGATGACCCGCTTGAGCGACTCCATGACGGACTTGCACTGCGCCACAATGTCGCCGGGGTTGCGGACGTTGCCTTGTTCGTCGAGGTCTTCCTGGCCACCGACGTAGATCATGTCCCCCACTCGGATGCCGTGGCTGTGGTTGATCTTGAAGTGGCCCGGCACCTGCCAGTGGCCGGGAAGCTCTGCGAAACGTCGTTCGAGGGTGGTCATTTCTTCGTTCTCCTTTGTGGTGATCGTCACTGATCACTTCAAGCATGGAACGGGAAATCAAGGTTTAACCCTGCAACAGAACGAGGTTTGCTGGGGCTGCCGCAAGACTTTCTTTGGCTGCGGTTTGGGTGCCGGTTAAGGCACGACGGCGGCGCGCGCCTTAGGCAGCGGCGCATTAAGGCTGGCTCATGCTCAGCGGCAGGAAGGAAGCACAATCTGCCAAAAGGTGACTAAAAATAGTAACCTTTTGGCATGACAAAGGTGAGTCAGCTCCGGGAAATTGGAATGGACCACGGAGGGTTCGTGGACACAGATGCGGCCGTCGCAGTTGGCATGGACCCGAAAGCCTTGTCCCGCATGGCTCATCGCGGACGCCTGACGCACGAGCTCCACGGGATCTACAGGTTTCCCGAGATCCCGGTGGACGAGACCACCGAGTACCGACTGGCTTTGCTTTGGGCCGGAACGGATTCTGCATTGGACTCAGAGAGCGTATTGCTGCTCCTCGATCTCTGCGACGTTAACCCACGTGAAATCCATGTTGCCGTGCCGCCCGGGACACGGATTCGCCGCAAAGGCAAGGACCACTACTGCCTCCACAAGGGAAAGTTTGACATCGAGTTCCACAAGGGACTTCCGATGCTTCCCGTTCACCGGGCCGTCGCCCGGGCGCTCGATGAGGGCATGCGCCGCGGGTTGGCCTCACAGGCTATCCGGACGGCGACCAGGAGGGAACTCATAGAGGAGTCCGAAGCGCAGGACCTTATTCATCGATACCAGCTTGGAGAGGAGGCCAGGTGAAATACGGAGATCTGCCAGCCAGGGTCAAACCCGCGAAGACCGCCTCATCGCTGTTGGCTGCAATTCGCAACACGGAGACGGGCGAGCCGGACCAAGTAACCACCTGGACCATTGCCGCAAGCGTCCTCATGGCAGCCCTTCAACGGCCAAAAGGCAGTGGTGGCAAGCCCTTCCTTAGGCTGAAAGGCGGAGCCTATCTGGAATGGTCCCTGCACCCGGCCGCCCGCGCCACGCAGGACGTCGACACATTTTTCACGGCGGAGGCCGACCGTTTTGACTCCTTCTTGCGGGAAACATTAGCCAGGCCACTCGGTGACTTCACATTCGTCCTCAAGGCCCGAACCGGAGACATCGAAGTTGCCCTCGCTGCAACAAATCCCCGGCGACATGAGATCCAGATTTTCTTCGCGAGGAAATTGTTCCGCAAGGTGGTCCTTGAGGTGTCCTTCCTGGAAGGTGCCATGGACACGTCCAATGACAGCGTGCCCGCCCCTCGCCTTGAGCCCTTCGGTATACCCACACCCGCAGTGACACTCGCCTCCATCTCACCGGAGTACCAAGTTGCCCAAAAGCTGCACGCCTGCACTGGTCCCGGCCACGAGGAACGGGAACGCGACGTACTGGACATCCTGCTGCTGAAACGGAATGTCTTTGACCCAGGACTGGGAACCGAGCCCCTGCTGCAAGCGTGCGAAGACATCTTCCGCACCAGAGCCCGGATCGGGAGCATGAATGGGGTCCAGGCGAGGGTTTGGCCTACCGCAATTGTCATCCATGAAAATTGGGGTCCGGAGTTCGCGACGCTGGCCGGAAGGCTGGGCATGGACATCGATCTTGCGGCCGCCGTTGAGGAACTCAACGACTGGGCGGCCGGGTTCCAGCCCTGACACAAGGTCATATCCGAGAACGACATTAGCGGCGCGCGCCTTAGGCAACGGCGGCGCCCAATAGCCCGTGGACTTCGTCCAAGACAGCCTTGATGATGGGCCGGCGGGCATCGCTGCTCCGCGTTACCGTGAGCACCCGACGCCGGATACGCGGCTTGTCGAACGCATGGATCCCGACGGGTGCCACGGTGTCGTCCACGGACAGCGGAGGCAGCAGCGAAATTCCCCTGCCACGGGAAATGGCCTCGACCAGCAGAAGAAGATCATCCACCACCCAGCGGCTGTTCGGCTCGAATCCCTCATTCCGGCACGCGAAGCGTACGGCCTGTCCGCACGCCCCGGCCTCTGGAGTCAGCACCCAGTCCGCATTCTTGAGATCGGTCAGCTTCAGCCGCGGGGGCACCACATAGTCCGGCGGCGTGACCAGGACCAGGGGCTCATTCATGACTTCACGCGTGACCAGGTAGTCGGGGAAAGCAACAGGGACATTGTCGTAAAGATCGACAATCGCGATATCCAGGGCGCCGTTCAGCAATTGCTCAATACTGTCCACGGGCTCGACGACGTTGACGGTAAGTTCGATGTCGGGCGCGGTCACCTCCAGCTTTTCCGCGACCGGCAGCAGAACGTTCCGGGCAAGGGAGGGGATGGAGCCGATCCGCACCCTTCCCGCCAGTTCGCCGCTGAGTTGATCCATTTCGGCCCGGGTGGCTTCGAGGAGCCGGACCACCGCCCGGGCATGTTCCACCAGGATTTCCCCCGCACCGGTCAGCCCTACCCCGCGCGACGAACGGTCCAGGAGCTGAACTCCGGTTTCCTTCTCCAGGATGCTGATTTGCTGCGAAACGGCCGAGGATGTGATGCCCAAGACCCGGGCCGCTCCAGCCAGCGATCCTTGCCGTGCAACCTCGTTGAGAAGGCGCAGCCTTGACACGTCCGGGAGTGGTTTTTCGGTCATGGAACATTCTTGCATGATTAGCTGTTCTTAACACATATCCAGATGTATCTTAAGTAAAATAACGAGCCAACGAGCGGACGACGACGTCCGAACGCTGGCCTCCTTCACTTCCCCCTTCTTGAAAGGACGCCACGTGGATACCGTGGAAAAGCACCCGTCCAACCTCACTCTCACCGGCATCCTCGGAGCACCCGAAGCAGTTGCCCGTAGCATCACCAGCAGCATCGAGGACCTGACCACCGATCTCCGGGAACTCAGTCACGGCATCCATGGCATTGCGGAGGTGGGTTTCGAAGAACGACTCTCCGTTGCCTTCGCCGCTGAGTTCCTCAGGTACCGGGGTTTCCCAGTTCAGGTTGGCCGCTACGGCCTGCGCACCTCACTGCGCGCAGAGGCGGGTTCGGGCTCACCAAAGGTTGCAGTGCTCGCCGAATACGACGCCCTCCCTGGAGTGGGCCACGGTTGCGGCCACAACGTCATCTGCGCAGCGGCGGTCGGCGCATTCCTGGGCGTGGCCGCTCACATTGAGGAACTCGGTGGATCAGTGGTCCTTATCGGCACCCCCGCAGAGGAAAACGGCAATGGCAAGGAACTGCTTGCACGGGCCGGCGCCTTCGACGACATCGACGCCGTGGTCATGCTGCATCCCTTCACGGGTGAATCCGAAGCAGCGTCGTTTGCCTCGCTGGCCGTCCGCGATGTTGATGTCACCTTCCACGGGGTAGCCGCCCATGCTTCGTCGGCACCGCACATGGGCCGCAATGCCCTGGACGCCGTAGTGGCCGCCTATCAAGGCATTGCGGCGCTTCGGCAGCACATCCCGGCGACGGACCGGCTGCACTGCCTGATCGTCGAGGGCGGGTCTGCGGTGAACGTCGTCCCCCACCTGGCGAGCGCCGTCGTCGAAATCCGCTCGCTGGACCCCGACGGCTTGGTGGATCTGTCCCAGAGAGTCCAGAACGTTCTGGAGGGCGCCGCACTCATGACGGGCACGCGGCTCGAAACAACCTGGGATCCGTTCCCGGCGTATCTTCCCGTGCGCAGCAACCACGCCCTTGCAGCCAGGTACCACGGACACATGTCTTCCCGCGGCCGAGCCATCACCCTGGAGACCCAGCTTGTGGGCGGCGGCTGGTCCACGGACCTGGGTAACCTGAGCCTGCGGCTCCCCTCCATCCACCCGACCATCAGCATCTCCCGGGAAACAACGCCCATGCACACGGTGGAGTTCGGGCAGCACGCCATCAGTCCCGCCGGAGACCAAGCCGTAGTGGACGGTGCCATCGGCCTCGCTTTGACGGTTGCCGACTACTTGGCGGACGAGCGGCTGCGCGAACAGACGCAACTGGACTTCGAAGCCGCTGGCGGAGCAGTGGACGTGGAGCAACTCCTCACCCCACCAACGGGGAAATAGCAACGCCATGTTAAATCCAGTCCATCTCCGCACCCTCTCCGTGGTCCTTCGCACAGGATCCTTCGCTGACGCTGCCCGCGAAATCGGCTACACCGGCTCGGCCGTTTCACAGCAAGTGGCCGCGCTTGAGCGTGCTGTGCAGGCTCCGCTCGTGGAGCGTGATGCCCAGAGCATCCGCCCCACCGAGGCAGCAAAGTTCCTGGCCACCCGGGCGCGCGACATCATCAACGCCCTCAGCACCCTCGAAGACGAGATGAAGGGCTTCAGCAAAGGCAATTACGGGCTCATGCGGCTGGGCAGCTTCAGCACGGCGAGCCAACGACTCCTGCCCGCCGGACTGGCGTCATACCTGCGCAGGCATCCCACCTCCACGGTGGAACTGGAGGAAGGCTGCCCCACGGACCTGGCGGCCATGGTCAGGGATTCAGCGCTGGATGTTGCCGTGGCTTTCCACTACGACCTGGTCCCGCAGCAATGGCCTTCCAACGTGGTCGCCGTCCCGCTGCTGGCCGAGGAACTCCTGTTGCTGCTCCCCGAAAAGCACAGGCTTGCCGGAGCCGAGCAGATCACGCTCCAGGACCTTGCCCGGGAAAACTGGGTATCCACCAAGGAAGACTCTTCCGGCGACGCGTGCCTCAGGCATTTGTGCGCCAGCGGAGGTTTCGAGCCGCGAATCACGGTGCGGAGCAACAACTATGATGCCCTGCGCGGCATGGTCCGGTCCGGGGTGGGGATCGCACTGGTACCTGCCTTGGACCACGCGCCAACGGAAAACGTCATGGCAACGGGCATCAGCGGATGCACCGCGCGGCGGTACATCTCTGCGCTTCGCCAGAAGTCGGAGGCGGGCGTTTCGGTGACCAGTCTCTTGCAGTGTCTGGGACGCTCGGCCGACCGGCTGGCCAGCTCGACGCCCGGCATCACGCGTCAGACGAAGCAGCCCGACGCCCTGGCGCCGGTTGAATACTTAGCCAGTCTCCGCGCGTCGTAATTCCTCCCAAGTAGGGGACAGCACCTGCTCCACTGAGCCGTCAATAGAGCAAGCCCTGTCCCCTAGACTCTTCTATGTCTGTCAAGGCGCGCTTGTTGTTGAGGCGTTGAGTGTGCGGTAGATGTGGCGGGCGAGGTAGCGCTTGATGCA